>JAZMZI010000001.1:0-20761 GCA_045585895.1 Eubacteriales bacterium
GCAAGCTCCTTAAGATCGTCAGCGGTAAGCTCAACGTCCTGCTTAACGCCCTTTTCTTCCTTCATCTTATCGATGAGCTCCTCGAAGTACTTCTTACCGACTTCCATAACGACGTCGGAGTACATCTGGATAAATCTGCGGTAGCAGTCGTAAGCCCAACGAGCGTTGCCGGACTTTTTAGCCATAACTTCAACAACCTCTTCGTTAAGACCGAGGTTAAGAATAGTGTCCATCATACCGGGCATGGATGCACGAGCGCCGGAACGAACAGATACGAGAAGGGGATTTTCGAGGTCACCGAACTTCTTGCCGGTAACTTCTTCCATCTTAACGATGTACTCCATAATCTCAGCCATGATCTCGTCGTTGATCTGTCTGCCGTCCTCGTAGTACTGAGTGCAAGCCTCAGTGGAGATAGTGAAGCCCTGGGGAACGGGAAGACCGATGTTGGTCATTTCTGCGAGGTTCGCACCCTTACCGCCGAGGATCTCACGCATGTTTGCATTACCTTCAGTAAAGAGGTAACAATACTTCTTTGCCATTGGATTTGTCCTCCGTATATAAAAAATTTTTAACTGTTTAATCGATTCAAAAATCGTCCATCGCTTCGTTGCTCCTCACAAGCAGCTCGACATAGGTAACTATGCCTTCGCTTTGCTTGCTCCGGTTCGCCTTGCGCTGAAACAATTTTCCAATCGATAGAGACGTGCTTGCCCAAATGCCGCAAAACATCCTACACGGGGCTTGTCCGTGCATTTTTGGGGGATTTTTGGTTTCGCAACGTATATTATAACATAAATTTCGTGCTTTTGGAATAGTTTAGCATAAAAAAGATCGGCTTTAATTTGTAAATTTGTTGTGAACATTTATGTAATGTGACAAAAAGATTTGACAAATGGGATAAATTGTAGTATAATTTAGTGAATGTTGATATTTCAGCCGGTTTTTCGCCATATCGGGAGTTGACACCCCCTATTGCGTAAAAGTGGCGATTTTCGGCGTTGAGTTGATTTGAAATCGGTTGCCGACAACTGAAATATCGGTTTAGTTCAGTGAATTTCATCGGCGGCTTTTGAACCGAACCGAGAAAGAAGGGGATAACATTATGTCCAACATTTTTGATATTTTTAAAAAGATAGAAACCGAGCGCAACGACAAGGCTCTCGCTCCCATCACACACCTTGTGGTAGGTCTCGGAAATCCCGGAGACAAGTATTTTTACACGAGGCACAACGCGGGATTTTTGGCGATGGATTATATTTCGCAGAAGTGCGGAGCGACGGTCAACAAATCGAAGTTTAAGGCTCTCGTAGGCGAGGCGACTATCGCGGGAAAGAGGGTGCTTCTTATGAAGCCGCAGACCTTTATGAACGCATCGGGAGAGGCGGTCAGAGAGGCGGCTAATTTCTATAAAATACCTATGGAAAATATAATCGTGCTTTCCGACGACGTAAATCTCGACGTAGGAAGAATGAGAGTGAGAAAGAGCGGAAGTGACGGAGGACAGAAGGGCCTGAGGTCGATAATTACGCTTATGAGCTCGGATAGTTTCCCGAGAATACGCTTTGGTGTGGGTAAAAAGCCACATCCCGATTACGATATGGCGGATTGGGTGCTTGGCAATCTTTCGGAAGAAGACAAAAAGGCGATCTTTGATTGCTTCGTCACAGGCTACGAGGGACTTGAAAAGCTTCTCGCAGGCGACGTAGACGGCGCTATGCAGATCTGTAATTCGAAGAAGTAAAAAGGGTTCAATTTTTGATTTGTCGGTGTGTTTAACGACGCAGATTTTCGCGGTAAGGCTCCCTCCGGGAGGGAGCTGGCGCCGCAGGCGACTGAGGGAGAATGTGTTGCGGTGAAACGAATTTTGCCTCACCGCCCCGCAGGCTCCTTCCACCGCAAGCGGTCCCCCTCCCTCTCGGAGGGAGGCTTTCGTTAGCAATCGCCTCACCCATAAATTGCAATTTATCATTTAATTCGGAGGCAAAATGCCAAATATATTAACAACCCCGATACGCGCTGACAGGGAGTATATCCAACTCCTTGAAACCGTGGAAAAATGCTTCCGCGACAAGTCCTTGCCGATCTTGGCAAGCGGACTTTCGGGTGGAGCTGCCGATGCTCTTACCGTATCGCTTCTTGAAGATACCGAGGAGAAAAGACGGGGCGCGGCGCTTATTATCTGTTCCGAGGAAAAAGAATGTCAAAGACTTCGTCGCGACCTTGAGCAGTTTGGCTTGCGCTCGGCGTTTTACGTGGCGCGCGACCTTACTTTTTATAATATAACCGCCTCTCATGAGTTTGAGCATGAGAGGCTTAAAGTCTTGTCGGGACTTATATCGGGCGAGCTTGATGTAGTTCTTACGACCCCCGACGTTTCTCTGGGTTACACGATCCCCCGTGAGATCCTTGAAAATAATATAATTAAAATAGACTTTGACACCCGAATAGAACCAGCCGATCTTGCGAAAAAGCTTGTGGCGGCAGGCTATTCAAGAGTTGATATGGTAGAGGTCTCGGGGCAGTTTGCTCTGCGCGGCGGTATCGTTGACGTTTTTCCTCCAAACGGAAGCTTTGAGTGCGCAGACGGTGAAAAGCGCACGGGAAGTCACGCCTTACGAATCGAGTTTTTCGATGATGAAATTGACAGAATGGGTATTTTCGATCCCGAAAGTCAGCGACTTACCCAAAACGTTGACAGTGCGAGCTTTACACCCGCAAGGGAAATGCTCGTAAACGAAAAAACGCGTGCCGATATTGAAAAGGCAATACGTGAGAGATATAAAAAGTCAAGTGACGAAAAGGTTTGCGAGGCGCTGACGAGAGAATTGACGGCGCTGTCGGGTGAACTTGCGGAGGTCGGATTTTTAGATAAATATTCTACGCTGGTATATCCCGAAAAGCAGTGCTTGCTTGACTATTTTGACGAAAAATCTCTTGTTATCGTAAACTCCACCGCCGCCTGCAACGACCGATTAAAGGCGGAGAAGTGGCACGAGGCGGAGAGCGTTAAGGAGCTTATGGAGGGCGGTACGATCTCGGGAAAATACGCCGAATATTCCAAGCCCGCCGAGGCTTTTGAGTATTTTTGCGATCAGAACGTTACTCTTCATCTTAATTCGCTTTCGGGCGGACTTTCGGGTAAGAGGCTTTCGGGAATGTTTGGATTCAGTACCCGTCAAACGGTCTCGTATACCGAAAATCTGAATCTGCTTTGCGAGGATCTTGTCAGCTATCAGCACGGCGGATATAAGGTCGTAATTATGACCGAAAACGAGACCGCCGCGAAAAATCTTGCCGATATTTTGAGAGACGCTGATTTTACCGCCGTTCTGTCCTCGGGGGAGGTGGGAACTGCGGATGAATTGCAACCGAATATCGTATATATCACGTGGAAAAAGAGCATCGGAGGATACGAGCTTGTAAAGCCGAGGATAGCGGTGATATCCACCGAAGGAGGACGCGCCGCAGGCGGTCTGCACGCAAGCGGAAAAGGTAAAAGAAGGCATAAAAAGCGTGACGACGCAAAGGCTATCCTTTCTTACGCCGAGCTTGAAGTAGGCGATATCGTCGTTCACGAGACCTACGGTATCGGACGTTATCTCGGAATTGAAAATATTAAGATCGACGGCGTCAGCCGCGATTATATAAACATTCAGTACGCAGGCTCGGACCGTCTTTGTATGCCCGTCGAAAAGCTTGATCTGGTTTCAAAATATATCGGCGCGCACTCCGACGACGGGCTTGTCAAGCTCTCCAAAATGGGAGGCGAGCAGTGGAAAAAGTCCACCGCCAGAGCCAAGGGTGCGGTGCGTGAAATGGCGAAGGATCTTATCAAGCTTTACGCCGAAAGAGCGAGACGTCCGGGATATGCTTTCTGCGCCGACGACGATATGCAGAAAAGCTTTGAGGAATCCTTCGACTTTGACGAGACCGACTGTCAGCTCGACGCAATTTCCGACATCAAGCAGGATATGATGAGACCCACGCCGATGGACAGACTTCTTTGCGGAGACGTTGGTTACGGCAAGACCGAGGTTGCCCTTCGCGCCGCCTACAAAGCCGTGCTTTCGGGTAAGCAGGTAGCGATCTTGGTGCCCACTACCATTCTTGCTCTACAGCATTTTCAGACCGCGCAGAGCAGAATGAGAAATTTTGCCGTCAATATCGATATGATCTCACGTTTCCGCACTCCCAAACAAATAGAACAGTCGCTGCGCCGACTTGAAAGGGGAGACACGGATATAATCATAGGAACCCATAAATTGCTTGGCAAAGAGGTCAAATTCCGTGATTTAGGGCTCCTTATCGTTGATGAGGAGCAGAGATTCGGCGTAGCGCAAAAGGAAAAACTCAAGCAGCTTGGCGGTAACATCGACGTGCTGACTCTGTCCGCAACACCTATCCCCAGAACCCTTAATATGGCTATGGGAGGCATCCGCGATATTTCGCTTCTTGACGAAGCCCCCGGAGACCGTTTGCCCGTACAGACCTACGTTCTCGAATACGACGAGCTTATTATTTTTGAAGCCATACGCAGAGAGCTGCGCCGCGGAGGTCAGGTCTTTTATATCCACAATTTCGTTGAGTCAATAGATCGCGTTGCCGCAGAGATCTCCAAGGCGATCCCCGAGGCGAGAGTTACGGTAGCTCACGGAAAAATGGATAAGGATGAGCTTGAGGATATCTGGAGCAGAATGCTCTCAGGTGAGATAGACGTGCTTGTAAGTACCACTATAATCGAAACGGGAATAGATATTCCGAACGCTAATACTCTTATAGCCGACAGAGCCGACAGACTGGGATTATCCCAGCTCCATCAGCTTCGAGGCAGAGTTGGCAGATCATCAAGGCGAGCATACGCGTATTTCACCTATCCCAAGAACAAAGGCATTTCCGAGATAGCGCAAAAAAGGCTTGAGGCTATAAAGGAATACGCGGAGTTCGGTGCGGGATTCCGCATAGCTCTCAGAGATATGGAGATACGCGGAGCGGGAAATATTCTCGGTGCCGAGCAGCACGGTCACCTTGAAGCTATTGGCTACGATCTTTATATCAAGCTTCTCAACGATGCCGTTCTTGAAGAAAAGGGAGAGACCGTGAAGGAGAGAAGCGAGTGTGTCGTAAGTTTTGCCCACGACGCTCACATACCCGAAAAATACGTTCGTTACGCGGGGCAGCGAATGACGCTCTACAAGCGGATAGCCCTTATCCGCAATCAGTACGACGCCGACGATATTGCCGACGAATTGCTTGACCGCTTCGGTGATATGCCTCAGGCGGTAGACAATCTTATTCGTATCGCACTTATCCGAGCAATGGCAGAGGAGATAGGCTTCAGGCAGATCACCGAAAACGCGGGAGAGATCAGATTTTATCAGGAAAGACCCGATATGGAGGTCTTTGTTGAGCTGTCGTTTCTGACGGGCGGAAAGCTGAGAGTTATCCCGGGTTCGGGTGAAAGCATCGGTGTGTTGAAGCTTAAGCAAAACGAAAATTCTTTGATGATAATTTACAGATTGTTTGAAAAATATCTTGAAACTGTACAAAATGAAGAAAAAGATTAAGAATAAATTCAATGTATAATAGTTAAAGATATTTTTTGACAAAAAAGCCCGAAAGGTAAATATAAATGAAAAAAACTGTCAGAATTATAACCGTGCTGATTGCTTTTTGCATGGTTATGTCGCTCTTTGCCGCTTGTTCTTCAAAATCCGAAAGCGTAATGACCCTTGAAGATAAAAGCGTATCGGTAAATACTTACCAATTACTTCTTTCACGCATGAAGGGCACGCTCAGCGATTACGGCTATAACGTGAGTAATTCGACCTTCTGGAGAACTATAATTTCAACCGACGGAACTACCTACGACGATTATTTTACCGTCAGCGTTCAGGAACAGGCGAGCAGGTATCTTATAGCAGACTATCTCTTTGATCTCTACGGACTCACTCTTACCGACGACCGCGTTGCAATAGTGGATTCTTTGATGGATGCCTACGTTAAGCAGGCTGGATCCAAGAACAATTTAAACGCTACTCTAAAGAGCTTCGGCGCAAACTACGATATCCTCCGCGAGTTACTCATACTTGACGTAAAGGTCAGTATGATCAAGGAGCATTTGTACGGAACCAAAGGCGAAAAGGTCGACATCGAGGTGAAGGAGAAGTATCTTAGTGAGAATTACGTGGCTTTCGGTCAGATATTTATATCTACCTACTCATACGTTCCCAAGACCGACGAGTTTAACGATCAGGTCTATTACACCGACGATAATTACACCGCGATAGCTTACGACACAGAAAACGGCTATCCCGAAACCGACGAATTCGGTAAGGTGGTGGTCGACGAATTCAAAAACGTCAGATACTTTACCGCGGAGGGCAAGGTCGCTTACGACAAGGTGAACGGTGTTGCGGGATACGAGACCGAGAAGGATGAGGACGGAAACGTAGTCAAAAAAACTACAAATATGACCACCGCAGAGATAGAAGAGCTTGCGAAAAAGGTCGATGCTTATCTTAATGCCTGTAACGGCGATATCGACGCCTTTTTGGAGCATGCCGAAATATACGGTGAGGGTGAAAGCGACGGAGAGATAATGTATCTCAACGCAAGCGGCGCATATTACGGTTCCATAAGCGAAGATCTCGTTTATCTTGATAATATAGCCGAAAACGTCAAAAAATCTGACGCCTACGGTTGCTCGGTAGTCCAGTCCTCCTACGGATTTCACCTTGTGTGCAGATTTGAGGTCGAGGCGGGAGCTTACGACAATGAAAGCTATAAGGATACGTTTTCGGATTATTACGTAAATCTTTTTGCCGAGCTTTTTGATGAAAAATGCAAGGAATACGAGTCAATGGTAGTTATAGATTACGACGCTCTTGACTCTGCCCCTATGATTTCCGAGGTTGAGGTCAATACTCTTTACTAATTAAAGTTTTTGTGAAGGAATTTAAAATGAAACGATTAAGGATCAAAGCCGTGACGGTGAAAATGGTTGCAATTATGCTTGCCGCGCTGACTCTGTGCTCTTTGTTTTCAGCTTGCGCTAAAAAAGAAGAAGCTCAAACGGTTATGGATGTAAGTCCCGTTCTTGAGTGCGGCGGAATCGAAATACCGGTTTTCTTCTATGAATTCATGCTTTCAAGAGTGAGAGCGGATCTTGCGAGAAACGGTAATAAGGTCACTGACCCCGATTTTTGGTACGCAACCATGGAGGGTACCGATAAGACCCGAGAGCAGTATTATAATGAATACGCTCTTGAGGCGTGCAAGAGCTATCTTGCGGCTGCCGTGCTTTTCGACGAGGAAGAGCTGGAGCTTCCCGAAAGCAAGCTCGAACAGATAGAGGAAGATATAGGCTTTTATATCGAATACGACGGTGATCACGACACCGACGCGTTCAATAAAATCATAAGCCCCTTCGGCGTTGACGTAGAGGCTCTTCGCCGCTGTTATATCATTGAAGCAAAGTACGAATATCTGAAGAACTATCTTTACGGAGACGGTGAGCTTATTTCCGAGACCGTAAAAGAAGAGTATTATAAGAATAATTACGTAAGATTCAAGCAGATACTTTTCCGCAAGGTCAGATATGAGTTTGAGTATGACTATCAGAATAATCTTGTATATTTTGATCCCGAAACCTCAAAGCCCCTATACGATACCGAAAACGGAACCTACCGATACGACGAAAAGGGATATTATATCAGAGACGACTATGAGGATAAGAGCGGTCTCGGTCAGATAATATATTTCGACTCAAACGGCGTAATTCTTTACGACAAGGAGAATGGTAGCCCTGCGGAAAAGCTGGACGAGAACGGAAATGCCGTCAAATACGAATATACGGCAGAAGAGAATGCGGTGAGAAGCGAAAGAGCGCAAACGATCGCAAACGGTATTGCGGCATCCGATTTTGAAGCCTTTGAGAAAAAAATGGCTGAGATCGCCGAAGAAGAACTGCTGTTTGAGACCTATAAGGACGGATATTATCTTTCAAAATCCGAGAATGTCGAATACACCCAGTATCCCTATATAAATACTATAGTGGCAGAGCTTAAAACTATGGAAGTCGGCGACGTTTCGGTGGTAGAGACCGAGCACGGATATCACGTTATAATGAAATACGAGCTTGAAGATGGAAAGTATTCACAAAGCGAGTACGAGGATTTCTTCGGAAGCCTCAGCGATGAAATAATCAACGATCTCTTTACCAATAAGCTTTCGGGAGTGCTTGCAACCGTCAATGTCAACGGTCAGAATCTTAAAAAAGCAAAATCAATAACGAGAATAGGGACCAATTACGATTATTAAGCTGTAAAGTGGATTATTCATTTAGAGAAATTTTATGAAATACAAACAAAATCTACATACTCACACCACTCGTTGCGACGGTGTTGATACCCCCGAGGAAATGATAAGAGCCGCTATTGCCAAGGGATTTGATTCTCTTGGTTTTTCGGGTCACGCACATATGAAGTATTCAAGCTATAAGCATGTAACTCACGAGACCACGCGCGCGTACCGCGAGGAGATATACGCCCTTAAAGAAAAATACAGGGGGCAGATCGATATTTTCTGCGGATTTGAGTACGAGATGCTCTGCGACGACTCAAAAGAGGGCTGGGAATATATGATAGGCTCTACTCACTATCTGTCAAAGGACGGCGAGGTCTTCAATATGGACGTGAGCGCGGAAGCGATCGAAAAGGTCGTTTCCGAGCGCTTTGGCGGCGACGGTCTTGCTTTTGCAAAATGCTATTACGAGCATCTGTCGAGCCTTCCCGAGTACGGAAATTTCGATATTATAGGTCACTTCGACCTTCTGACAAAAAATATTGACAGCGTTCCGCTTTTCGATCCCGAATCCCGTGAATATCTGTCCTATGCAACCGACGCTATGGACGCGCTGAAAGGGAAGATAGATATTTTTGAGGTCAATACGGGAGCGATCGCCAGAGGATACAGAAAAACTCCTTATCCTATGATGAATCTGTTGCGAGAGCTTCAAAAGAGAGGCTTCGGCGCTATAATTTCGTCGGACTGCCACGACGAGAGATATCTCGATCTGTATTCGACGAATGTGCGGAAATGCTGTCGGAGTGCGGATTCAAAGAAAAATTCGTTTTGACAAATAAGGGCTTTGAAGCTATCGGACTGAGGGATTGAAATGACTGTTTTGATCGTTTTGGTATTGATCTTTTCCACCGTTGCGGCGGTTGACTATATTATAGGAAACAAGCTGCGTTTGGGTGAGGAATTTGAGCGCGCGTTCAAGCTTTTTTCCGCAATGGCGCTCTCGATGATAGGTATGCTGGTCTTAGCGCCTATGCTTGCCGAGCTTCTGAGCCCCGTGATGAGCTTTATTTCGGACGCTCTGCACCTTGATCCGTCGATATTGCCCGCGATGCTTCTTGCCAACGATATGGGCGGCGCGCCTCTTGCGACTCAGGTAGCGACCGATCCCGCCGTGGGTATGTTCAACGGTCTCGTAGTGTCGTCTATGATGGGATGCACGGTCTCGTTTACAATCCCGTTTGCACTGGGACTCGTAGCGAAGGAGAACCAAAGACAGCTCTGCTTCGGTCTGCTTTGCGGTGTCGTGACCGTCCCCGTAGGTTGCTTTATAAGCGGACTTATATGCGGCTTGCCCGTCCTGACTCTGCTTTCGAATCTTCTGCCGCTCGTGATCTTTTCGGGACTTGTGGCGGTAGCGCTTATCCTTTTCCCCAATGCCTGCGTCAAGGTGTTTAAGGTCTTTGGTTTTGTTATAAACGCTGTGATAATCGTCGGACTTATGATGGGGATATATAATTTCCTCATTTCCAAAATAACACCCGCGGAGTTTTTCGGAAACACGGTGGATCTGCCGCTGATTCCGCTTATCGACACGGTGGAGTCGGGCGCTATGGTCTGTCTCAACGCAAGCATCGTAATGACGGGAATGTTCCCGCTCGTCACCCTCGTTTCAAGGCTCCTTAAAAAGCCGCTTGAAAAGCTTGGCGGTAAGCTTGGGATCGACGATAAAAGCACGCTTTGCATCGTGGCTTCTCTTGCCACCAGCGCGACCGCGTTCGGGATGATGAACCGAATGAACAAAAAGGGAATGATGATAAATTCTGCGTTTGCGGTTTCGGGAGCGTTTACGTTTTGCAGTCATATGGCGTTTACGATGGCATACCCCGGCGGCGAGGAGTATCTTTTGCCTGTGATCGTGGGTAAGATAGTTTCGGGAGCTTGCGCCGTCGTGCTTGCGTTTCTTCTCTACGGAAAGCTTTCGGGGGAGAAGGAAGACTGATAATAATTTCAATAAAATGCCAACGGGCGGTCATCGTGCCGCCCGTTTTTGCGTTCGTTGATAAATTGCAGTTTAACGGTGCGTTTAAGATAAACATTGTCGTAGGGGCGGTCATTGGCCGCCCGTTTTTGCGTTCGTTGATAAACTGGAGTTTACGGATGGAGTGCAGAGTGCAGAGTTGAGGTTGAAACCCTCCTTTGTCGGGTTTCTTCAATAAATTTACTATACAAATAAAAAGAAATGCAGATTTTCGCCTCAAGCGAAAATCATCCGTAACTCTGCACTCTGAACTCTGCACTTATCTCTCCCCGACAAATCAAAATTTGAAATGTTATAGAAACAAAAAAAATCCACCGCTATTGCGATGGATTTTTGGAGCCGGTAATCAGATTCGACTGTGACCCGACGTTTGCGAAGCAAACTCGCAAAGTGAGCGCAAGCGAACGTGAGTCGTCAATTACCATTGACGTGCTCTGCCAACTGAGCCATACCAGCAAATCGCCGTATCTCGACGACTTGTAACTATATAAAACAAAAAATCCAACCCTATAGGGTTGGATTTTTGGAGCTGGTAATCAGATTCGAACTGATGACCTCGTCATTACCAATGACGTGCTCTGCCAACTGAGCCATACCAGCAAATCGTCTTATCTCGACGACTTGTATATTATATCAAACAAAATCCCGTTTGTCAACCCCTTTTTGCAAATTTTTTTATCTTTTTTTGCGTTTTTTTTGCCCCCTCGATTTTTTCCAAAAGCAGACCGCCCCCGATAGGAACAATGCAACCGAAATTACTCCCCAAAAGAATACCGTATCTGATGAAAAACCGTTTTGCAAAAAGAATTTTGAAAAATCCGAAAACGCGTAGGACTCGATCGGAAGAGCTTTCAGAGCGATCGCAGTCAGAGCCGCGCCGAGAAGCGATTGGAGAGCTTTTGCCGCAAAATATGGCTTGAATGATATGCCTCGCCCCGAACAAAGTGACGTTACCTGAAAATGCACCGACAGCCCCGACCAGCCCAAAGCAGCCGCGCTGAGTACGACAGCAAATTTCGGAGAAAAAGTCGAAAGCGCGCTGACTCCGCCCGACATTTCGAAAAACGCCGAGAAGAGGGCGATCGGCAACTCGGAAACGCCAAGCCGTGACAGAGTCGCCCCGATACACCCCGTTAACGAGGAAAAAAAGGCGATCATAGCGCATACCGTCAGCGTTGAGAGCGCGGAATCCTTAACCGCGTCGGTAAACAGGCTTACTCCCGTGGAAGAAACTCCCACAGTGATCTTTTCGGGACTTGCGGAAACGCCTTTTTGCTTTTTTAAGAAAAATCTGCTGAAAAAACCCACCAGAACCGCCGAAATTATCATGCAGACGTATAGCGTCACGCCTATGCGGACACTTCCGAACAGTGAAAGTCCAACGGCGCTGATAACGAAGGCGGAGCCGGGATTATTGCAAAAGGTAAGCACTCTTTCAAATTCGCTTTTCGTTATCAAGCCTCTGTCGTACATATTGCAGAGCGCCTTTGCGCCCAAAGGAAATCCGCATACCGTCCCTATAAGGAAGGCGCAGGCGCCCCCCTCGCTTACTCCGAAGATAAGCCGCGACGGCAGAGCGAGGGGACGGCAGAGCCGAAGCGCCACGCCGCTGTTTACGAGGATCGCGGATACTACGGTAAACGGGAAGAGCGAGGGGATCACGGTGTTTGCGCATAGTTTAAGCCCAAGCTTCATATAATCTATTGCTACGTCCGAGCGAACGAGAAAGAGAAGAAAGATCGCCGCTGCGGCAACGCCCGTAACTGTTGCCGCAAGCGCTTGCCGTTTTTCCGAATTAGTCATATGGATTCTCCGTTTCGGTAGCGTTTTTATTCTAAATATATTTTGTCCGAGGTTTGAATATGAACGAAGAACGTGAGAAAAAGCGCAAAAAACAAGGCGGATTTGTAAAATTTCTTGAGGATAAGACCGCGCTTCCGTCAGACGCGTTTCAGAGAGATACGTCGATCGAGATAAGAGAAAGAAAGCGACTTCTTATGCGAGGATGCCGCAAAATAATCAAATATTCTCCCCGAGAAATGATAATGGCGGCGCGGGGATTTGAGGTCAGGATCAGAGGAGAGGGACTTATCTGTACCGCGTTCAATACGGGCGCGGTGACCGTTGAGGGGGAGATCGTTGGCGTCGACCTCGGCACGTCTCTCGCTCCGTTGGAGGAGAATGTATGAACGTAGCATATTTTTTCTTCGGAAGCGTTAAGATCTTCGCAGACTACGAAAGCTCGGCGGCACTGCTCAATCTTTGTATGTATTACTGTATTCCGTATTCGGATTTCAAACCGATTTCGGGCGGTATATCTCTCTCGGTGAGAGGCTCTGCTTTCAAAAAGCTTAAAAGGGCGGCGGACGAGAGGGGAGTAAAGTTTACGGTAATAAAAAAGAGCGGTCTGCCCTATATTGCGGATCGATACAAGTGGCGCGTGGGGGCCTTTGCTGGGATACTTATTGCGGTGGCTCTGGTGATACTCTCGGGGAGGGTCGTGTGGGACATAAACGTCACGGGAAACGAGACCCTTACCGTCAGCGAGGTAAAAGAGCTTTTGCGCAGCGAGGGCTTTTTCGTGGGATGCTATATTCCCGCAGCCAACACCGACAGGATCGAGAATAAGATAATGCTGAAGACCGACAATATCTCGTGGATGTCGATAAATATAAACGGAACGGTTGCGGAGGTTCAGATTCGCGAGGTGGTAAAGCCGCGTGAGGATGAAGAAGAGTTCGCCCCCGCAAATCTCGTGGCTAAGAAGGATGGAATAATCGAGGAGGTCAGGATCTTCAGGGGATTCGTGACTGTCTCGCCGGGACAGTCGGTAAGCCAAGGAGATATTCTTGTCAGCGGTATTTACGAAAGTGAGCGGCACGGAATGCGCTATACCAGAGCCTCGGGTCAGGTCTTTGCAAGGACCGAGACCGAATATTACATCGAGATCCCTTTTGAGTACGAGGGAAAACGCTATACGGGAGAAGAATATTGCGATAAATATTTAAATTTTTTTGACTATTCGATTAACATTTCAAAAAACAGTGGAAAAGAAGGCGCACTTTATGATAAAATAGATATAGTGGAAAATTATTGCCTTCCGTGGGGACTGCCCACTCCGTTTGAAAAAAAGACCGAAAAATATATGCGTTACGAGACGGTCACTTTGGAGAGAACGGCAGAGGAAGCCGAGGCTCTGGCGTATTTCGAGCTTTCGGAAAGACTTGCCGCCGATGCGTCGGACGGCACCGTGATCAGTAAGACCGTAACTCCTATAGTCAAGGATAATTCATTCGTAATTCTATGTAAGGTGGGAATAATCGAGAATATCGCAGAGGTATCGGATATCGATACGGACATTTTTAATTGACGGTATCACGAAGGCGATTAAAAGGAAAGGATTTTATGAGCAGTAAGATAATAAAAGTCGAGTCTCCCGACGTTCTCGCGTCGGTCTTCGGCTCCTTCGATTCAAACGTTAAGCTGATAGAAAAGAAGTTCGGCGTGTATATCAAAAACCGAATCGCAGACAGCGGCGAGGACGTTATAGCCGTGTCGGGTGAAAGCGACGATACGGTGGCGCTGGCTTCACGCGCCGTAGCATACCTTGTCAAAATGGCGAAATATAACGAGAACATCACCGATCAGAGCGTGATCTACGTCTGCGATATGGTTACGTCGGGAAATATGAGCGAGCTTGAGGAGCTTGGAGACGATACTATCTGCGTCACCATGAAGGGCAAGCCAATCAAGGCAAAAACCGTAGGTCAGAAGCAGTACGTTAACGCTATCAGGAAGAACACCATCGTTCTCGGAATCGGCCCTGCGGGTACCGGTAAGACCTTTCTCGCCGTTGCTATGGCGGTGAAGGCGCTTCGGGATAAGCAGGTGTCGAGGATAATCTTGACCCGACCTGCTATCGAGGCGGGCGAAAAGCTTGGTTTTTTGCCGGGCGATCTGCAAAGCAAGATCGACCCCTATCTTCGCCCGCTTTACGATTCGCTTTACGAGATGATGGGCGCGGAAAATTACCAGAGACAGGTGGAGAAGGGCGTTATCGAGGTGGCGCCTCTCGCTTATATGAGAGGACGGACTCTTGACGATTCCTTCATCATCCTCGACGAGGCGCAGAACTGCACTCCCGAGCAGATGAAGATGTTTCTGACCCGTCTCGGCTTCAATTCAAAGGCGGTGGTGACGGGCGACCTTACCCAGACCGACCTGCCCGCAGGACAGAAGAGCGGTCTCTCCGAGGCGGTAAAGATTCTCGGAGGTATCGACGATATCGCCATCCACTCCTTTACCGAGCGCGACGTGGTAAGACACAAGCTGGTACAAAAGATAATTCTGGCGTACGAAAAATACGACAGAGAAAAAAGAGAAAAATACTCAAAAGAGCAGAATAAAAACGACAGAAAGGAAAGCGGCGGTAAGCACTACCGCGCGGCGAAAGATTGACTATGAGCAGAAAAATGGGACTTAAAATATACTTTGAGAACGGTCAGGACGCGCTTCCCATAACCTACAAGATGAAGATGCTTGTCCGTGAAGCTGTCGAGACCACCCTCGATTTCGAGGACTTTCAGAATCACTGTGAGGTGTCCGTGACCTTTACCGACAACGAAGGCATCCACGAGCTGAACAAAAAATTCAGACAGGTGGACAAGCCTACCGACGTGCTCTCCTTCCCCCTCTTTGATTTTGAGGGCGAGACCGAGGAGCCTCCCATCGACGAGATAGTACACAATCTGGGCGATATCGTGCTTTCTCTTGAGAAGGCAAAGGAGCAGGCTGAGGAATACGGTCATTCCTTTAACCGCGAGGTCGCGTTCCTTTGCGTACACTCTATGCTCCACCTTCTCGGCTACGACCACGAGAGAAGCGAGGAGGAGGACAGAGAAATGAGAGCAAAGCAGACAGAAATTATGAAGATAATGGGTCTTGAGGTTAAATAACGTGATCGTAGCACCCCACGTAAATTTTGGGGATGAGCAACGCTCCCCCGCAAAAAGAGCGAGGTGAAAATATGAAACCAAGTGAAAAAAGAGCGCTTGAAGCTGAAAAAAGAGCGCGAAAAGCTGCAGAATTGCGCGAAAAGGAGCTTTTGAAAGAGGCTCGCGCCGCTGAAAAACGCGACAAAAAGTTAAATAAAGCTATGCCCGAAATGCCGGCGGAGGAAGAACCGTCGAGGATAAATGCCGAAGCTACCTATGAAAAGCTCCCCGAGGAGCAGATCGAGGTCGAGGGTGACGGATATCACCGCGAGAGCTTTTTCTCCAATCACGCAAGACTTATAGCTTTTATAATCACCGCCGCGCTGGTGATCTTCGTCGTCGGCCCTCTCGGAGTGGATATTCTCGTAGCGAAGAGCAGAAGCGAATGGAACGGTTCTGCGGAGAAGAACACGGGAAGAAATATGACCGTGAGCGATCTCCTTACGCTGTCGGCTCTCGGCGACGAGATAGAATGGGGGGACCTTTCGGGCTTCAGTTACAGTGACTCAAGCTATACGAAGAAGGGAAACACCACGTACAACTATAAGTATTACCTTGAGGAGAGCGAAGACCTTTGCCTTGAGGTCATAGGCTCGGATAAGAACGAAAAGCCCGAGATAGTAAGGCTTATCGACTACAACAGCGGAGCTTTTATCGACATCCGCGATGCCGATACTCACCAATTTCTCAAAGAACACGGTTACTTGTAAAAAAGGATAGAAAATAATGAAAAAAACAGGATTTATAGCAATAGTTGGTCGCCCCAACGTGGGCAAATCGACCCTTCTCAATTCGATTCTCGGTGAAAAGGTGGCTATCGTTTCGTCCAAGCCCCAGACGACGAGGAACAGGATCATCGGTATACATACCGTGGGTGACGATCAGTTCGTTTTCCTCGACACCCCCGGTATCTTCAAGCCGAGAAATTCTCTCGGTACGTTTATGGTAAAGACCGCCAATTCCTCCATGCAGGATGCTGATGCGGTCATCCTCGTTATCGACGCGGGCAAGCCTGTGAGCGATATCGAAAAGAACGTTATAAAGTACGTTAAGAACAACGAGGTTCCCTCGGTTCTGGTGCTTAACAAGATCGACCTTTACCGCCGCGAGCAGATCGCCGAGACTATCGCCGCCTATGCCGCGCTTCACGATTTTTCCGCGGTGGTTCCGATCTCTGCCAAGAACGGAAAGGGAGTGGACGAGGTTCTTGACGAGTGCAAGCCCTTCCTCGGCGAGTCGGAATTTTTCTTCCCCGAGGATATGGTGACCGACCAGAGCGAGATACAGGTCGCCGCAGAGGTGATCAGAGAAAAGCTGCTACGCACGCTCAATAAGGAGATACCACACGGTATCGCGGTCGCGATCGAGGAATTCAAGGACGAGGGAAGCCTCGTCAGCATTCGCGCCGAGATCTTCTGTGAGAAGGCATCTCATAAGGGAATCATCGTCGGCAAGAACGGCGAGGAATTAAAGAGAGTAGGCTCATACGCGAGAGCAGATCTTGAGGCTATATTCGGAACGAAGGTGTATCTCAATCTTTGGGTCAAGGTCAAGGAGAATTGGCGCGACAGTCAGCGCGGTATCACTGACTTCGGATTTACCGAGGAATAAAAGCTTATGACGTTTGCAACCGACGGTCTTATCTCCCGTGTCCACGAGGTTGGCGCGGGTGATAAGCTTGTAAATATAATAACCCCCGACCGCGGACGCATCGGCGTGATGGTCAAGGGGGGAAAATCGCCTTCAAGCAAAATGACGCCGATATCCCAGCTCTTCACCTACGGCAATTTTGAGATCTACGAGAAAAATTCGATGTACTGGCTTCGCGGCGGTTCGGTTATGAACTCATTTTACGGACTTTCAAACGACGTAACTCGGGTTGCTTTGGCAACCTATCTCTGTGAGATCGCCAACGAGCTGACAGACGAGGACGAGGACTGCGGCGAGATACTCCGTCTGCTTCTGAACTCGATATTTCTCATAAGCAAAGGCGAAAAGGCGCACGGTATAATAAAATCCGCCTTTGAGATGCGCGCGGCGGCAATTTCGGGTTATCAGCCCGAGCTTTTCGGTTGCGCGTACTGTCATTCAAACTGCGGAGACTACCTTTATCTTGACGTAATGGGCGGCAAGATAGTCTGCACCGAATGTCAGGCGAAAAGAGGGCAGAGGATTCCGAGAGTATCTGCGGAGTTCGACGCGGACCCCGAATCGAGCGTGCTTTGCGGAATGTCGCCATCGACCTTGGCGGCGATCCGTTATATCGTATCCGCGCCCGAAAAAAAGGTCTTTTCCTTTGAGCTTAGGGACGCAGACGATATGAGAGACCTGTCCCGCGCTTGTGAAGCATATATTCTGAATCACCTCGGCAGAGGATTCGATTCGCTTGATTTTTATAAGATCGTAAAATAAATATTGACATTTTGGAGGTTAAAAATATGTCTAAAACAGTAATAATTACGGGCGGCACGTCGGGTTACGGTCTTGCTACCGCAAAGGCTTTCAAAAATGCGGGATACACTACCGTTATCACGGGAAGAGACATCTCACGTCTTGAGGCAGCGCAGAAGGATTCGGGCGCTGATTTCATCTTCGTTCAGGACGTTAAGGATTACTCGGGCTGGGTCGCGTTGCGCGATTTTGCAAATGAAAAGCTCGGTAAGGTGGACGTGCTTGTAAATAACGCGGGCGGAGGCATCGCTATCCGTCCTATCGAAGAGCATACCAAGGAGACTATCGACGAGATCCTGGCTCTCAATCTTAACAGCGTTATGTACGCGTCGCAGGTGTTTGCCAAGGATATGAAGGATAGGGGAGAAGGTACTATCATCAATATCGCGTCGGTCTGCGCTACCCACGCGTGGGCAGATTGGTCGGTCTATGCCGCGGCAAAGGCGGGCGTACTTAATTTCACCAAGGGTCTGCAGACCGAATTGCAACCCTTTGGCGTGCGTGCAAGCTGCGTTATCCCTGCATCGGCAAGCACAGGCTTCCAGTCTGCGGCAAAGCTTGGAGAGACTTCAGACTCCCTTCAGACCGAGGATATTGCCGCAACTGTGCTTTTTGTTGCGGAATTGCCCGCTCGCGCTATCGTTGAGGACGTTACCGTATGGGGCATGAGCCAGACGGTCCAGCCTCTTTGATCCGATACGTCTGACGTAAAAAAACGTGTTGTTATAGGGAACCAATATGAAAAGACTATTTATAGAAGCCGAAAGCTTTAAAAACCTTGGCGGTTGGGTCATCGATCAGCAATCCGTAAAACAGATGGGATCTCCCTATATTATGGCTCACGGAATCGGTGTTCCCGTAGCTGACGCCGAAACCGTCATCGAGACCGACGAGGGAGAATATACCGTTTGGGTGCGCACCCGTGATTGGACTTCCCCTTGGGGAGAGCTTAAAGCGGGAAGATTTTCTCTTATCGTTGACGGCAAAGCGTTCCCCGAAACACTTGGAGTAAACGGCGGCGACTGGGCATGGGTAAATGTCGGTAAGGTCTCTCTCGGCGCGGGCAGACACACTCTTGCGCTTCACGACCTTACGGGCTTTGACGGCAGATGCGATGCTATCTATCTTACGGCGGACGGCGACCTGCCTCCAAACGGCAGAGAGGAGCTTTCCGCGTTCCGAAAAAGCTTTATATGCCCCGAAGCGGAGACGAGCGGCATCGAATACGATCTTATAGTCGTCGGCGGTGGAATTGCAGGCATCTGCACGGCACTTGCGGCGGCGAGAAGCGGCGTTAAGACGTTGCTTATCCACGACAGAGCCGTGCTCGGAGGTTGTAACAGCTCCGAGGTGCGAGTTTGCCTTGGAGGTATGATAAATCTGCCGCCTTACGAAAATCTCGGCAAGATCGTCAAGGAGATCCAGCCCGTAATGGGCGATCCCTCGATATTTGCCAAGGAATTTTTCGAGGATAACCGAAAGCGATTTGCTTTTATGCTTAACGAATGTCCGAAAGGCTCTCTTGCGCTTAACGAGCACGTTACCGATGCCACCGTCGAAAACGGCGCTATAACGTCGGTTGAAACGCTGAATATAAGAAGCGGAAAGCGAAAAATATACAGGGCAAAGCTCTTTGCCGATTGCTCGGGCGACGCTGTCCTTTCACGTCTTGCGGGTGCGGAGGTAATGTACGGACGCGAGGCGAAAGACACCTTCGGTGAAAGTCTCGGCGCAAGATCTTACGAAAAGCTGGTCATGGGTCAGTCGGTGCGCTGGTATTCCGAGAACGTGGGATATAAGACCGAGTTTACCGAATTTGATACGGGACTTTTTAAGACCGAGGAGGACTGTCTCCACGTTAAAAACGGTGACTGGGAACAGGAATGCGGTTTCCGCAGAGACATGGCGGACGAGACCGAATACATCCGAGATTACGGACTTTATACGATATACGGCAACTGGTGGTATCAGAAAAACAAGTCCTCACGACGTGAAGAATACGCCAACTATTCTCTTAAATGGGTTTCGCACCTCGGTGGAAAACGCGAGAGCTACCGCGTAGTAGGCGATCATATCTTGACGCAAAACGATATCGAGAATCACGTTTTATACGACGATATGACGGCATCTATGACGTGGAGCATCGATATTCACTTCCCCGAAGCCACGAACGAGGAGAGATTTGGGGAGGCATTCCGCTCGTTTGCTTATCACAGAGGTATCGTCGAACCGTACCCCGTACCCTATCGCTGTCTTTATGCTCGCGACGTCAAAAATCTCTTTTTGGGCGGCAGAACCGTCAGCGCGTCTCACGTTGCCTTTGCGTCGATCCGCGTAATGCGAACCTTGGGAATGCTCGGCGAAGCGGCAGGTCTTGCGTCTGTAATATGCCGCCGCCACGATTGCACTCCGCGCGAGGTGTACGAGAAATATCTTGAAGAATATAAGGAATTGTTGCGCAATGGCGCACCCTCGCCCAATTCGTTCCAATGCCGTGTCGGTAACGAAGAGGAGTTTCACTTCAAGGACGCAGGCTGGTTCAAGCACGGTCAAGCCGAGAAAATAAAAAACAGCCCCTACGCCGAAAAAGTTGAGAAAAACATCAAAAAGCTGGGGCTTGATTATAAATACGAAAAGGATTTCGGACTGTAAGGGTTTCAAATTTTGATTTGGCGGTTAGTTGAACGTTGTCATTTTGAAAGTTTCGCTCAAGCCTTTTCAAAGGCTTGTCGGAGCCGCCGCGATCGGCGGTCGCGCTCGCAAGCGCGAAACTCTCCTTATACGCGTTTTCTTTTGTTAGCTTTTCTTTTGCGCTTCCGGTGTCAAAAGAAAAGCGGAAAACGGTTTAAAATGTTTATATGTAGAAAGTGAATTTTCCTTTCTACATAAAGCAAATCCAAATCGTTTGTCCGCTTTTTTCTTTGGCAGAAGAAGCGCAAAGAAAAAAGCTTAGCAAAAAAGAAAGCGCGTA
>JAZMZI010000002.1:0-3383 GCA_045585895.1 Eubacteriales bacterium
CCCGGTGAGTACACCGAGGTGCACACCTTAGCGGCGGCTTTGGGAGTCTATTCCTACGAAGCCGACGTTATCGGTCTGGTGATCAGCGCAAACGAGCCCTTCTGCGTTTTTCCGCCCAACTGCACCTCACACGTCAACCGCGACGTTATCGGCATTATTTCGGGCATTGACAAGGAGGACGGCAACGTACCGTTGGCTGAAAGATGGCTTGAAAACTGCGGACTTAAAAAGGATAAGATCTTTTACGTCAGCTCATATACGGGCGAAGGACTTGAAAAGATAATGGCATATCTTGACGCGTAAACAACTTGATCTTTACAGAAAATCCAATCAAAGGAGATCTCAATGGCAACCAAAACTATTTGCTTCGCCAATAACAAGGGCGGAAGCGGAAAATCCACCACCTGCGCAAACGTAGGCTACTCAATGAGCACTCTCGGTAAAAAGGTGCTTCTTATCGACGCGGATATGCAGATGAATCTCACTCTGCAGTTCTTCGACGACGAGCAGTCGCTTGAAATGGCGAAGAGCCCCAAAAACCTTTACACGGGTATAGTTGAGCAGAAGGATCTTACCGATTTCGTCGTTTCCACCGAATACGAAGGACTTGATCTCATCCCCTCCTCCACCCTTATGAGCGGAATCGAGTTCCAGCTTTTCACCAAGTGGCAGAGAGAATACATTCTCCGTCAGGGTCTTAAAAAAATCAAGGAATCCGGCAAATACGACTACATACTCATCGACGCGCCCCCCACACTCGGATGTTGGGTAATGAACATTATGTGCGCATCGGATTTTCTTATTATTCCCGTTGAGGCAAGCCCTTGGGGACTTTTCGGTCTCGCAAATATGTTCGAATTCTACGAGCAGGTCAAGCTGATCTCTCCCTCCCTTGATATTCTCGGTATCGCTATTACCAAGGCAAGCGAGAGAAAGAATTACTTCAAGCAAACCGTCGAAACTCTCTCAAGCCTTGACAACGTAAGACTTTTGTCGTCAATAATCAGAATTGACTCGACCATCGAATGGTCTCAGGATAACAGCAAGCCCGTTATGGCTTATAAGAAGACAAGCCGTGCGGCTCAAGAATATATGGATATGGCACAGGAGGTTATGAAATATGCCGATAGGTAAGGACAGCATCACAAAAAGAGTAGCAAAGACTGCAAACGAAGAAAAGATCGCGCCCGAGCTGGTTGCAACCACCGCCGCCGCTCCCGCCGCAAAGAAGACTACCACGAAGAAGACCGCATCTGCGTCTTCCACCGCTAAAAAGACGACTTCCACCGCTAAAAAGACTACTACCGCAAAGAAAAAGACTGCTCCCAAGGCTGAGGTTGCAAAAGAGACTGTAACTCCTCCCACCGTAGCACCCGAAAACGAGCCTTTAGTGGAGACCGCAGTGCTTGCAAACGTCTCCCCCGAGACCGTTGCCGCGGTTATCGGTCACAAGGAAGACGAAAAGTACGAAAAGGTTCAGATAGGTCAGAAAATGCCTGATTTTCTTCTTTAATTTGAATAAAAAAAACAAGGTTGGATTTCTCTCTGCATTCTTAGCGGAGAAATAGGCGGCGGAAGTACCGAGGCATTGATTTGCCTCGGTATTTCTGTTTTTGTGGGCTTATGATGCAATGGCATCGGATGTCCTCACGGTATGCTGTTCTCTGAATCCTACGGTGAACACGATGTCGATATCGTTGCCCTCGGTGCGTGACCACTTTTCCTTCTTTTCGTAGACGTATATTTTGGATATAAATGCGTGGACGATCTCGGGAGTCAGCTCCTGAATATCAATAAATCTGTTTGCATTGGCAATGAAATCGTCTATTGAGTTCCGTTCACTTCCATAGCTCGCTTCGGCTTCCTCAAGCTCAGCGAGCTTTTTTGTTAGTGCCGATTGCTCTGACTCGTAGCTTTGTGCCATCTTATCGTAACGTTCATCCGTAATACGTCCGCTGACATTGTCCTCGTAGAGTTTCTGAATGATACGGTCAAGCTCGTCTATACGCTTTCTTGTTTTTACGATCTCTGCCTTGACAGCTTTGAGCTTCTTCTCATCTTCATCGCGCTTCTTGGCACGAGCTTTCTCATAGAACACCTCGGGATTTTCTCTCGCAAGCTCTGTCACCCACCGTATCTGCTGAAGAACGAT
This sequence comes from Eubacteriales bacterium, assembly GCA_045585895.1. GTDB lineage: Bacteria > Bacillota > Clostridia > Oscillospirales > CAG-272 > SVTX01. The sequence continues at coordinate 2,153 of JAZMZI010000002.1, forward strand.
CTGCTCAAGTGCCATAGCGTTGATCTGATGAGCTGAGCATCTGTCCTTACCCTTTCTCTGATAAAAACCGCAACTGTAATAGTTTTCTTCGGGACGCATTGTTTTGGCTCTGTGGAGATACATTCGATTACCGCAACTGGCACAGGCGATAACATTGTGGAAGATATCTACCTTGCCCGACTTATCGGGGCGGTTACGACCATCAAGGATCAGCTGTACGGTTTCAAAATCCGCTTTGCTGACGAGAGCCTCGTGTGTGTTCTCGAATACCAACCATTCTTCCTTGGGCAGCCGAATCTGTTTCTTGACCTTGAAGGATTTGACCTTCGTCTTGCAGTTCACGGTGTTGCCGATATAATCTTGGTTGCGAAGAATGGAACGTATCGTGGTGCTTGACCACCTGTAAGGATCGGTTATGTCAACACCGCTGTGAACGTATCCGTACTTTTGATACAGGTATTGTCCGGGCGTGATGATCTGATCGTTCTGTAAGCCCTTTGCTATCTTTTTGAGGTTGGGATCTTTAAGAAATTCTCGGAAGATTCGAATGACAAAATCCTTGGTGTCGGGATCGGGTATGATGTGTCCGCTGTCATCGGGATCTTTAATATATCCGTAAGGCGCACTTGTCGCAAGGCGTTCACCGCGCTTGGCTTTGCTCTGAAATGTGGCTCTGACCTTATGACTTGTGGTCTGGGCGTGCCATTCGTTGAAGATATTAATGATGCCAAGCTGCTGTTCATTCTCACTGTGAAGGCTATCGTAGTTATCATTGATAGCAATAAAGCGAACGTCATATTCAGGGAAAGTCAGCTCGATATACCGTCCGGTTTCAATATAATTTCTGCCGAGACGGGACAAGTCCTTGACGATAATTGTGGCGATTTTCCCGTCTTCCATATCAGCCATCATACTTTCAAAGCCGGGACGGTTGAAATTCGTACCGCTGAAGCCATCGTCAATATAGAATTTCGTGTTGCGGAAGCCCTTGCTCTTGGCATAATCCGTGAGGATCTTTCTCTGATTCTGAATGCTGTTTGACTCACCTTGAACCGAATCCTCGTGGCTGAGTCTGCAATAAAGCGCTGTAATTTTTTCGTTTGTTTCGTGCATGGTTGTTCTCCTTTCTACTCTTAAACCATTTGTTTTACAAAACAACCGAATAAGCTGCAAGCATATAGTACCACAAAGGTTTTCATATATCCAGCGTTTTTCGAAACGTTAAGAGTAA
>JAZMZI010000003.1:0-41963 GCA_045585895.1 Eubacteriales bacterium
CCGCAGGTAAAGGGCATCAGATGCTGATCCCACTGTCCTTCGTTATCGGCAATATGGATGGCGCGAAGCCGATTTCCCGCCTTCAGAATATATTCTCTCTGACTCTTGCCGTTCAGGTGAAGATGTCCCGTATCGAGGCAGATACCAAGCTTTTCGCTGCCCACTCCGTCGACGACATAGCTGATCCGATCAATAGTCGTCATAACGTATTGGGGCCCCAGATTCTCAAGGCAAATAGTAATATCCTTGTCCTTGATATACTCGGCAACTATCTTGAGCTTTTCGATATTTTTCGCCGCGCATTCCTCGTATCTGCTCTCGTCAAATGCCAAAACGTCGCAGTGGAGCACCATATTTTTCACACCCACCGCCTCGTAAAGATCGATCCACTTGTAAAGCTTCTCGAGCGCGCCTTGCTCTGTACATATTCTGGCATACAACCAAAGATGCCCTTGGGTCATATCGAAGTCGTTTTCCCGCAAGAACTCCTTGAAAGCTCGTCCTGTCGCCACAACGTCGTCGCCCCGATCCAGAAGCATCGCGCCGTGCTCATCGGAAAGCTCTGAGGCATAAATGCCGTTTTTTATAAACTCCCTTACCGCATCCTCGGGCGAGAGCTCATGATAATAATTCGACCATATAGCAAGTTTCATAAAAACCTCCTAATCGTCTTGATCTTCACTCGCGCGGATTTCAACGCGAGGAAAAATCTCTTAATTTACAAAAATCACCTAAACCGAGAATTTTTTCGTAAGGCAAGGCGCACCGAAGAGCGCAAGGCGAAGGCGTAGTTGTACCTACGTCGAGCCGCACTCAAGGACGAAGTTTGCAAAGCAAACTCGCATAGCAAACCTTGGTTTGCGTAGGGCAACCGAAGCATTACGGAAAAAGTCGAAGGTTTATTAGTGATGGAAAAGTCTCATTCCGGTAAACGCCATAGCCATTCCATACTTATCGCAGCACTCGATAACCAGATCGTCACGGATAGAGCCACCGGGCTCGGCGATGTACTTGACACCGCTCTTCTTCGCTCTCTCAATATTGTCGCTGAAGGGGAAGAACGCGTCAGAACCGAGGGCTACGCCGTCAATGGTGTCAAGATAAGCTCTCTGCTCTTCCTTGGTGAATGGAGCGGGCTGCTCGGTGAAGTACTTCTGCCAGTTGCCGTCAGCGCAAACGTCCTCTTCGTTCTGGTTGATATATCCGTCGATGACGTTGTCTCTGTCGGGACGTCCGAGAGTGGACTTAAAGGGGAGATTGAGCACCTTGTCGCTCTGACGGAGGAACCAGGTATCAGCCTTGCCGCCCGCAAGACGGGTGCAGTGAACTCTCGACTGCTGACCTGCTCCAACACCGATCGCCTGACCGTCTACCGCGAAGCACACAGAGTTGGACTGAGTATATTTAAGGGTGATAAGCGCGATAACGAGATCACGGATAGCGCTCTCGGGCATATCCTTGTTTGCGGTAACCACGTTCTGAAGAATGTCAGCGCTTATCTTATAGTTGTTTCTTCCCTGCTCGAAGGTAATGCCGTAAACCTGCTTTCTTTCTACAGGATCGGGAACGAAATCGGGATCGATCTTAACGATATTATAGTTACCCTTTCTCTTGCCCTTGAGGATTTCAAGCGCCTCGGGCTCGTAGCCGGGAGCTATGATACCGTCGGAGACCTCGCGAGCGATCATCTTCGCGGTGGTAACGTCGCAAACGTCGCTGAGTGCTACCCAGTCACCGAAGGAGCACATTCTGTCGGTTCCTCTTGCTCTCGCGTAAGCGCAAGCCAAGGGAGACTCGTCAAGACCCTCGATATCGTCAACGAAGCAAGCCTTCTTCAGCTTTTCGGACAGGGGAAGTCCAACAGCCGCGCTGGTGGGGCTTACGTGTTTAAAGGAGGTAACCGCGGGAAGACCTAAAGCCTCCTTAAGCTCCTTTACAAGCTGCCAGGAGTTGAACGCATCAAGGAAATTGATGTATCCGGGTCTGCCGTTGAGGATTTCGATGGGAAGCTCGCTTCCGTCGTGCATAAAGATCTTGGAAGGCTTCTGATTGGGATTACAACCGTATTTGAGTTCAAATTCTTTCATTTTTTCTCCTTTAGGGATATGTGGGGAAGAGAAAACTTTTTAAACAAAAGTTTTCTCTTCCCCACACCCCATCTCTTTCAAAAACTTTTAAATATTTTGGATGATCCGATGTGGGTTCATTTAACTGAAAATCTGTTTAATACCCTTTTCAGGAAAGTTTTTGCAAAGCTTTTTTCCAAAAAGCTTGCCGCCGGAGGCACGCCTCCCCGCACCTCTCCTTACGCGTTCTTGTTAACGATTCTGGTCTCGGTCTCACCTGTCGCGATGTCGATGTAGCGAACAAAGAGAGAAACCTTGTTGTCCTCGTTAAGGTTGGTCCAGATAAGGTCGGTCAGCTCGTCAATCTCCACGTCGGGGAGAATGAGAGTCTTGGGCTCGCCCTCAAAGCTGGGGAGGGGGTTGCCGTCGCACGCGTAGGTGTGGATAAACTTTGCTCTGCCTGCGATGGGGTTGGAATAAGCGTATGTAAATCTTTCGCAAGACGCGTCGTCGCCCTCCGCGCTCTTGAGAATAGACATCGCGTAGTTCATCTCGCCGTTCTCACGGTGAATGATACCCGAAATTCTGGGAGTGAAATTGGGCTTGTCATCCTCAAACTCACGGGTACGGAGCGCCTGCTCAAAGGTCATCTGCTTGTCCATAAGATCGTAGATAGTGTCGGTCTGATCGCCGTTGGTAACGATGGTCTTGTTGCCGAGCACGCGAACGGGATAGTAGATAATAAGATGGGGGTCTACCATCTTGGATTCGTCGAACGCCTTTGTTCTCATATCCTCGCCCTCAGCCACGAAAACGCGGTTGCGGCTGTTGACGCTACGACCCATAATAAAGTAAGCAGTTACTGCCTTTTTTCCGTCGGCACTCTTGCCGATAATGATTCCTCTGCCGTGATAAGCCAGAGAATTAAGCTCGTCCTTGATAGTAGAAATTTTCATTTTTTATCTCCTGTTATTCCTTAATATAAACCTTATTATTCTCAACGGTGATCCTACCGTCGCAGAAGAGTCTTACCGCCTCGGGAAGTATCTTCCACTCAGCCTCTTCCATAATACGTCTCTGCAGAGTTTCGGGGGTGTCGTCCTGCATAACGGCAACCGCCTTCTGAAGCACTATGGGGCCCGCGTCACATTCCGGAGTCACGATATGTACCGTCGCGCCCGAGACCTTAACTCCCTTTGCGAGAGCCGCCTCATGAACGTGGAGACCGTAAAATCCCTTTCCGCAGAAGGAAGGAATAAGCGCGGGATGTACGTTGAGGATTCTATTGGGGAATGCCTCGTAGACCTGCTCGTCAATGATAGTAAGGAATCCTGCAAGCACAACGAGATCAATTTCCTCCTCCGTCATCGTGTCGGCAAGAGCCTTTGAATACGCCGCGATACTGTCGTAGTCCTTTCTCGCAAGAACTCTGCCCTCAATGCCCGCATTTGCCGCTCTTTCAAGGGCGTAAACACCGGGCTTGGACGCGATAACAAGGCTGATTTTTCCCTCTCCAAGCTCGCCTCTCGCCTGCGCGTCGATGAGAGCCTGAAGGTTGGTACCGCCACCCGATACCAAAACCGCAATTTTTGTCATATTATTTTCCTCTGAATTATTCGAGAATTACGCCTTCGTCACCGGGAACGATTTCGCCGATAACATACGCTTCTTCCCCATTTGCCTTGAGAATCTCAAGCGCCTTATCAACCTCAGCCGCGGGAACGACAACGCTCATACCAACGCCCATGTTGTAGGTGTTATACATATCTCTCTCGGGAACGTTACCGACTTCAGCGATAAGATCAAAGATGGGGAGAACCTTTACGTCACTCTTGTTGATCTTCGCGGTAAGCCCCTTAGGAATGGATCTCGGAATGTTCTCATAAAATCCGCCGCCGGTGATGTGGGAAATACCCTTAACGTCAACCTTCTCGAGAAGCGCGAGAATGCTCTTGACGTAGATCTTGGTAGGAGTGAGAAGAGTCTCCGCGATGCTCTTGCCGCCGAGCTTTTCGCAAGGAACGTAAAGAGAATCGGGATTCTTGTCTATCTCGAATACCTTTCTGCAAAGGGAGAATCCGTTAGAGTGAACACCCGTGGAAGCAAGTGCTATAACAACGTCGCCCTCAGCCATTCTGGTATTATCGAGAATCTTCTTCTTGTCAACGATTCCTACCGCAAAGCCTGCAAGGTCGTAATCCTCAACGGGCATCATACCGGGATGCTCCGCGGTCTCGCCGCCGATAAGAGCCGCACCCGACTGAACGCAACCCTCAGCAACACCGCCGACGATAGCCGCTATCTTTTCAGGAATGTTCTTTCCGCAAGCAATGTAGTCAAGGAAGAAAAGGGGCTTCGCGCCGCAACAGATGATATCGTTAACGCACATAGCAACCGCGTCAATACCGATAGTGTCGTGCTTGTCCATAAGGATAGCCATCTTGACCTTGGTTCCGCAACCGTCGGTACCCGAAACGAGAACGGGCTCTTCCATACCTGCAACGGGGAGGCCAAAGCATCCGCCGAAGCCGCCTACGTCATCAAGGCAACCCTCGTTCTTGGTTCTTGCGATGTGCTTCTTCATAAGCTCAACCGCTTTGTAACCGGCAGTAATATCAACGCCTGCCGCTGCGTAGCTTTCACTCTTGGAATTGTTGTGCATAATATATTACCTCTCTAAATTTATTTTAACTTTAGTCTTCTTTTCCTGTCCAGCAATAGGTGCATATCTGATCCGCGGGAAGTCCTATTGCCTCGATAATGCCCTCTACCGATTGGAATTCAAGAGAAGCGAACTTGAATCTCTCACAAATGACTTGACGAAGTTTTTTGCCTCTTTCCGTGGTACCGTCGCTGTATTCAGCCATATACTTGACGCCGTCCTCACCTTCAAGCTCGTGAATAACTCTTCTGGCAATAAGCTCCATAGGACTTTTTGCGCTGGAAAAATTCAGATACTTGCAACTATACATAATAGGGGGGCAAGCCGAACGCATATGCACCGACTTTGCGCCGTTTTCGTATAGGAACTCAACAGTCTCACGAAGCTGCGTGCCGCGAACTATGGAATCGTCCACAAAGAGCAGATTCTTGCCCTGAATAAGATCGTGCACGGGTACCTGTTTCATCTTTGCGACCTTGTTTCTGTCGGTCTGCTTTGCGGGAGTGAAGCTACGGGGCCAGGTGGGCGTGTACTTTATAAAGGGTCTTGTAAAAGGCAGGAAGCTCCCGTTGGAATATCCGATAGCGTGAGGGGTTCCCGAATCGGGCACTCCGCTGACGTAATCGATCCCCTCACAAAGGCCCGCCGCCTTGTCGGTTCTCGCCATTATCTGTCCGTTTCGGTAACGCATCACCTCAACGTTGACCCCCTCGTAGGTCGCGGTAGGATAACCGTAATACGACCAAAGGAAGGCGCAGATCTTCATCTTTTTCTGCGGAGGAGCAAGCTGTTCTATTCCGTCGGGGCTGATCTCGACTATTTCACCGGGCCCAAGTTCGCAGACGTCCTCGTATCCAAGCTTTTGGTAAGCAAAGGATTCAAAGGTAACGGCGTATCCGTCGGAATCCTTGCCGATCAAAATCGGAAGTCTGCCCATCTTATCTCTCGCGGCAATAAGATTACCGCCATCCTTAAGAATGAGTATAGACACCGTGCCGTCTACCACGTCGTTTGCAAACTTGATTCCCTCCGCGAAGCTGTCCTTCTGGTTTATAAGTGCCGCCGCAAGCTCGGTAGTATTTATCTGACCGCCCGTCATTGCGTTAAAATGGCCGGTAGTGTGTGAAAAATACTCCTTCAAAATGTAATCGACGTTATTAATAAGTCCTATGGTTGCGATAGCGTAGGTTCCAAGCTTTGATCTTATAAGCAGGGGTTGAGGATCGCTATCACTGATAGAGCCGATAGCGCCGGTTCCTCGCATCTCCTCAAAAACTCTCTCAAATTTGGTTCTGAACGGCGAATTCGAGATATTGTGTATCTCTCTTTGAAGTCCAAGCTCGCTATCATAGACCGCGAGACCGCCGCGTCTTGTTCCGAGATGCGAATGGTAGTCGGTGCCGAAGAAAACGTCGGACAGACATTCACGTCTCGATGAGATTCCGAAAAATCCTCCCATTGATATACCTCTTTATATTGAAATTGCGAATTGAATTTTTTAAACTCGATTATTTATTGTATTCGGCCGCAATTGCCGCGTCCTTTTCAAGAACAGCCTTTGCGTCAGCCTCTCTTTTTGCCACGATCTTCGCGTCAAGCTCAGGATCGGAAAGAGCAAGGATCTGTGCCGCAAGAAGAGCCGCGTTGGTCGCACCGTCGATAGCAACCGTCGCCACGGGAATACCCGAGGGCATCATAACGGTGGAAAGGAGCGCGTCAAGTCCGTCGAGATTGGTGGACTTACAGGGGATTCCGATAACGGGAAGAGTTGTGTTAGCCGCAACCGCGCCCGCAAGGTGAGCCGCCATACCTGCCGCCGCGATCATAACGCCAAAGCCGTTAGCCTTTGCGTTCTTGGTAAACTCCGCCGCCTCTACGGGAGTGCGGTGAGCCGAATAAACGTGCACCTCGTAAGGAATATCAAAAGACGCAAGTGTATCCAGTGCCTTCTTAACGACAGGCATATCACTTGCGCTTCCCATAACGATACCGACTTTTTTCATAATTCAAGCCTCCAAATTATAGCAAAATTTAATATTCAAACCAAAAGCCGCCTAAAACCGCCGTTTTTTCGCCGACAAGGGGCAAAAAACACTGCAAAACAAAAAACGGCACACTTATCCCACGGGAAGTAAGTGAGCCCAGACGGTCGGCGTATAGATTCCTGTTCCATCGTGGTAAATCCACTTATATCCGTCAGTCGCAGAAACCAAAAAAATCACAATAATATCATATCACAAAAGACGAAAATTGTCAACACTTTTTTTGATTTCCCCACTATTTTTTAAACAAAAAAAGCACATTTGGGAAAGGCAACAAAAAAGCATTGACAAATTCGTTTATTTCCGTTTAAATTTTATCTTTTTTACAACGGCAGAGCCGCCGAAATATAGCAGAATAACCGCGGCAGTCCCTGCGGAAAATCCCGCAATATCTATCCACACGTCTTTGATTGAAGGTCCTCTTCCGCTGAATATCTGTATCGTTTCATCCAAAAGCGGCACAAAAAGCGCTAAAAACGCCGTCAAAGGAGACCTCAAGCTCTTATCCGATATCAAACATCTGAGAAAAAACCATGTGACCGCACCCAGCGCAAAAAACTCACAAAAATGTCCCATTTTCCGAACCGAAATACCGCCTACCATGCTGGTCCCATCACCTGCGCCCAGAAGGGTCGAGAGCATCTCTCCCGCCCATCGGCTTACGCTTTCGGATGCTTCGGGTGAAAGAAGCGAGTTTCCCCAAATAAAAGCCAGCACGAAAAGGAAAGCCACTCCCAAGATAAAAATCGCTTTTCTATTCATAAAAACCATACCTAAAACAAAGAAATTACACGTCAACGCAAAAGAAAGCCGTTCAAAACGCGCTTTCTATTCCGTCAAACGCAAAATCGACAAACTCATTAAGCCTTTTAATGCTTTGCTCTCCCATTTTTTTCGCAATGATCTCGCTCGCAGCTCCGAGGTTGGGGCTTCGCAAGGAAGAACCGTGGCAATCGGATCCCAAAAAATCTATTTGGTCAAGGGAAAGCATATTCAAAAGCTGTTTTTTCGTGTGAGGGTCAATAAAGCCGTCGGCATTCGCCTGCACTAAAATTTCCTGTTCGAAAAGCTGATCGATTATCTCCCTCGGCTGAATACGCAGATATCTGTCTATATGAGCAACGATAGGCACAACGTCAAGGCTCCCCTTTATGTCAAAAAGATCGTTGAGCACCTTTGTACTCCAGCGTTCGAAGGGCATTTCGACCAAAATCATTTTCGTGCCGTTGATACAAAGCCTCCCCGTACTGTCACTGCGAGATATTCCCGAAAAAAACGCGACCTCTGCCCCCAAAAAGACTTCAGGGAAGGCTTCGCCCTCTCTCTTTTTTGCTTCAACCGCCCCACGCAGCTTCTCCATAGCGCGATCCCTTTTCAAAACAAAATCCTCTACGTTGTGAATATGGGGATAAAAATGCGGTGTTGCAACAATTCTTTTTACCCCTTGGTGCGAAGACTGTCTCAACATTTCCACAGATTCCTCGACACTCGAGCTTCCGTCGTCAATACAGGGAAGAATATGTGAATGGAAGTCCGTATGACAAAGCGCGCCATTCAACGTTTTTTCTTCACGAGCGTGCTTTTTCATAAAAAACATCAACAATCACCTCCGTTACATGAGACTCGTCAACGTAAAATTCCATATAACCGCCCTTGCCAACTATCGCCTCTCCGTTTAACGAGATCGATTCGCCTTCCTCGTATTTCTGAAGCTTCCAGAACAGTTCTTCATATCCGTTAGCTCCCGCAGAGCAGTAAACGTATTTCTCAACGTCAGAATAGCTTTCAAGGAGCGCATCGTCACTCATTTGAGATTCACCCATCTTGCTGAAGAATGCTTTCAAAAAGGACTCTTGACGCCTCATTCTCGCAATGTTACTGCTGTCCTCAAGACCGCCTCTCATTCGAACGAACTTCATCGCCAGCTCGCCGTCCATAGTAACCGTAGTACCCGCAACAAGTCTTTCGTCCATAGAGGTATAATCGTCTTCGACGTAAACGTCAACACCGCCCAGATCGTCAACGAGTATATCCACCGCATTCATAGTCATAGACATATATCCGTCAAATTTCATACCTTGAAAAATATTCGAGACCGAAGCCATGGTGTTTTCACATTTTTCTTTATTGGTAAGACCTTCTCCGCCAACGCCGGAATGCGAGAGCGCTATCTGTTTCAGAACATCTCTTTTATTTCCAAGCATATCGACCTCTCGCGTCTCAACCATAGTATCTCTGTTAACCGAAACCATCGTATACTCTTTTGTTTCGCTGTTAAACGAAAGTATAAGTAAGAAATCCACTTGTCCCACAGCTTCACTGCCTATATCGCCCGATTCATCGATTCCCATTATAAGATAGTTCCGTACTTCCTTCCTCGGGAGATACAACTCATCATTAATATATATCGGTGTAACGACCTGAGAATGGCTTGAATCATCAGGCTGATCGCGATCGGAGCGTGCTCCTTCGATATAATCCCCCACCAAAAAAGCGGCAGCAATTACCAAAGCAATGCATAAAACCAGCGCGATTGATAAAAACAGTCTTTTACCGTTACTCATTGTACATTCTCCCGTCGATATACGAACGGCTTGATCTCACCGTTCTTTTTTATTGCGTATCAACGCGCAAAACGTACTCGCCGTTATACAGCTTGGCAATTGTTGCCGCTTATTTATGCGCATTTACGCGCCAATACAGGTATCGTATTTGCGAACCCGTCTTAATTATTTTTTATTCTTACCCGATGCTTTCTGAGAAATCTTAGTAAGAACGTCCTTCTTTTCAAGAACGTAGAATACTACTATTGCCGCAACGATAAGCACGGTGACACCGGCAATAACGACAAGGGCGATTATTACGCCGTCATCCATTCCGTCGTCAGCGCCGTCGTCATCGGGCTGAGGAATAACATCGGCTGCAGCACCCTGACTTAAGTTAATAAATACCACAGGGCAGAGATCGTCAAACGTTACCTCGACAACGTCCTCGGTGACCTTTACGCTTTCGTTAGGAACGATAGCCCATTTGCCGTCGACCATATGCGCAACAACGAGCTTTCCGTTCTCTGCGTTTATGCTTTCGTCATTTAAAAATCTGACCGTAACGGTAGAATCGCCGTCGAGCTTGGAGTCGTGCTCTCCGATATTCAACTCGAACAAATTGGAAACGAAATATTCGGGGTTGGATATTTTAAGAGTTTCTTCCGCAAAGCTCTTAATGTTCTCAATGCTATTTTCAACACCCGCAGCCTTAAAAGCATCGTACGCATTCACGAGTGCCTGGCAAGCCGCTTTTTTGGTTTCATCGGTGAAGTTCGCATCTGCTACGTTCTTCTTAGCTTCGCCGTAAGACACCTTATAAATATCGTTTACTTTGATCTGCTCTGAGGTCTCACCCGCATTTATAACCGCGCCGATCTCGGACGATGCGCCTTCGGGGACAACGATTTCGGGAGTGGTTTTCACTTCAATGCTGGGGGCATAATCCGTATCAGCAGCAAATGCGGAAACGACTGCAAAGCCGAGGCAGATCACCAGTGCCATCGCCAACGCTACGCGGCAAACAAAATTCTTCTTCATAACATTTCCTTTCTGGTATCAGTCAAATCTGATAAATGATCATAAAAGTTATTTTTTTCGTTATATTAAACAGTGTGATAAGAATGTCTCGCTCTTATCGACCCGTTATATACAAAACCAAGAATATTCGAACCTACCAATTCCAACTGTCGTATGGCTTCATCAACATCTTTTTTTCTGGTGTGTCCGTGACGGACGACTACGACCATTCCGTCAATATTTTTAGAAATAGCAAGCGGATCCGACACCGAGATCACGGGAGGAAGATCCACTATTACATAATCGTAATCCTTCTCGAACCGTTTGATATAAAGCTCCATCCTTTTAGATGAAATAAGCTCCGAAGGATTCGGGGGAATATCGCCCGAAAGCAGAACGGAAAGGTTGTTCGTTAGAACGTTTTCTCTTATCGCGCTTTCGTTGTCGTCTGCAAGAATATTGGAAAGTCCGGGAGATTTGGGTATATTAAGCATTTTGCTGATCGACGGGCGTCTCATGTCCGCATCTATAAGTAATACCTTGTTGCCCGCTTCCGCAAGGGAGTAAGCGAGGTTTAAAGAAGTGGTGCTTTTTCCCTCTTGAGGACAGGGACTGGTTATCCCTATTATCTTTCCCGCTTCTTTATCGGGAAGAGAGAACGATAGGTTCGTTCTCAAAAGATTGTAGGCTTCATTGGACGCAAAGTCCAATTCTTTGCCGATCTTTTGCACGCTTCCTTTAGCGGTTGACATTTTTTTGTTTTTCATCATTGATTCCTCTCACCGCGCCTTTTCGGCAAGGCTCGTCTTATATTCGGATAAGCCATGCGGAGATCACTCACCGCTTTTGTTTTTTGCCGAATAATTATACTGTGACTTATATCTGTAGCGGTACTTGTAATATCCTCTTCCTCCCGAAGCGGAAGAATCGGGTATGCTGGAAAGCAGCGGAGCGCAGTCCTTGTATCTTTCAATAAGCCAATCCTCGGAGTCAAGCGTATCGTTTTTAAGCCCCAGCAAAATGGAGATCGCAACACCGACGATTACTCCCACAGCCGCACCGACGATTATATTCTTCTTGTAATCCGAATTACTCGAGCGCACGGGATCTCTGGGCTCCTCGACCACTCCGACCTCCGCTTTGGTGAGGTGTTCGGCTCTTTCAAGGAACTCATCGCTTACACGTTCGGCAACGATCCGCGCTTCGTCGGGATCCGAAGAAGTGACGGATATTATGAAAATTCGGCTGTCTTCCTCGGATTTGGAGGTTACCATGCCTGCAAGAGTGCCTGCGGTATAGGTTTTATCGGGAAGTTCTCCCGTAGCGTTTATAACGTCTGCAGCAGCACCCAGTGTATCTTTCGACATAAGGATATACGGATAATCCTTTGACTGATACTGTCCCGCAAGTATCTGCTGATACGACGTCATTCCGGTTCCGCCGCCGTTTATAAGAAGGGTGGCGCTCGACGTATACGTAGTCGTATCGGTCAGCGCGGTAAAGCCTAGAGCCAAGCTCACACATGCGGCGACCGAGATAGCGATAAGCCACCAATACTTGAACATCGCGTCAAATATTTGCTTGGCATCTATCTCATATTTGTTTTTATTGTTTTGGTTCATTACGCTTAAAACTCCTTGTCGTTGCAAGCTCGTTACAGTAAAGCGATATTTATACTTTCATAAGGTCAAATCGTGTAACAAGACACAGATGCGACTATAACTATACTTGTACATTATATCACACGTCCAAGCCCTTGTCAATAGCTTCCTTCAATTTTTTTAAATAATATTTAATTTTGCAAACCGTCACTCAATACCGTCTGCATAATCGGTAGCCAGCTTATCACATCTTTCGTTATAAGGGTGCCCATTGTGTCCCTTGACCCAAACAAAGCTCACGCTGTGTTTTTCAAGCAACGCCGAAAGCTTTTGCCACAGGTCAACGTTCAAAACCTTGCCTTTATCGCTTTTTCGCCACCCGTTTTTTTGCCAGCCTTCAAGCCACCTCTTCTCGATCGCGTTGACGACATACTGAGAATCGGTAGTTATCGTCACCTCGCAGGGTTCCTTCAAAGCCGAAAGAGCGGCGATCACCGCCGAAAGCTCCATTCTGTTGTTGGTGGTTTCGCGCTCTCCCCCACTAAGCTCCTTTTCTGCGGAGCCGTAAACAAGAATAGCACCCCAACCGCCTCTTCCGGGATTTCCTCGGCAAGCACCGTCGGTATATGCGTTCACTTTTTTCATCTTTTTCCTCAAAAAAATTATTTAATAAATATTATACTATGCACTTGTATTATATCACTTTTTTCGGAAATGTCAAGCGCAATTCTCACGTTTCGCCAGATTATTGTCAAATATGAACGTTTTTTTAACCTTTGTTGAATTTGTTTTCAAACTGTTAATTGACAAGCGTTCACAAATCGGCTATAATGTTAATACAAGCTTAAAATCCAACTTTTTATTTGTTTGAAGGAGGCTATTATGCCAAACACCAACATAAACGAAGAGATCCTTGACGCAACCAAAGACGAATCACGCGTTAAATCCCCCAGACCAAAGAGAAAGCGCAGATTCGGAGATCGCAAGGACGGTTACAGATTGCGCACGATCAACGGAATGAATAAGATAATGCCTTTCATAATGCCCCAAAGATGCGATGCGTGCAATACCTTCGCTGAAACTCTCGACGTAACCGAATCGGAAAAATTCGTTAGCGAGCAGCTTATAGCAGGCAAAGAAAACTTCTCTATGCTTCACGTCATAATCGCAGCTTACATAAGAACCGTGTCTCAGCACCCCGCTCTCAACCGTTTTGTCAGCGGTCAACGGATCTTTGCCAGAAACGACATTCAAGTTACGATGACGGTAAAGAAGACCATGAGCATCGAAGCACCCGACACCTGCATCAAAGTATGGTTTGAACCCGAGGACACAATATTTGACGTTTACGACAAGTTCAACAAAGCGATAGAAGAGGTCAAAGCCGCCGACGGTGCCGACAGCGCTTTCGACGGAGTCATGAACAAGCTGGCAGGTCTCCCGCGCCCCATACTGAGCCTCGCCGTTAAATCCCTGAACGTTATGGATTATTTCGGACTTATCCCCACCTCTCTGCTTAACGTCAGCCCTTTCCATGGTTCCATGATCATAACCAGCATGGGTTCGCTGGGCATAAAACCGATATACCACCACATCTACAATTTCGGAAATCTTCCCGTTTTCGTATCCTACGGAACCAAACGGCGCGAAGTCAGCATCGACCGCAAGGGTAACGTGATCACAAAAAAGGTCATAGATATGAAAGTGGTGACCGACGAGAGGATCTGTGACGGATTCCAATACGCAGCGGGCTTCAAGTGCTGGAAAAAGTACATTGAAAATCCTTCCCTGCTTGCCGTTCCGCCCGAAACCGTAAAATACGATATCGACTGATAAAAAAAGCCGTTCGGAAAACGAACGGCTTTTTGACATCCAGTTTTTTAACTGTTTGTTTCTTTTTCTACAATTGATTTATTTGAGCTCAATAAAATATGCGTTCAACACCCGTTTGAACGCATATTTTTTATTTGCAACGTTAAAAAAGCTTTATCAGCACCGCGCCGTATTCGCTGACGTTGAGCACGATTCGCTTTTTCATTCCCGATACCGAAACCGAGTCGGCAAGTTCCATATTTTTAACTCCGTCAAGCATATATACGTCCGCGCTATAGACGTTTTCGCCTATTCCGTCGAGTCTGACGTCAACCGTACCGCATCCCCCGAAGGAAGCGATCATTACGTATCCCTCGCCCGAGACGGAAACGGCTGCCGAGCAATATATTCCGCTGTGCGCGAACTCCTCGGGACTTTCGACCTCTGACAAGACTGCGGTTCCCGCTTTATACATCTCGCCGAAAGCTTTGAATGAATAAAACGGCTTTTCAGGGTCTCCGAACCTGTCTGTCAGAGCGCAAAAAGGCGAGACCATAGGCTGAGCGTCAAAAAAGCAAGCCGCCGACATACCGTCGGTCTGTTCCATACAAAGCATCATCGCCGCAGCGTAAGCCGCGCCCTTGACCGATCTTTGGGAACGGAAAATATCTCTTTTCTTTTGTCTGAGCGCCTCGGAAGGAGAAGCCAGCACTTTTCTCGCATCTACCCCGTCCAAAACGTCGTGATCCATGTAAGACCATTTTCCAATGATAATTTCGACGTCCTCAAATCCGAGATTTCTTGCATACGCAACCAATTCCTCCGCTTCCGTCTTTATCTTGAGAGGATCGCCCGCAAAAGCGTCCACCGTAATAAAATCAAGAGGCAACCTATTTTTTTTCGCTGTTTTCAGCAATTCACGCGCGTCAATAAAGCTGTGAAAGGAGATTCCTCCCACCTTTAACTCTTCGTCGTAAATTTTCAGAGCGTTGGCAAGTCTGCCGTACATTTCTAATGTGCCGCGCAGATCTTCCTCGTTACCATTGAAATTCAGAAGGTCAAAATATTTGATCCCGTAATGCCGTCCCTGTGCCCAGCCATCGTTATAGTGACGCACGATATTGACACAAACTCTGGCAAGCAGATCGAAATCTTCAAGTGCCGAAGAAGAGTCCGAACCGAGAAGATCCTCGCTTTCGCCGAGTCTGTATATAATCTGCGCCCCCGAAAGCATCGCCGCATCTACGTAACGATCCGTGCAGGCAAAATCATAGCTGTCGGGATCGGATGGGTCTGCATCACGGTTCTTGAAGATTCTTGACACGTCAACTGCTTGGCGCGAAATAGCTGTATCGGTGCAGTCAAAGCGCACCAAAGGAACACCTATCTCACGAAAGGAATCCGAAATATCGGCACCGTATGAAACGGGACCGTTGCACATTCCGTGCATAGGCTTTACTCTGCCAACGGGTACTGAAAAATCAACACGGACGGTTGCCGAGGAGGGCTTAGGCTTCTGCTTTTTCACGCCTATCTGTTTACTCGATTTCAAAGCTTCTTCAGACGATCCGCTTATGCTATCATTTTCGGCAAGGCGTTCAACACTGTCCGTGCTATCGGACATCATCTGCCTTTTCTTCTCCATCTCCGCCTCGTAAAGCGCAACACGCTCGCCAGCCGACAAAGTATTCTTAGGCTTCGGTTTTCTCGGCATATCCGACCCCTCCTTTCAAAAAATCATATTGCAATATTTTGGAAATTCAAATCAGAATTTCCAAAGTCCGTTTTCAAAGATAGGGAATTCGCTTCCATCCTTCTTTATACCGATTATCGACATATCGGCAGTACCTATCATAAAATCTACATGGATGGCAGAATCGTTCACTCCCATTTCGTGAAGCTCGTCGTTTGTGTAATTCTGATAATCCTTAACGGTGTTGGTGTAGCCCGCGCCAACCGCAAAGTGGCAGGAAGCATTCTCGTCAAAAAGCGTTTCGTAGAACATAATTCCGCTTTCACGAATGGGGGAATTGTAAGGGACGAAAGCGCATTCGCCCAACATCGACGCTCCCTCATCCACACTCACCATAGTACGGAGAAGCTCCTCGTTCTTTTCAGCCTTGACTTCAACGACCTTGCCGCCCTCAAACTTCATGCTGAAATTGTCGATGACCTCACCTCTCCAGGAAAGGGGCATGGAAGAATATACGATGCCGTCAGCATCGCCCGCCTTGGGAGTAGCAAACACTTCCTCGGTGGGAATGTTGGGATTGAAATATTCGCCGAAAAGGGTGTGCTCGCCGCCGCCCATAAAGTTGCCGTTTTCAAGAAGTCCCACACGGAAATCGGTTCCGTTGGACGCCTTGTAGCGGAGAGCCACGATTCCCTCCTTGTTGAGTATATCGCAACGCTTCTTGAAGCTTTCGTTGTGCTTATCCCACTCGGCAACAGAATCGAGAAGATTTCCGTCCTTATCAATTACGCGAGAGGTGAAAAGTATTGCGTTCCAAAGCTTTTCAACCGCAACGGAGGTTCTTGTGCCGGGGAATACCTTTCTCGCCCACGCCTCTCCGGGGACTGCCGCGATACACCACTTATACTTGTTGTCCATCTGATCTCTGTAGGGCTTGATGACCTTCTGCTTGGACATCATAGCCTTCGCCATCTTCTTCTGGTTGATTCCCTTAAGACCGTCGGGATCGTCACTTGCGATATAGAGCATAGCAGGATTTTTTTCAAGACGGTACTTGAGTTTCTCCTCCTCAAAAGCTTCGACGGTGCCGAGATCCTTCACGCTCATATTGTTGACGTTGAGCTTGGTAAGGGGCTGATAAGACCACTCAACGGTAACCCTTGCCGCCTTTGCACGGTAGCACTCCTCAACAACCATTTTAACGAACTCGGGCTGATCAAGTCCCGCATTAACGATTACGATATCACCCTTTTTAACCGCAATTCCGCTTTTGACCAGCAGACGCGCGTATTCTCTCAAAACTGTTTTTTTCATATTTTTTGACCTTTCTTACTCAATCTTATAAAAAATAACGCATTTTTTTAATTATAGCACACTTTTACCGATTTGTCACGGAATATATAAAATTTTTAACAAAAAAAACAGAGCCCGACTTATAGCCGAGCTCTGCGATACTATCAAGGTATCTTAATTATCTTGCGGAACCGTTCTGAAGAGAGTTCTCGTAAGATTCGATCATCTTCTTAACCATCTGACCGCCGATGCTTCCTGCCTGACGAGCGGTGAGGTCACCGTTGTAGCCCTGATTAAGATTAACGCCTACTTCGCTTGCTGCCTGCATCTTGAACTGCTCAAGAGCCTTCTTAGCATTCTTGTTTGCCATAATATTTCTCCTTAACGCCTTCGGATATTCCAAAGGATCATTGTTTTATAAAAATCTATGATAAATCGAGCCGCACCGCAAGCCTTACGAATTTAAAACATCACTTGCGGTGCGGAATTTTCATTATTCCAAAGCCGTTCCCAAGCAATCTTTTTTTCAACTCGCTTTGCGTCTCTGATATTATTATGTCGCGGCAAAAATCAAAAATGTATGGCAAAAAGAGGATTTTTTATGCTGCCAACATTCAGATCAAGCAACAACCTCCTCCGAAACGTGAACTTTTTTCAACAAATTAACAATTTCGTTACACATTCTCAGAAAAAAATTTGATTTTTCTGTTGACAATCATAATATATCATAGTACAATAAACAGGCATGTGTAAAAAAACAAAATAAAAAAGGAGTTAAACCAATGAAAAAAATCGTTTCTTTGACCCTCGCACTCATCATCGTTCTCGCATCTTTTGCATTCGTATCATGCGGCACCAACAAGGAAGAGACCCCCACCGAAAAGGATTACAACCTCGCAATCGGTGTAGTCGTTTCCCCCAGCACTTCTAAAGCTACTGTTGCCGAGACCGTTGCCGCCATCGTTACCGACGCAGACAACAAAATAGTTCTCTGCAAGATAGACTGCATTGAGTATGCCGCTCTCAATAAGGACGGCAGCTTCAGCACCACCGCTCCCACCTCCAAGGTCGCTCAGGGTGACAGCTACGGCAAAATGAACGCCGGCACTTGGGCTGAGCAGGTAGCTCATCTTGAAAAATATGTAGTCGGCAAGACTCAGGCAGAGGTTGCCGAGGTTGCCGTTAACGGATACGCGGCTGACGCAGAGCTTAAGGCAAGCTGCTCTTTCTACATTGCCGACCTCACAAAGGCTATCGACAATGCATTCAAGAGCCAGCATAAGGTTGCATTCACCTCCGCCGCTACCTCCTTCACTTCCGGTCTCAGCGCAACCGGCAGCGTTAAGGACACCTCCGACGAGACGAACTGCGCTGAGTTCACCGCTGATTTCTGTGCCGCAGTTCTTGCAGACGGCAAGGTAGTTGCCGCTATTGTTGATACCGCCGAGGTTGCGTTTAACAACGTTACCGAGGACGGAGCTGACTCCGTCGGCTTCAAGGACAACGCAACCGGCACAAAGCGCGAGCAGGGCGACGCTTACGCTATGGCAAGCGGTGCATGGTACGCTCAGGCTGACGCATACGCAAAGAGCGCAGTCGGCAAGACCGCAGACGACATCGCAACTCTCGCAACCGAGGGCGTTGCCGGCTGTACTATGCCTTACAGCACTTTTGCATTCAAGGCAGGACTTGAGGCAGCGGTCAAGTCTGCAAAATAATCTTACTGTCACAAAATCCGGCAAGGGCGGTGTCTCATCGATACCGCCCCGATTTAATATAACACTTACTTGACAGAAAGGAATTTCGCAAATGAAATTTCGCAAATTTTTGGCTCTGCTCGTCTGTTTTGCCGTTATAACGTCTTCCTTTTTATCCTGTAATACCGATCTTATCAAGCTCCCCGTCTCGGAAGACCCCCAAAAGCAAGCTCGATCTTTTTACAAAACGGGGTTCAACGGATATTTTAACACTGCGTGCGTTGCGATCTCATACAGAGGCGACAGTCCCGAGGAGTTTGATTCGAACTGTGACGCAATCGAGAAATTAGTAATTTATTATGATAAGTTATTCGATATTTACTACGAATACTCGGGTGTGAACAACCTTAAAACCGTAAACGAGAACGCAGGCAAGGAGCCTGTAAAGGTTGACCGTGAGCTTATCGATTTTCTCATTTACGCCAAGGAGATTTACATTCTGACCGACGGCAAAACCAATATTGCTATGGGTTCGGTACTGAAGCTTTGGCACGATGCCCGTGAAAACGGCATTGAAGATCCCGAGAGCGCAAAGATCCCCGATGCCGACGCGCTGAACGAGGCGGCAAAGCACACCAATATAAACGACATCATAATTAATGAAAAAGAAAGCACGGTCTATCTTGCCGATCCCTATATGACCATCGACGTTGGCGCCATCGGAAAGGGTTATGCCACGGAAAAGGCGGCAGAATTGCTTATTGATCGCGGTGTTACCTCGTACGTTCTGAATTTCGGCGGAAATATCCGAGCCATCGGCGCGAAAGTCACGGGCGACGGATGGATCACGGGTATAACCAATCCCGACACGGACAGTGAAGAAAGCTTTGTTTGCAGAGTAAACATCAAGGACATTTCTCTCGTTACGTCGGGAGACTACGAAAGATTTTATATAGCAAACGGCGAAAAATATCACCACATCATCGATCCCGACACGCTTATGCCCGCAAAATATTTTTCGTCGGTTTCGGTATTCACCAAAGACAGCGGTCTTGCCGACGCACTCTCCACCGCTCTTTTCTGTATGAGCTATGAGGAAGGACTTGCGCTCGTAAACGACATTGGGAACATTGACGTTATCTGGGTATCAAAGGACGGCGAAGTAAGATACACCTCGGGTGTGGAGTTTTGGAACAGCGACCAATAATTTATATATAATTAAATTTATAAATACGATAAACTGCGCTTGACATAGGCGCAGTTTTGCGTTATAATTATCGTGTATGACTGTTTACAAATCACATTGATTATTTGGCGCGGGGCTGATTTTTGACTTATCTCGCGCCTTACAAAATATAAACGGAAGGAAAAAATCGATCTATGTTCAGGCTTAATTTAGGCAACACGAAAATTCCGCATCACAAAAACACTGCGGATATGAAGCCCGTAAAAATGCCTCCTCCCGCAGAGGTTCTTCTCCCTATGTCTCAGAACATCGGCGCTCCCGCAGAGCCGGTGGTAAAGGTCGGAGACTACGTTAAGGTCGGTCAGCTTATCGCCGACTCATCAGCGCCCGTCTCCTCCCCCATCTACTCGTCGGTATCCGGTACCGTAACAAAGATGGAGACCTATCTGAGAAGCGACGGAAGAAGCGTTCCCGCTATGAGGATAGCAAGCGACGGGCTTATGGCAGTATGTGAGGATATTGCTCCTCCCACCATTACCGACACCGAATCGTTCATTTCGGCTATCAGAGCTTCGGGAATAGTAGGTCTAGGCGGCGCGGGATTCCCCACTGCGATCAAAATGAGCGTAGCCCCCACGGGCAACATCCACACCGTTATTCTCAACGGTGCCGAATGCGAGCCCTTCATCACTGCGGATACCCGCACTATGCTGGATGATTCCGATCATATCCGTGAGGGAATAGAGCTTCTCAAGAGGTTTATCCCCAGCGCGAAAAAATTCGTTATCGGAATCGAAAAAAACAAACCCGCTTGTATAAAAGAAATGAACAGAGTGTTTGACGGTGACAGCTCGGTTTCTGTCAAAGTGCTCCCACTTCTCTATCCTCAGGGTGCCGAAAAGGTACTGATCCACACCGTAACAAAGCTTACCGTTCCCGAGGGCAAGCTCCCCGCAGACGTCGGAGTGCTCGTGGTAAACGTAACCACCGTTGCTGCTCTTGCCAAATACGTCAAAACGGGTATGCCCCTCGTCGAAAGGTGCGTTACCGTTGACGGAAGCGCTATCAACTCACCCAAGAATATTCTCGCCCCCATCGGCACACCCATCCGTGACCTTATAGAATTCGCGGGCGGGCTTAAAGAAGATCCCGTAAAGATAATCTTCGGCGGCCCCATGACAGGCTTTGCCGCTTATTCTCTCGACGAGCCTATCGTCAAGGCGACCGGAGCGGTTCTGGCATTCACGAAAAAGGACGCCATCCTCAAACCCGCTACCGCTTGTATTCATTGCGGAAAGTGCGTTGAGTCCTGCCCTCATATGCTGGAGCCTACTTCCTTCTGCAAGGCTCTTGACATCGAGGACCGCGACGAAAGATACGCGAGACTGGAAGAACTCAGGATTAATCTCTGCGTCGAGTGCGGTTGTTGCTCTTACGTTTGTCCCGCAAGCCGCCCCTTGGTGGAAAGCAACCGAATTGCCAAGAATTTCGTCAGAGAATACAAGGCTCACAAAGCAAATCTGAAGTAAAGGAGCTGACATAAATGGAAAAACTGATCGTTTCTTCATCGCCGCACATACATTCCAAGACCACGACTCGCGGAATAATGCGCGACGTGCTGATCGCCCTTTCCCCCGCCGCCGTAGCTTCGGTGGTTCTGTTCGGTCTCAGGGCGTTGCTTATAATTTTGGTCTGCGTCGCATCCGCCGTCGCATCCGAATTTCTTTTTAATCTTGCCTGCAAGAAAAATCAGACTGTCGGAGACCTTTCGGCAGCAGTCACGGGACTTATTCTCGCGCTCTGCCTCCCCGCAAAGACCGAGCTTTGGCAGTGCGCTGTAGGCTCAATATTTGCCATAGTCGTCGTAAAATGTCTCTTCGGCGGTCTGGGATGCAACTTTGCCAATCCTGCCGCTACGGGCAGAGTTCTGCTTCTCATCGCCTTTTCCTCAAGCGTTGGCGGCGGAAGCGCAACGAGATTTGCAGACCCCGAGCTTGTGGCTTCGGCAACCCCTCTTGAGATCATCAAAACGGGCGGCGAAGCAGAGCTTCCCTCTCTCCTCGATATGTTCCTCGGCAACCGCATGGGCGCTATCGGTGAGACCTGCGCTCTCGCTCTTATCATCGGCGGTATATACCTTATAATCCGCAAGGTCATTCACTGGCACACGCCCGTGATCTATATCGCAACCGTATTCGTCCTCTCGTTTATCATCAAGCAGGACGTTACCGTAGCGCTCTACGAGGTGCTTGGCGGCGGTCTCATTATCGCGGCGTTCTTTATGATAACCGACTACGTGACCACTCCCATCAACAAGGTAGGAAAGATGGTATTCGCATTGGGTTGCGGCATTCTCACGGTACTTATCCGCTTCTGGGGCTCGTATCCCGAGGGCGTATCCTTCGCGATAGTTCTTATGAATATCGTATCTCCCTATATCGAAAAGCTTTGCGCTTACAAGCCTTTAGGAAAGGTAGGTAAAAAGAAATGAAAAATAAAATAATGCCTACCCTCGTCCTCTCTGCCATCTGCCTCGTCGTTGCCTTTTCGCTGGCGCTTATCAACGAGGTAACAGGCCCCATCATCGAAGAAGCGCAGAATCAAGCGGCAAATGCGGCTCTGCTTGAGGTCCTTCCCGACGGAAAGGATTTCAAAGAGCTTACACTCGACGAAAAATACCCCTCGGCTATCACCAAGGGATATAAAGCCGACGGCGGCTTCGTTTTTCAGGCGACCGTTACGGGTAAAAGCTCGGGACTTATAATAATGATCGGTGTAGACTCCAACGGAAAAATAGTCGGAACCAAGGTAATTGCCGATCAGGAGACCGACGATTACGACGCAAAGGTATTCCCCCTCGTTTCGGGAACCGAAGGCTCGTACAAGGGCATGGCTCTCGACGGCTTCGAACCTTTACTCGTATCCGGAGCAACTCTTACCTCCAAAGCCTACGGAGAAGCGGTAAAATCCGCTCTTCAGGCATTTACGATCGCCAACGGCGGCGAAGTGGATATCCGCACACCCGAACAGATCCTTCAGGACAATTGCAACACGGCACTCGGAACTACTGGTGTAAAATTCAACAAGTGGTTTGACGTAGAAGCTGTCGAAGGCTTCGACGCTATCTACGAAGCAGAAGACGGCAGCGGCAGAGTTTTCGTCACGGGCGAAAACTTCGTTGGAGTTAAAGCAGACGGAACCATTGTTGGCAACGTTGCCGACTCCGATAAGATGATCGCCGCAAACGAAATTATTTCGGCAAGCGCGCTTACCGAGGTCGCAAAGCCCGAAGGAACGAGCCGTCTTATTACCAAGATCTATAAGACCGCAAGCGGAAACTACGTGTTTGAAGCAACCGCTTCGGGATTTTCCGCAGAATATCACGGAACCGATATAATCCTTAAGGTGTCTATTTCCGCAGACGGCAAGATAATCGACTGTCTGACCGTTAATCACTCCGAGTCCAAGGGTTACGGTGACGCATGTGCCACCGAAGAGTACTACGACTCATGGAGAGGCGTTGGCGCAGACGAAGTAATAGTAAGCAACTCCCCCATAACCGACGCTACAACCGATCCCGGTGCTATTTCCGGTGCCACCTATACTTCCAACGGCTATCAGAAGGCTATCAAGAAGGCGTTCGAAGCTTTTGAACTTATTACAGCAGATGAAGGAGGTAATCAATAATGAAAAAAGACGGTAATTTAATGATCCTCCTCAAGGGTATCGTTTTGGAGAACCCCGTTCTTATTCTGATCCTCGGAACCTGTCCCACTTTGGCTATGACGACCAACGTCGTTTCGGCATTCTCTATGGGAATTGCGGCAACCATAGTTCTTATCTGCTCAAACGTGGTCATTTCCGCGCTTCGCAAGATAATTCCCGACTCGGTGCGCATTCCCTGCTACATCGTCATTATTTCGGGCTTCGTAACCGCGGTGCAGATGCTTCTGCAAGCGTTTTTGCCCTCGATCTACGATATGCTTGGCGTATATCTTGCGCTGATCGTGGTAAACTGCATCATTCTCGGCAGAGCCGAAATGTTTGCGAGAAAAAACAACGTAATCCGCTCCGCTCTCGACGGAATCGGCATGGGTCTTGGATTCCTTGCGGCGCTCCTGATCATCTCCTCAATCCGTGAGGTGATCGGCAACGGAAGCTTTGCGGGATTCGCAATTCCCCTCATTTCCGATTACAAGATCTCCGTATTGGCAGAAGCTCCCGGAGGATTTCTCGTTTACGGTATAGTTATTGCCGCCGTAAACTTCATCACGCGCAAGAAGGGCGGCATCAAAAAGAAGTCCTTCTCCTGCGAAGGTTGTCCCTCCGCCGCGGCTTGCAACGGCGTATGCGGCACTGCCGACAAAACCGCAGAAAAGGAGGTAGACTAAAATGTTACGAGAGCTTATCATCATTCTTATGGGCGGAGTTCTTATTAACAACTACGTTCTCCAGCAATTTCTCGGTGTTTGCCCCTTCCTCGGAGTTTCAAAAAAGCTCAATCAAGCAACGGGTATGGGCGTTGCGGTCACCTTCGTTATGCTGGTTGCTACCGCCGCTACCTATCCGATCTACAAGTTTGCCCTCATTCCTTTAAAGCTGGAATATCTGCAAACTATCGTATTTATTCTCGTTATCGCCTCCCTCGTTCAGTTCGTTGAGATAGTTCTCAAGAGATTTATCCCCTCGCTTCACAAGTCGCTGGGCGTTTATCTCCCCCTTATCACCACCAACTGTGCGGTGCTTGGCGTAACCATCAACAACATTACAAAGGGCTATGATTTTCTCGAATCCATGGTCTCGTCACTCGGCGTCGGTCTCGGATTCCTTCTTGCGATGGTCCTCTTCGCGGGAGTACGCTCAAGGATCGAGAACTGTCCCGCCCCCAAATGCTTCAAGGGTATTCCCGTCACTCTCGTTGCCGCTTCTATAGTCGCCCTTGCGTTCTACGGCTTTGCGGGTGTGGTAGAGAATATCTTGGCGGTTTAAGGAGGCTGATCTATGATACCGATTTTATATTCTATGGGTCTACTTCTCGGCGTAGCTCTTATCTGCGGAATAGTACTTACTCTTACCAGCAGATTCTTCGCCGTTAAGGAGGACGAAAGAGCTAAAGAGATCCGCGAATGTCTCCCCGGTGCCAACTGCGGAGCTTGCGGCTACACCGGTTGTGACGGATACGCAAAGGCTTTGTCCGAAGGGACCGCCTCTGCTACCAACCTCTGCATTCCCGGAGGCGATAAATCCGCCAAGGAGATTGCCTCAATACTCGGCGTTGAAGCAAGCGAGGTTATCGAAAAGGTTGCCTTCGTCGCCTGCAACGGCACTTGCGCGGCAGTTGAAAGAAAGTACAACTACGTAGGTCCCAAAAATTGCATCGCCGCAAATCTTACGTACGGAGGCGACAAATATTGTACTTGGGCTTGTCTCGGATATGGCGACTGCATGAGGGCTTGTCCTCAGAATGCTATCACCGTTGAAGGAAACGTAGCAAAAGTCGATCCTAAAAAATGTATCGGATGCGGTATATGCGTCCGCACTTGTCCCAACAATATAATTAAGCTTATAGACGACACCTCAAAGGTGGTAGTTCAGTGCTCCAATCACGATAAGGGAGCCGTTACGAGAAAGAGCTGCTCCAACGGCTGTATCGGCTGTATGAAGTGCGAAAAGACCTGTCCTCACGGTGCTATCAAGGTCGAAAACAACCTTGCCGTTATCGACTATTCGCTCTGCACGGGATGCGGCGAATGTGTTAAGGTCTGCCCCGTCCACTGTATCCACGAGGGCAACTTTACCTGCGGCGCAAGCCTGTAATAATAAAACTATGGGATGCCTTGGAGGCATCCCATAATCAAAAGAAGAAAGGAGATAGTTATGTCCGACAAAAGCGAAAGCAAAATAAAAAAATACCGTCTTGACGTTATCGTTATTGCGGCAATTCTCGTTTTTTCTCTCATTCTTCTCCTTTTTACGGCTCTTACAAAAAAAGAGGGTGCCGTGGTCTCCGTGGAGGTGGAGGGCAAGACCGTTGCCGAATATCCCATAGACGTAAACGGCGTTTTCCCCCTTAACGGAGGCACCAACGTGCTGGTCATTGAGAACGGATTCGCCTATCTTAATTATTCAAGCTGTCCCGACCACGTTTGCGAAAACACGGGCAAGATACGGTACGTGGGAGAGACCATCGTTTGCCTTCCCAACAAAGTAACGGTCACGATCAAGGGAGACTTCCGAGACGGCGTTGATCTGGTTTCTTGAGGAGGAACGAATGAAAGGAAGCATGAATAAAACCAAAAAGCTGACGGCTCTGGCGCTGACTATCTCCTTTGCCCTTATTCTTTCCTACGTTGAAAGCAGGATACCGCCCTTCGTTGCCATCCCCGGCATAAAGGTGGGCCTTGCAAATATTGCCGTGATCTTCACCCTTTATAAATTCGGCGTCAGGGATGCGATCGTCGTTTCGATCCTCCGTGTTCTGCTGGTTTCAATGATCTTCGGAACGGGCGTAAGCCTTATATACAGTATTTCGGGCGCAGTGCTCAGTCTCGCGGTGATGATACTTTTGAAAAAACTTACTCCTCTCAAGGAGATCGCGGTCAGCGTTTCGGGCGGTGTGATGCACAACGTGGGACAGATCGCCGCGGCGTCGTTTATGCTGAGCACCAACGTGGTAGTCTACTATCTGCCATTCCTGATACTTTCGGGAACCGTTGCGGGCATCGCGGTGGGAGTCGTATCGGCGATTCTCGTCAAGCGAATCAATTTTAACAAAATATAAAGAATAAAGGAGCGGCTTCCGTCGCTCCTTTATTTTTGGGTTATTTCAAATTTATTCATTTAGTAAAATACTTTAAAGAAAGATCTCCGTGAAGTCCCGACGGAGCCAAAAGCATATTGAAGGAGAATCGGTCTCTCACCTTTTGGGTCAGCGTGTTTCCGACGGTAACGACGACGTCGTTTTCGCCTTCTTTTACGGCGTCGGTGACGTCAAAGACGAAAGGCGAAGCAAACCTCACTCCGATATCCTTGCCGTTGACCTTAAGACTTGCGCAGCTGCCAACTCTGCCGAGGTCGAGAAATACCTTCTCCGCCTTTTCGACGTTTATCTTAAAGCTATAGCGCATCTTACCCGAAAAAGTCGGTTTAAAATCGGGACCCGTTACATTGAAGAAGCGATCGAAGCGTCCAACGCCCTCGAAGCCGTTAAGATCTTCGCAATCGGCAAGCTCAAGGTCGTATTCGGGAGCAAGCTCAACTGTTTTTACAAGAGAAGGCTCTTCGGAAAGTCCTTCGTTATCTCCGAACACGAATATAAGAGACTGAGAAGGTTTAAGATCGATATTTACCTCTCCGTTTTCCGTCTCACCGCCGAAAATCAGATCATTTGCAAGGTCAAGCTTGGCAAATTTTCCGCTACAGGGAAGCTTCACGGAGGTATTTACCTTAAATCTTTCCTCGTTTGCGAACATAAAGATATCTTTCCCGTCGCGCTGACAGTGGTAAACGCGAACCTTCCCGAATCCGTCCTCAAACTCAACGTCGCCCATTCCCATAGCCGTCAATTCTTCCGCAAGAGCATCAAGAGCTATTACTCTGCCCTCGATCTCTGCGTTTTCGGGTCTTGCGTTTACGAATATCAGCCGCAGTCCCTTTTCTTGAATTTTCGTCAGAGTCTTTGCCACGTCTGCGGCGATATGGTCTGCGTAGGGGATAACGAGGCACTCGAATTGCTCGTCTCCAAGACAGAGCTTGCCGTCCTTTATCTTATCCGCATCGAGGTAATCGTGAGGCACTATGTCAAAATCAATATGGGCGTCGTATAGCTCGATTGCGATAGGAGGCAGCTTCATAGCGTTGCCGAAACGGCTTGCCCATTCATTCTCCGCCTCGTAAAGGATGGCGGTCTTTGCCACGTGGCGAGCGCCGTAAAGAATATGACAGACCTTCTGGGTATAGTTCATAAGCGCGGTAAATCCTTCAAAGGAAGGATCCTTGCCCTCGATGCCGAAGTGGGGAGGGCAGTCGGGGTCGGGAAATTTCGAGTCAAAGGCGTGTGGCACGAAATGATTGATGCCGCGCACCATAAAGTGATCCATCAGATACTTCATAACCGAGGTGTCCTCTGCCCAACCGTAAGCGCCGAGAGCCTCGCACATAGCTCTTCCCTTCATATCAGGCTCGATATGCGCCATAGACGCGCCGAGCTTTCCGAGAACGTAATGGGAAAAATCACTGACCGCATATCCGAGACTTCCGCTTGAAGAATGGGAGACCGTGTCCATTCCCGGCATTACCGAGTGAAGCACCACGTCTATTCCGCTCATATGCTGCCACCTCGTGGCTCGGAAAAAGTGACCCGCTCCCACGCCGGTGGAGCACTCCTCGATAATATGTCCCATATACATTACGCCGTGATCCGAGCACCAATCCGCAAGCTGCTTGTTAAAGCATTTGCTATACATTTCGGTGATCGCGTCCATATAGGCGTAGCGGTACTCGCATTGAAGATCTCCGCCGCATCCGTCCTCGTACCAAAGAAGATTGAGGTGCTTTAAGGGGTCGTAGCCAAGCTTATTTTTCATTATTCCGACCAGATCGTCGTTCCAAGGAAGGCGCCAGCCGCGCTTTCCCGCCCGAACGTCGGCAGAGCCGTAGCGGAAATCGTTACCGAAGCAAGGCTCGTCCGAGAAGAATCCCGCAAAGGTGTTACCGAAATACTCTTTATAATGCTCGTAATGGGTCTCGTACACCGCCTCGATAAGCGCGTGGACGGACTCGGCTCTCGTCATATCTATATAGTCCTTCATCACACCCTGACGGGTCTTGTAGAAGAAAAATATGCGCCAAAGGCCTTCGGGCACGTCCCAATAGAGATATCCGCCCTTGACGTTTGCCGTAAGGTCTACACCTTCAAGATCGCATATCTCGTCGTGATCACTGTGTCTCGGATATGCGTAAGCGGCAACGAGAATATGCTCGTGACCCGTTGCCGACGCCAAGACCGAGCCATCCTTCATAGGGCCCGAGACGTCGATATGCCTCTCGGCAATATTCCACTGACGGAGATCGGGATACTTGCTTGCGATAAGTCCTGCGGCGTGTCCCGTGGGGAACTTATCGTCGTCAAGAAGCCAGACCTTCATATCTCGCTTTTTTGCTTCTGCGAGAATTATATCCATATCTCTCCACCAGCCCTCACCCACAAAATCGGGGTGGGGACGGGATTCCACGCAAAACGCGCGGCATCCGCTGTCGTATATGGTCTGTATCTGCTCGGGCAGCTTTTCGGTATGATCTCCGTGCTGCCAGAAAAATGGCATAAGATAATTGTCGGTCTGACCGTTTAGTATATCTTTAAGTTTTGCGTCCATATCGGTTCCTCTTGATACTGATATTGCTGAAATTATTCGCCCGCCTGCTTCACCGCGCCTTCAAGATACGCACCGAGGAGCATTTTGAGATCCTCCATACGTCCCAGTATCTCTCTGCCCTCGTCGGTATCACTGACCAGCTTTCGACTCGGCATCATTTCAAACACAACGTCTCTCGTTGCGATTATATCCTTGTTCTCCTTCAAGGCGGCAAGCTTGCCGTCGAATTGACTGTGGGAAACCAAGCGAAGTCCTCTCGACGAGTAAATAAGGGTATATCCCGCAATTCCCGTCTTGTTGTGGTACGCCTTGCAGAATCCTCCGTCGATAAGGATATATCTGCCGTTTGCCTTAACGGGATTTTCTCCGCTGACTACGGGGACGTGTCCGTTTATAACGTGAGAAGAATTTCTATCGAGCCCAAACTCCTCGAGTATCTTGCAGACCGAATCAAAATCGTCAACGAAGCCGTAATACGGGTCTCGCTTTTCCTTCCACGTCGCCTCGTCGGAAACGAAATAACGTTCAAACGTAGTTATTCTGTCCTTGCCGAAAAGCGGACTCTTTCTGCCGCACCACAGATAATACATAAAATCAAGAGAGCTTTCGTCTCCTTGATAGTACGCGCGTCTTGCTATTCTGTCGCAGGCATCAAGATACGCCTTACCCGACAGAGCTGCACCGCTTACGGAGCAAACGGAAGAAAATCCTCCATCCTCATCCATAGGCACGCAACCGTGATACAGAAGATTTCCGTTATGTATCTTGTATATTCCGCCCACGCTATACATAAAGCGTATATGCTTTTTCAAAACTCGGCTCTGCTTAAAAGCCATAACCAGAGAATCCATCAGGTTTTTCTCTTCGGGCGAGAGGGCGTAAGGAGCGTTTTTATCAATAGTCGGGAAATGATAATCGTTAAGCGGATAATCCACACCGTCGATACTCACGGTGTGCTTATCGTGGTCTATCTTGTCAAGCAGAAGTCTGTCGTCCATTCCGTATTCGGGGTGTCTCATAATAAGCTGACCTTCAAGCTTGAAAAGGATGATCGCAATAGCCTTATGGGCCTTTGAAAGATTGTCTATATTGCTCTTTATATAGTATTTGTCGTCGGCGTTTCTCGGCATGAACCAAGTACATCCCTTGTACGTCTCCTGTGCGTAACCGATAAGATCACGCAGACTTATACCGTACGTATTTTCGATTATCGAAAGCGTATTATACTGTATAGCCGAATTAAGCACGGCAGCGACACACGCGGGACTTCCCGCGGCGGCTCCCATCCATACGATGTCGTGGTTTCCCCACTGAACGTCCACGTTGTGATGCGCCATAAGCATATCGAGTATCTTGTCCGATCCATAGCCTCTGTCGTATATATCGCCTACGACGTGAAGGCAATCCACAGCCATCCTCTTTATAAGACCGCAAAGTGCCTCCACGAATGCCGCACCCTGACCGATATCTATGATCGTAGAGATGATATGCTTGTAATATTCCTGCTTATTGTGCTCCTCGCCGCTGGTGTGGAGCAATTCGTCGATTATGTACTGAAAGTCCTTAGGCAGAGCATCCCTTACCTTCGCTCTCGTATACTTGGATGCCACGCTTCTGGCAAGATCAACGAGGCGGTAAAGGGTTATGCTGTACCACTCCTCCCCGACGACGCCTCTCGTACGAAGCTCCTCAAGCTTTTCGGCAGGATAATATATAAGCGTGCAAAATTCACGTCTCTCAGCCTCTCCCATAGAACGGAAGAACAGCCCGTCCACCTTCTCACGGATAACTCCCGAGCAATTGTTCATTATATGATTGAAAGCCTCGGCTTCGCCGTGGAGATCGCTCATAAAATGCTCGGTTCCCTTCGGAAGATTTGCCGTAGCGTTGCAGTTGATTATAGCAGAACTGACCGCCTGTATGGTAGGATATTCGCGTGAAAGCAGGGCAAGCATTTTTAACTGTTCGGGAGAATAGGACGTTTTTTTCATCTTACACCTCGCACCTTGGATTTTGTTACTATTATATTATAACATTTTATTATGAATTATTCAATGGACATTCTTATACAGTTGAAAATATTTTAGCACGATCTGATCGTTGAGGCATTTTGCCGCTCCAAAGCCTCAACGGGTAAAATTCACTTCACCTTTGGCATCTCTGTCATTCTGAGCTTTGAACAGCCGAAGGGATAAAGCTCTGCGCTGAGCGCTTCTCCCACCGCCTCTCTGCTTTTGGGAGTCTTGGCGCAGATGCGGTCAAATCTCGGCTCGGTTCCCCACTCAACGGGAACGAGAGTCGCCACCAGCTTAACGGGGGGATTTTTCGACGAGAAGGGATATTGATCTCTCTCGTTATCTCTCTTAAACTTAAGCTCATCCGAAGCAAATCCGAAATTCCAAGGGGACGTGCTCTTGAAATAATAATCGCAATAAGGGAATTTGCGTTGAACTCCCGCCTTGGTATATTCAACGGTTTTGCTCTCGTAGGAAACGGGAAGAGAGAAGATAAGCGAGCCTGCTTTTGCGGCGTACAGTCCTCTCGGACGTGAAACAAATCCGATCTTAACGTCGTATTCAACGGTTATAACCGTCTCACCCGACTCAAATCCGCCAAATACCAGCATAGGCTTTTTAGCCACGCTCTCACCGTTGACTTTTATATTTTCCGCAAAGCTCGGTATGCGCACGCGAAGCTTGGCGGAGGTCTTTCTGTCAGATCTTACCCGATAGACGAAGGAATTGTTGAAGGGATAATCGCTCTCCAACAAAATTTCGATATTTGCGCCCCTATGCTTAAATTTAACGGCAGAAGCAAGCGGCACCGCGGAAACCACTCCGTCCTTGGCTCTCATAAACGCAGAAAGCGCCAGCTTTGGCCATCCCTGGCCGAAATTTGAGGTACAACAACCGAAATGAGGCTCAAGACCGAAGGTGTGGGCAAACTGATCGTTTGTTCCGAAAATCGGATTGCCTCCGAAGGGGCTTGCGTCGGTCTGATTGGTAAGTTGGACATATTGATGCGCCCACATATCGTCGGTAAAAGTCGCAGGCAGAGCGTTAAATGCCTGCAATTCAAGCAATTCAGCCCATTTTGATTCACCCGTTACGGCATAGAGCCACTCGCAGGAATACATTAGCTCCACAACGGCGCAAAGCTCGGTGCCCTGTATGGGAGAGTTGCCCGAAAGACATTCGTCACCCGTATATATTCCCGTTACGGTTCCGTTATACTTTTTTAGAACGGCGTCAAGCTTATCCGCAAGTCCCGTATAGCTCTCGCCCAGTAATTCGGCGGATATCGCCTCGCTCTTAAGCATCATACAAAGATTGACGATATGCGTATCAAAGCTCCAACGGTTGGAGGGTGACTTCCAAAGCTCGGTCAGATTCTCGTAACGCACTCCCTGCTCGCGCAGTATTTTTGCAAGCTCGTCCACCCAAATATCATTGGGATATTTCTCCTTTATAAAGCGAATAGCGACGAAGCACTCGAACCAACGGTATTTGCCCCAATCAAAAAGCTTTATTTCACCGTTTGAGAGCAGGTCGCAGTAATTCTTCAGCGTTTTTCTTACGACCTCGGGCACTCTTTCGTCTCCCGAGCACTGATAATAAACGGTCAGCACCTTCGTAAGCAGACATATCGCCCAGCTATCGTAGTGAGCGCGGGGCAGGTTGCCGTTTGGACATATCCAGCCGTCGTCTTGCTGATTCTCTATGATTTTATCTACGTACTTCTTCGCTCTCACCTTCATATCTTCGTTGTCAAGAAGGTACGCCATAGGAATAAACCCGTCGAGCCAATAAGGAACTCTCTCCCAGCCTTCGCGGGTTCCGCCTATCCACGCGCTGTCTCTTACGTCGGGCCAGACCTTGTCAAGATTTCCACATAGCCCGTTTGCTTGTATTTCTATCTGTCTTTTAAGCCATCCCGAAGGCTTTAACTCGTTGCTCGTAAAAAAAGAATATTTGCTCATTTTCCTTTTTCCCTTTCACCTGCGGCGGGACGGATCCGCATCCCGCTCTGTTTTAATGATATCACAAAACAAATTTTATTTCAACGGCAGATCTGAAAAAAGAAAATTTTTTGCGCAAAATAATCTTTATTGTGCAATTTTTTGCTTATCGGCATAATTCAAAGCTTTTATAGGTCAAACCGAGGCACGGCTTTTAAAACCCCTTACAATTAAAGGAATTTTTGCCAACTCTACTTACGGTAGAGCCTCCGTTCATCTCGGGTAGAGCCGTTTTTCACTTTTCGGAGAGCTATCTCCTCTGTCGGTTTATTGACTTTATGTCGCTCCTGCACTATAATAGCATTGTAGCGCAGACGAAAAGCGCATTTTCATCAATCGAAAGGAAACCTAAAATGAAGAATATTTCGACCGAGAGAGAACTCATACCGATCTTCTTCGCAGTTGACGATTTTTATTCCCCCTACCTTTGCGTATCTCTTCAATCCCTGATCGAAAACAGCTCGGATAAATATCACTATTCCATCAACGTGCTCATAGAGGAGCTTTCCGAGGAAAACAAGGCGAGCATACTTGAAATGCAGAGAGAAAACGTAACTATATCCTTCGTGTCGGTTACCGAAAAGCTTCGCGCTATCTGCCGCAAGCTTCATCTCCGCGATTACTATACGAAAGCGACCTATTATCGCTTCTTTATCCCCGAACTGTTCCCGAATTTTGATAAAGGTCTTTATCTTGACTGCGACATCGTTATGACAAGCGACGTGTCCGAGCTTTATCACACCGAGCTTTACGACAATTACATCGCCGCTATCCCCGAGGAATTTATTACCGACGTAGAAGTTTTCGGTATTTATTCCGAAAAGGTGCTGGGCGTTCCGAGACAGGTGTATTTCAACGCGGGAATTCTCGTTATGAATCTCGACATTATGAGAAAGGATAATCTCAAAGAACAGTTTGCTTCTTTGCTTGAAAAGGTGACCTACCGCGTAGCGCAGGATCAGGACTATCTCAACGTTATCTGTTACGGAAAGACGGTTATCCTCGATAAGACGTGGAACCGCACCCCCATGCCCTACGCCGACAGATCCGTAACACCCAAGATAGCTCACTACAAGATAAACTTCAAGCCTTGGAAATTCGACGGCATACCTTACGGTGAGCTTTTCTGGCAGTACGCAAAAAACACACCCCATTACGACTCGCTTATGGCGGCTAAGGAAAGCTACGGAGAGGAAAACAAGCTCCGCGACAAAAAGCAATACGAAAATCTTGTGCGTATGGCTTTGGAGGAAATCGATGAAAAGGAAAGAGAGCAGGAGATCTTTGACGACGCTATGCTCTTTGCGGTGAACTGATATGGCAATATCCCCCGAAGCTCAAAAGCTTCTCGACAAAATTGCAGAATACGAAAAAAGGGGTTGGTTCGACAAGGACGTCAACGATGATCCCCCCACCCGTCCTCTCCGCCCCGGTGAGGTAGATTACACGGGAAAAAAGCTCTCCACGAGGGTCGGAACCAAGATCGCCAACAAAATAGGTCAGAATCACTTTGAAAAGATGATAAAAAACGGTGAGGTAGTGCTCAAAGAGATCAGAGGCAGAGAGAATCTTGCCGCTATCGGTGATAAGGGCGCGCTTATAACCTGCAATCACTTCAGCGTATTCGACAACTACGCAGCCTTGAAGGCGGTTGACCCCATACTCAAAAAGAGTATTCTTTACAAGATCATACGCGAAGGAAACTACACCTCATTCCCCGGCATATACGGTTATCTTTTCCGTCACTGTAACACGCTCCCCCTCTCCTCCAATATCACCTGCGTCAAGGAGCTTATGGCGGCTATGCACACCCTTTTCGCGCGCGGAGAAAAGATTTTGATCTATCCCGAGCAGGGTATGTGGGCGGGCTACCGAAAGCCCCGTCCTCTCAAGCTCGGCAGCTTCCGCTTTGCCGTAAGAGAGAAGGTACCCGTGCTTCCCCTTTTCATAACTCTCGAAGATACAGATAAGATCGGCACCGACGGTCTGCCGATACAGGCATATACCGTGCATATCCTCCCTGCGATATTTCCCGACGAAAGTCTTTCGATCCGTGAGGATACCGAAAGAATGTGCCGCGAGAACTACCGCCTTTGGAAGGAGACCTACGAAAGCTTTTACGGCATAGAACTTAAGTACACCACTGACGGGGAGGTATCTCCGTGTTCTACCTGATAATTATTTTCGCTTCAATAATCCTTATTGCGGCAGGCAATCTTATTCTCGCCATTCCCGTAATTCCTTCGGATATATGGTGGTCGCTTTGGGTAACGGCACTTGCCGCGGCGGCAGTGTTTGCTCTTGACGCAATATCGGCACTTGTCATCCGCAGGCTCACACCCAAAGAATGGTATATGCCAAATAACTCTCTTTTTAAGGTATCCAAAAAGGAACGTAATTTTTACCGCGCTTTAAAGATCAAGGAGTGGAAGGATATGGTTCCCGAACTCGGCGGATTTACCGATTTTCACAAGGATAAGCTTGAAAACCCCAACGACCCCGCATATCTCGAGCGCTTCATCATTGAGGCTAACTACGGTGTCGTTATACATCTCGCAAACGCCGTTCTCGGTGTGTTTATCGTATTTATCCCGATCTGCTCGTCCCTTACGGTATGGGTACCGGTATTTTTAGTTAATCTCGTCCTGAGCCTTCTTCCCGTAGCCATCCTTCGCTACACCTCCTACACCCTGCAAAATCTTTACGACAGGTGCAAAAGACGTGAAGCCGCAAGAGGCGGAAAGGAGTCGTTATGAACCATCAAAGCATAAAAAAAGAGACGCACGTAGGAACTGCAATCCTTGCGGTGGTAGCTTCGTCTCTGTTTATATTATTATGCAGCGCCGTAATAACCTTTTTCCTTTGCAAACCAGTAAGCATTTCTCTCATCATAGCGGTAATCGTGATCCCATCGGTTTCCATAGTGTGGCTATTGGCAAGCATGACTGCCTATATCATTGAAAAATATAAAAACAGGGTATCTCGCGGAAGCGACATTAATCTGCGCGCCTCTTCTCTGACCTTAGCTGTTATCCTTTTTTTGGCGGTTGCGGCAATATTCATTTCGGGAATAGGTTTCGGAGTTGACCTTATCAGCACCCTATACGGGTTCATTTTATCTTGATTTATAAAAAACTCGCCGCGGCGAAAGCTTTTCAGCCTTTGCCGCGGCGCATTTTTATTCGTCCTTACGGGGATTTTTCTCCATAAGCGACCAAAGGAAAATTATCATCTGTCCGGGGATCCCGAGGATATAGAACTGCCACAGATTCATCTCACATAACAAAATAAGCGTTATATGCAGCGCGATAATAAGCGTCCACATCAAAAGGGACACTATAAGATAGTTTCTTCTTCTGTAAAACCATATAGAATTCAAAACCAACCAAACTATTGCCGACGCGGGCATAGCGTACGCAAACGCTAACCAGTGTCCCACAACACCCTCAGTGGCAAGGTCTATTGAGAAGAATACAATGAGAGCGATGACCCACACCAAAAGTATGCTCATTCCGGTAATAGTGCCGTGAGCTCTTCTTTTTTTGCTTATGAGAAGCGCTCGCTCTGCCGCTTCCTTATTTGAAGGCGGCTCACTGTGACCTGGCGTGATAAGATAATCGACGGTAACGCCGAATATCTCCGAGATCTGCTTCAGAACCGCAATATCGGGCGCAGACTCTCCTCTTTCCCATTTTGACACAGCCTTATCCGAATAGTTCAGCATTTCGGCAAGCTCTATCTGAGTCATTCCGCTTCCTTTTCTGAGAATAGATATATTTTCCGCAATTATAGCTTTTATGTCCTCCAAGAACTCACCTCCCAAATCTAATCTTTTTTTGTAACAAACAACCGCTTTAAGCGGCGGGCTATCCCGTCTTTAAGCCTTCTGAAAAGCTTTCTCGGCAAGAACTCCAGCACCTTATATCGGCTGTAAATCCGGTATTTAATGCCGTGAAGCCTGACCTCTTTTTCACCGCGCCATACCCTTTCGAGTCTGCCCAGCACGTCGGCGTCGGTAATACCTCTCTCAAGCACCACGCAATTGTCACCGCACATAACGTATGAGTCCGGCAAGACCTTTACTACGCGGTGGAGAACGTATTTTTCACCAACACGGTAAAGCGCAACGTCGTATTTTTTCAGCCTGTCAGGGATCGGCACTACCGTAACCGTATCGACTCTTTCTTTGAGCATTGGCTCCATACTGTGACCGACGACTACGCTGACGTAAGCGCCCTCTTTCAAAAGCAGCTCCTCAATGCTTACGCTCATATCAGTCAAGCTTCAGCAAAGCCTTGATCTATAAGGCTTTTTATCGTATTTGCAACGTCTTTCTCAAGCTGATGGCGTTCTATATCGTATTTTTCATACATACAGTCGCAGATCTCACTCTCCGAAAGTCCTTTTTCTATTCCCTGCCAAACGTCGGCGGCAGTGGAATTAAGCTTAAGCATTCCGCGGAAATGCTTACTCGCCTCTCCAACCGCGATAACAACGTAGCTCCCCATAAGCGGGCGTAAAACGTAACCGTCTTTAATCCTCACGGCAAAGTCTCCTTTTCATCAGTTATCAATCAAGACTCTCAAATTCTTCAAGTGCCGCCTTGAAGGACGCCATACAGGAATTGAACGCATCCATCTTGGTAAGATCAACACCCGCAAGCTTGAGAAGCTCTACGGGGCTGTCGCTTCCGCCCGAAGAGAGGAACTTGAAATAATCGTCCACAGCAGGCTGACCCTCGTTATATATCCTCTCGGCAATCGAGACTGCGGAAATAATACCCGTCGCGTACTTGTAAACGTAGAAGCCTCTGTAAAAGTGCGGGATCCTCGCCCACTCGTATGCGATTTCGGGATCGCTGACTACGCTTCTGCCGTAATATTTCTTGTTAAGGTTATAGTAGACCTCGTTAAGAGAGTCCTTGGTAAGAGGCTGACCCTTCTCAGCCATATCGTGAGCAATATACTCAAATTCAGCAAACTGCGTCTGACGGAAAAGAGTTCCCTTGAGCATATCCATATAGTAGGAAAGCAGATACTTCTTAAGCTTTTCATCGGTGGTGGTCTTCATAAGATATTTGAGAAGAAGCACCTCGTTAACCGTTGATGCGACCTCTGCTACGAAGATCTTATAGCTTGCTTTCTCCTGAGGCTGATTCTTCTCGGAGAAATAAGAGTGCATTGCGTGGCCTAACTCGTGAGCCAGAGTAAAAACGTTGCCGGTAGTCTTTTGATAATTCAGAAGAACGTAGGGGTGAGGGCAACCGTAAACGCTTGCGCTGTATGCGCCGCTTCTCTTACCGTCGGTCTCCTCAACGTCGATCCAACCGTTGTCGTGAGCCTCTTGAAGCAATCCCTGATACTCTTCACCGAGAGGAGCAAGACCCTCCTTGACTATTCTGAACGCCTCCTCATAGTCCACCTTTATCTCGGCATCCTCGATAGGAGAAACGTAAACGTCGTACATATGCAGCGACTTAAGCCCCAAAAGCTTTTTCTTGTCTCTGTAATATCTGTGAAGCAGAGGAAGTCCCTTCTTTACGCTCTTGAGAAGATTCTGATATACCTTTACGTCAACGTCCTCGCCGTCCATAGCCTTCTGGAGCGAAGAATCGTACTTCCTTGCTCGAGCAATGAACACATCCTTATCAACGTTTCCGACGTATGCCGCAGTAATGGTATTGATAAGACCTATATAAGCATTATAGTATGCTCTGAAAGCATCGCGACGGACCTTGCGCTCGGGAGAGTGAAGAAGCACGCCGTAGGTGCCGTGGGTAAGAGTAACCTTTTCTCCGTTCACCTTGATCGTAGGATATGGGAAATCGGCATTATCGATCATTGTAAATACCTGTCTGAAGCCATCGAATATCCTGCTCTCTTGCGAAAGAAGCGCCTCTACCTCCTTGGAAAGCACATGGGGCTTTCTTTTGATGATCTTACGGATAGTATAGTCGTAATCCTTGAACCTTTCGTCTGCAGCGAACTTTTCAAGAGTTTCGGTGGGAAGCGCGGTAAGCTCGGGATCGATATAGGCAATATTACCCATAAGCTTCATTTCAAGTATATCAAGACGTGAAAGGAGCGCAGAAAACTCTGAGCTTCTGGTATCCTCGTCGTGACGCATAAATGCGTAAAGACCGAGAAGCCCCAGATCCTTTGCAACTGCGTTCACACCCTCAAGGCACTCAAGAAGCAGATCGGGATTGGAAAGCTTGCCCTCGTACTGTGAAAAATCGAGCTTTTCAGCAACTTCGTCATATACTCTGTTCCACTCGTCTACGCTTTCAAATATATCTTCGACTCGCCATTTAAGGTTAGCGGGCACCTGATCTCTTTCTTTAGCCATTGAAATATCCTCCAACAAATTCAAAATATTCAGCCAAAAGCGACTTCAACAAAATTGATTATAACACATTTTTTATCCTTTTTCAAGACCTAACAATCAAAAATGCATAAAAACGCACACTTTTTATATCAAAAAAGTGTCATTTTCCGTATTTTTCTTAAAATTCACTTAACAAAGGTTAAAAATCGGTCAAATCTATTGACGGTCGGTAATGTTTATGATATAATATTACATTATAATTTCTAACCAAGGTTTAACCGGATATTTTGGAGTTTAAAATGAAAAAAAGCTACATTCCCGAAGGATACGCGCCCGTCCTCGACGCATATGACACGCAGCGCGCCATCTCCTTCATAAAAAACACCTTTCAGGAGGAGTTTTCTTCTCTTTTGAATCTTAAAAGAGTTTCCGCGCCTCTTTTCGTCACCGAGGCTTCGGGACTTAACGACAACCTGAGCGGTGTTGAGCGCCCCGTTTCTTTTGACGTCCCCGCCATCGGTGCCGACGCGCAGGTAGTTCACTCTCTCGCAAAATGGAAGCGTCTTGCCCTCAAGCGTTACGGCTTCTCGGTAGGTAACGGTCTTTATACCGACATGAACGCTATTCGCCGCGACGAAGTACTTGACAACGTTCACTCTATCTATGTTGACCAGTGGGACTGGGAAAAGATTATTACCGCTGAAAACCGCAATCTCGACTTCCTCAAACTGATAGTACGCGCTATCGTCAAGGCTATCTGTAACACGAGCGACCGTCTCCATGTACGTTATCCTCAGCTTCGCGTAAATCTCTGTCCAGAGGTATCATTCATAACCTCCCAAGAGCTTGAGGACATGTATCCCAATCTTACGGGAAGCGAAAGAGAGAACGCATACTTAGAGGAGCACAAGACTGCATTTATCATGCAGATAGGCGGCAAGCTGAAATCGGGTAAGCCCCACGACGGACGCGCCCCCGACTACGATGATTGGCAGCTCAACGGTGACCTTTTCTTCTGGAACGAGGTGTTAGAGCGCTCTCTTGAAATTTCCTCAATGGGCATTCGCGTTGACCGTGAGGCTCTCGACCGTCAGCTTACCCTTGCCGACTGCAACGACAGGAGAAGCCTACCCTTCCACCAAATGCTTTTGAACGACGAATTGCCTCTTACCATCGGAGGCGGTATAGGTCAGTCGCGCCTTTGTATGCTTATGATGGGTTGCGCTCACATCGGCGAGGTGCAGTCAAGCATCTGGGATGCCGAAACAGTTCGCGTTTGCGAAGAGCATAACGTACCACTTCTTTAATATACAAAAATATATAAACGAAGAAACCGCCTTTTAGGGCGGTTTCTTCGTTTATATAACTTTATATAGCCGCATTATGGCTCTTCGACGCACTCCCGTACGCCACTAAAAGCCCTACGGCAATATTTCTTCTTTCCTTCACTTACCGCGTTTCGTTTTTTGACCTTGCACTAAGATCAAAGGTTTTCTTTCATCATTTTAAACGAGGTTTCAGCCGCCTCCTTCGAAACGTCACACTCAAGAAGATAAAACGGCGTTCCTTGTGATATCCGATCCATTATTTCAATCATTTTAATGAGATCTTCGTTGGTTTCGGGTTTGAATATTTGAAAAAACAGCTCCTTAAGATATTCCGAGGGATCCATCTTTTCTATTGAGTTTTTCGTTCCTCGTTTGAGCAAAACGATACCACCCAATGGCGCCTCATCCACGGTCTGCCAACGCTCTTTTCCACACCACGGAGACGAAAATACGGTTGCCACTCCATCCTTCATCCCTATGATGGGTTTATCTCCGTTAATTATCGCAACTTCATCGCCAAAATATTTTTTCAGCAGTGACGCGTGAGTGGATTTGCCTGTTCCCGAGGGAGCGGTAAAAACGTAAGCTTTTCCAAAAGCCTTCACGGCTACTCCGTGAAATACGAGCCTTCCGTAAGTTGGAAGACTATTGATTATTCCTTTCAAAAAAAGAATGTTCTCGCAAAACTGTCTTGAATTTCTGCCTTCACACGATACGTATTCTTTTTCTATCTGTTCCTCCGTAACGGTCACCACAAAATCGGCATTATTATCTTCGGAAAGGTATCCTTTGCAAAAATCCACCGACTCCTCATATCTACCCTCAAGTCCTACCGTTACGTCGGCGATTTTAATACAGAATTTCACATTTTCAATCATAAGTCCCCCTAAAAAGCTAAAAACAGCCGCGGTCAGGCGGCTGTTTTGTAAAATTCAAGGGTTATGCCGGAGCCCAACCCATTCCCCAATCGCCTTTACCTTCTTCTTCGGTAGTATCCTCGGGGTCGGTGTTGTCTCCGCCTTCGGGATCCGTTGTTTCTTCCGGCACGGTGGTTTCATTACCCTCGGGGTCGGTGTCGTCTCCGCCTTCGGGATCCGTTGTTTCTTCCGGCACGGTGGTTTCATTACCCTCGGGATCGGTGTCGTCTCCGCCTTCGGGATCCGTTGTTTCTTCCGGCACGGTGGTTTCATCACCCTCGGGGTCGGTGTCGTCTC
This sequence comes from Eubacteriales bacterium, assembly GCA_045585895.1. Lineage (GTDB taxonomy): Bacteria > Bacillota > Clostridia > Oscillospirales > CAG-272 > SVTX01. Next base: position 41,877 of record JAZMZI010000003.1, read on the forward strand.
CGCCTTCGGGATCCGTTGTTTCTTCCGGCACGGTGGTTTCATCACTCTCGGGGTCGGTGTCGTCTCCGCCTTCGGGAGCGTCGGTCG
>JAZMZI010000004.1:0-7515 GCA_045585895.1 Eubacteriales bacterium
AAGCCACACCATTTGCATTATTTCTCGTCCGCTTTGTCCTCTACTTAACATTCTTTCACCGCCTGTCTTTTTCTTGCTTCTATTATATCACATCTTACGCAAAAAAGCCACCCTTTCGAGTGACTTTTTCGACAGACTGAATCCGACGAATTTTTCGTCGGATTTTTTATGTATTAATTACTTGAGGTCTGCCTTAACCTTTTCGACCCAAGCAAGGATATCGGCTTTTTCAGCATCGGTAACTTTGGAATCAAAGAGTCCGATCTTGATCTTGAATACGTCGTCGATAACGTTTGTTCCTGCCTCGCGGAGAAGCTCCTTGGTCTTTTCAACACATTCGTCGTCGCCTGCCGCAAGGATAGCAACGTTTTGCGCTCTTGCCTTGGTAAGCTCTCTTACGTAAAGTCTGTAGTCGTCGGGAATCTTACCCTTTATGCTGGTAGCAAGGATTACGATACGCTCTCTGTCGCAGGGATATGCGGAAGGGATGCGGTCAACAGCGTTAACGCTGAGATCGTATTCAGCCTTGATCATATTTCCGATAGCGGTAAGCTTCTTTTTGTTCTCGGGATAGCAGAGAACTCTCATTTTGATTGCCATTTCAGTTTTCCTCCATTTAAACGGTCTCTCCCGTTATTATATTAATTCTATTCTACCATAAATATCCGCAAAAATCAAACCTTTTGCGAGAAAAAACGAACTTTCGTATATTTGAACATAATTCAAATGAAAATTTGTATAATAATGACAATAAAGATCACTTGAATTCGATCAAATGCCTGTCGTAGACTTTATTTCTCATTATTCTGTAGCTGCAATCCGCATCCGTTGCAAAAAGACCCGCATTCTTAAGGGCGGTCACAAGATACTCGGGATTAAGATTCTCGGTACTGCCCGCAGACAAAACGGCGTTGATCTTCATCTCTCCGTTTTGAGCAGAGAACGATATTTTCTTGATAAACGACGTTATATCCACCTCTTTTTCACCCGATTTGGATTTTTTTATCATCATAACGGGCGCAGAAAAAAGTTCTGCGGCTTTTCTCTCGGTATCAACGTTGATAAAGGGTGCTTTGAGAGTAACCGTATAATCGGCGTAAGCAACGTCGGCGAACTTGGTCGTAGGGTAATATACGTCAAGAACGTACATTTCATCCGTAAGTTGCTCATTTAGTTGTTTTTTGATATCCTCAAGCGCGATCTTACGCTCCAATTTTAGGTCTGCCATCTCGCACATACTCTCGGTTCCCACGGAAAGCGGAACTCCGAAAACAAGCTTTGCATGAGGATTGAATCCCTTGGTATACCACATAGGAATATTAGCTCTTACAAGAACCCTGTGGAAGGTCCTTTGCAGGTCAAGATGAGAAATAAACTGAAGATTTCCTATCTTACAAAACTTGATTCTTACAGTCTCGGGGGTCTCGAGCATAGAGAGAGAAAACTTTTTTTCACCGGGTCTTATTTCTTTTTCGGACAACACGATCTCTCACCTCCAAGTCTGTTAGCACCGCAACCGGAGCATTTTTCACGGCAGTTAGGCGTAGTATTGCCTTCGTGCGCTTTCTTGCTCTCGCGGATAAGAAATTCCTTTGTTACGCCACAGTCGATAATATCCCAAGGAAGGATCTCGTCGTAAGAGTATCGTCTATTGGCGTAGAAAGCGGAATCAACACCGCTTCTTTCAAATACGCTCATCCACTTATTATAATCAAAATATTCGCTCCAAGCGTCAAATTTAAAGCCCTCTCGACAGGCAAGCTCTAGCGCGGGGGCAAGTCTTCTGTCTCCGCGTGCCAACACCGCCTCAATACAGCATATCTCAGCCTCGTGGTGTTGATACTTGATCTTTCTGTCGGTAACGCACTTTCCAACGAACTCCTGCTTTTCCTTGATCGTCTCAAGAGTATCCTGAGGCTCCCACTGGAATGGGGTAAAGGGTTTGGGAATAAAGGGGGAAACGCTGAACGTTACCTGAGGCGATTTGGCTCTGTTGCGGTTAGGATTTGCATAGAACGCCTCGATCACCTTTTTTGCAAGGGCAGGAATACCCTCAAGGTCCTCGTAGGTCTCGGTAGGAAGTCCCTGCATAAAATAGAGCTTAACCTGTGTCTTACCTGCGTCAAACGCAACGTTAACAGCTCTCATAAGGTCATCCTCAAGCACGTTTTTGTTGATAACGTCTCGAAGTCTCTGGGTACCCGCTTCGGGAGCAAAAGTCAAAGATGAGGAACGCACGGAGGCAACCTTCTCCATCAATTCCTTGGTAAAGCTGTCAACACGGAGGGAGGGAAGCGAAAAGCTTACCATATTCTCCTGAGTCCAATCAAGAAGCTTGTCCGTCAGTTCGGGAAGTCCCGTATAATCGCTGATTGACAGGGAAGCCAAGGATATTTCCTCATATCCCGTATTTTCAAAGATGCACTTTGCCTGTTCATTAAGCACGTCGGGAGTCTTTTCTCTTACGGGACGGTAAATAATACCCGCTTGACAGAATCTGCATCCGCGGATGCAACCTCTGAACACCTCAAGCATGATCCTGTCGTGAACGACCTCGGTATAAGGCATTATAGCATAATCGGGGAAAGGAACATTATCAAGATCTTCAACGATACGTTTAATGATCTTGGTGGGAATATCATCGTAAACAGGCGTATAAGCCTTGATAGTTCCGTCTTCGTTATAAGTAACGTTATAAAGGGAAGGAACGTAAACACCGGGAATGGTTCTTGCCGCTTCGTGCAAAAATTCAGCCTTTGTATATCTGCCCTCATCCTTCATCTGTATGTAAAGACGAACTATCTCAACGAGCATGCTTTCGCCCTCTCCTATATTGAAGAGGTCGAAGAAATCAGCAACAGGTTCAGGATTGTAAGCGCAAGGGCCGCCACCGATAACGATGGGGAAGTCCTCGCCTCTTTCCTCGGCGCGAAGAGGAATATCAGATAGCTCAAGCATATTAAGAACGTTGGTGTAGGACATCTCATACTGGAGAGTAAATCCAAGAAAATCAAAATCCTTAACTGGATCCTTACTCTCATGTGCCCAAAGCGTAATATTATGCTCCGCCATCTTTTCCTGCATATCGACCCACGGATCATATACGCGTTCACACCAGATATCTTCCTCACGGTTTAAGCAATCGTAAAGAATTCTTACACCGAGGTTAGACATTCCGATCTCATAGGTATCGGGGAAGGCAAAAGCAAATCTTGCCTTTACCTTCTCTTTATCTTTTATTATCTGACCGTATTCACCGCCCGAATAGCGGCCGGGCTTTGATACTTGCTTTAAAATAGAATAAAAATTGTCTTTCATTTAGGGGACTCCGTTATTTCAATGGGGAAATTTTCTTTTTGATGACTACGATCTCGATCAGAGCGGGGATCATGGTTGCCAACATCAAAAGGGTGAATACAGTAGACATATGCGATCTTAACGCTTCAATCAATGCTCCGTCGAAGGTATTCAACGATACGAAGACTGCCACCAAACCAGAAAGCATAACGCCGAGTAATGCAATTACCGAATTTACCGTTTTGTTTATTTTTCTTCGTCTGGTTATCTCGGGAGCCATACACATAGCCTTCGCTAGATCAAGAGCGTCAGAGCCTGAAACGATAAGTCCGTCACACCTCTCCAAACTGTTGGGACGTTCATATCCTTCGGGCTTTTTAACCGTTACGGTTGCAAAAGACTCTCCCTTGTTCTGTTCAAAAAACGTATCGTTTAACTGCGGCTCGTAGGTTCTTACAAAGATCTTTCTGCCCGATGCGCTTATAATATCCGCTACGTTTAAAAATTCCGGCTTTATGCGGCTGTTTATTATAAAGCCCAATCTCGGAACTCCGTCAAAGGTAATAAACAGTACAGATCTCTCGGCACCCTTCGTGGCGGTCAGCAAACTGCTGTCGGTCTTGACCTTGATATTATGTAACTGCATATATCTCTTATTGCCCATAAGAACGTTGACCGACGAATTGAAATAAACGTCTATTCCGTTTTCGGAGATCTCATTGATTATCAGTTCGTGCTCACGTGAGGACTTGATCTCAGCATTTTTTGCTGAGATCTTCGAGAGGGGACCACCAAGGGCGGCAAGTATTTCGTAAGCGATCTTCAAAAATTCATCCGAATCCGAGCTGCCATCAGGCCGTATTTCAGTAGAATCCACTACGTCAACCGTATCCGAATCAAAAAACACTATTGAGGTTGCTTTTGAGATCTCTTCGGAGGCTGAATCACCGATAAAAGCGATATTTTTTGCGGTTGTCAGTGAAGACAATACTATATCGATAACCGTAGGAGTTATAACGTAAGATACGGGAATGCAGAAAAGAACTGTAAGCATACAGATCGCCACTCCGAGCATAAAGCTTCCGCTTGCAAAAAATACCGCGCTTCCAAATACCAATGATATTGCAGGAACTATACCTATGATATACATCGGCTTTATGGATAGGGAATTATCAAGCGAAGTTTTTCTGAAATATCCGCTAATAAGCTTTACCTTACGTATTACAAAAGGAACATAATTCTTAGACTCTCCGCCGGAATTATTTCCCGACTTTTTGGAAATGAAAGGGCTTTCATTTTCAGCCGTATACAGTTCCTCAGAATCCGCAATAATACTAAATGTTTTTCTTTGCCGTATACAATTCAAAAGATCGGCAACAAGTGAAAGCACCGCGTATATTGATACCGTAAAGCCAAACAAAATCAGATCGTCTCCCGCTACGCTGTCTGCATTTATCAAATATGCGGACAACGCCATCAAAGTATACAGTACGTACGCTAACACGGCGACACATAGCAGGGTATTTGCAGTGATCTCAAGCTTAATAAGCTTATTGATACCCGACAACAACTTTTTATACAGTACGGTCATTATAACGAGAACGAGCGAAAACTCTATAAGTACAAAGAACGGATACGCTGCCTCTTTATTTGCGGAAAACTCAAAAGTCGCCGATAAGAAAAGAACGAAAAGCGACAAAATAGAAACTACCGACAATAATATTATCACGTTTCTTTGATTGGTCTTATACTTATCCTTGATCTCGGGGATCTGTCGGCGATCGTTAAGCTCTTTACCGCAAAAACCGAATATTTTTTTATGGGGATCTGGAACAAAATCCTTATCAGGCTCAAGCATAACGCTTTGAGTCTTTTTTTCGCCGACTTGAGATTTGACCTCACTGTCGTAGCCAAACTTCAACAAAAGCGAAATATCGTTTTCATTGAAAATGTCGTCTCCGGAATCAACGTCTGTGCCAACTGTTTTCTCCGACGTTTTTTTATCGGATTGCTTGTTTTGTACTGCCGATTGAGGAATTGCAGCTCCAAAAACGGGAAGCGTTTCCTGCAAAGGATCATATGTGTATTCCGAACGTGAAAGAACGAGTCTCGGAGCAGGCTTTTCAGGTTCAGCGGATTTGGGAACAGTCTCCATATTATCAAGTTGATCTTCCTCGTCAATGCCTCCGAAAGCACGTTCAAATTTTTCATACAACTCGTCAAGACGCGTATCGTAATACTTTTCAAGGGAATATTCTTCGTCCGCGACAGCGAAAGCTTCTTCATCTTCCGATGCATTCGCATCCTGATCTTCAAGCTCGGACGTTCCATATTCTTCCTGAACCTCAAAAGCATCGACTATAGATTCATCCTCGATACCGTATTCTTCGAATATTTCATCTTCCGATACGCTATCATTAAATTCCTCTTTTGCGAGAGCATCTTCTTCGACCGTCTCTTCTTCAACGGTGGCATCTACACCGTTATCCGAATTAATGATCTCTTTGATAGCGTTATTTTTATCCTCTTCGATAGAAGATGATTTTGAGGAGAACATAAGATTCAATATATTGTCGACTGCTTCAAGCTCCGAATTTTCGGTCGCATCCGATTCATCTGTATTTTCAATGACAGCTTCAACGGTATCGACCGTTTCAAGACTTTGATCAGTTACCGTTGCTTCAGGCTCATTCTTTGTTTCGTATACCTCGGAAGATTCCTCCTCTGTAGATATTACATCATCTGATTTCTGCTCCGTTGCGGGTTCCGTTTCTTCGGCAATGGCAATATCGGATCGATCTGAAACGTCAGCTTTCGAATCTTCGTGATTTTCGGCGGTGAAGGGAACTCGCTCATCTGTACCGTCACCAAAAATCTTATTTAGGATCTCATTAAGTTCCTCATCCTCTTCGCGCTTCGGCGTTTCAAGCAGAACATCTTCAAGAGAGTCCGAAGTATCCGAACTATACGATCTTTTAAGCTGTTCTAAAATAATATCAAGCTCATTTTTGCTTTTTCTGCTTTGCTTTGACACGGTCTGTCCCTCCTTTCTCAAAAATCATAAAACGCATCATTTTTCTCGATTTTGTCTTGCCGCTTCACAGAGTATGACCGAAGCCGCAGTGGAAACGTTAAAGGAATTGACCTTTCCGTACATCGGAATGGATGTAAGAACGTCGCAATTGTCAATTACTATCTTGGATACTCCGTTACCTTCACTGCCGAATACCAGTGCACAGGAGCCCTTGAAATCGGTCTCATAATAAGGCATTCCGCTGGCTTCTGCTGCAAACACCCAAACGCCCTTTTCTTTAAGCGAAGCGATCGTATTTGCTATATTTGAGACCTTGGCTATCGCCATATGCTCGATAGCACCGGCAGATGCCTTGGAAACAAGGGGAGTAAGACCCGTTGAGCGTCTCTTGGGAATGATAATTCCGTGAGCGCCAGCGCCTTCGGCACATCTTATAAGCGCACCGAGATTATAAGGGTCGGTAATTCCGTCGGCTATTACGATCAGCGGAGCCTCTCCGCGGTCTTCTGCGATTTTCAATATATCCTCAACGCTGCAATATTCTTTTTCGGAAGCCATAGCAATAACGCCCTGATGGGGAGCAAATCCCGCCATCGCGTCAAGCTTTGCCTTGTCGGTCTCGACTACGGGAATACCTTTTTCAACAGCCATAGCAACCAACACGACGATAGAGCCTTCTCTCTCACCTCTTTGAACGAGAAGCTTATCTATCTCTCGGTCAGACTTAAGAAGCTCTCTTACGGCGTTTCTGCCGATAATAAGTCCGGAGCCCTCCTCGGACTCGGAAACGGTTTCATCGGCGGATGCGTATTTGGTATTACGGTCGCGGCGGTCGTAAGAGCGATCAAAATCTCTCTTGCCGTTTTTCCCTCCATTGGAGTATCCTTTTTTGTTGAACTTGTTATTCTTTTCCATAAATATGCCCCAACTCGCTTAAGTTAAATTTATAATATTATAATTATAACATAAAATTATTGTTTTGTATAGGTATTTAACGAAAATTTTACCGTTTTTTTTCTTTTCTTGACATTATCAAAAAGGGGCTGAGTCATTTAGATGCAGAAGGCGTGGTTTGGTTCTCGTCGGCGTACGGGGGTACGACAGAGAGCCAAAACGCGCCTAAAAAGCCACATAAAATGAGGAAATCCGCCGAAAGATCGGCGGATTTCGACATTTAAAAAGTC
>JAZMZI010000005.1:0-38300 GCA_045585895.1 Eubacteriales bacterium
AAAGTCAAAGAAAGTTTGTTATGGAATCGAACCTTTACGCAAAATTGCTTTGCAATTTTGGTGATGCGGGTTCTCTGCCGCCCATAAGGGCATGCAAAAACAAAAGAGAGTAGCTTTGCTACTCTCTTTTGTTTTTGGTGACCCGTACGGGAATCGAACCCATGTTACAGCCGTGAAAGGGCCGTGTCTTAACCGCTTGACCAACGGGCCTTATTTACAAAATGCGGATATTTATCCGCATTTTGTTTGGTAGCGGGAATTGGACTTGAACCCATGACCTACCGGGTATGAACCGGTTGCTCTAGCCAACTGAGCTATCCCGCCATTTTGGCGCGTTTTTTCGAACGCTTAGATATTATATCACAAACATTCTTTCTTGTCAACACTTTTTTGCAAAATTCATAAAATTATTTTTTAATTCATATATATTTCACAAAGCTCCGCGGAATGGCATATTTTGCCGTTCTGCGGAGCTTTGTCGAATTGTTTTTAATCAATATTTTGTTGCGGAATCGATCTCTTGCTTGTTTATCATTCGCTTGGTATCTTCAATGATCTTATCTGCAAAGGATCTGAGAACGAAGAAATTTCCGTAGCCATTCTCTGAGCTTGACGCATATCCGTTTTCTTCCGAAAGCGCTTCTACCGTTATATACGATCTTCTTTCACTATATTGATACAGTCGGAAAACTACGTCATACTTGTTACCGTAAAGATCGCATGCCTTTACTGTTATCTTGAGCTGACAGGAATTCTCTCCGGTCTTAAAATCGTCGTGGAGTCGGAACTCTGCCTTCTCGCTTTCGCTGAGATCAGCCATTCCGTCGTAAGACGCGTATAGAATACCGCCGTAGAATTGCTTGAAGTTATCCATTGCGGTAGTGTTGACGAGTCTGTCCACATGATTCGTAGTCTGTATTACGTAATCAAGGAGAGTATTGTCAGCCAACACCTCGCACACGTAGGAGCTGTTACTTGATATCGAGATCTTGCCCCAGTCTCCCGTTTCTTCGTTTACGGCTATCAGAGACATATCTTCTGTGACGTAATACGCGCCTTTGCACCAGATTCCGATGGTACAGTCGCTGTAGCTTGCGGAGGTTCGCTCTTTCGTTTTTTCGTTTATGACTTGGAGCGTTCCCGTTTCATCGTCAAAATACAGGTCGTTTTCGGTGGTGGGGTAATATATCTCCTCACTTCTCTTCAGAACACCGTTTTGGATGACCTCGGGGATCTTGACCGCTCTTTGGGCAAGACGGCTGGTCTTACTGTCTGCGAATTGAATGCCGCAAGACGTGCCGTCAAGAATAAAGCAGGAGCCGTTAGTCGGATTGACCATAACGCACTGGCTGTCGGCGGTTACATAAATGTTTCCGCTTCCCCATACTCCTCTGCCTGAGCTTCCGTATTTGGAGGCATCCATATACTTCTGATCTATCTTTTTACCCAGATAGGAGTCCTTTGCGGTAACGTAAATATAGCTGCTTCCGTTTATAGTGAAATAATCGGAGCTGCTTTGAGGATCAAAATTCACGGTCTCGCCATTACCAATGGGATTTCCGTTCAGGTCTCCCACCTGCTTGGTGGCGTAGAGACGGTAATTTCCTGGTGTGCCGTAAAGATTGTAGAAGTAATAGATGACTGCATCGTTTTGGTCGTCTCCATTAGTGTCTACCTGTCTGTATTCGTAGAAGAGGTACCCGTTACTCTGGCCGTCGGGCAGAGTATAGGTGTTGGGAGTAATAAGGTAATCCCCGCTATATACTTGCGAAAGTCCCGAAGCGTCTGTTGAAAGAATATATTTTTCGTCGCTTTTAACTATATTATAGCTCGTTTCACCAATCAGGAAGGACGTACCCCTTCCCGCGGTATAGCCCATATATCTTGATACCGAGTCGTCAAGCTTGAAGCTTGCGGATATTTCGGGGGATTCTATTATAAGCTCCTCAAGATGAGCGATATCAAGTTGAAGGCAGTTGGTGTCGTACCAGGAAAGCTCGTCCCACTCAAGGAAGGAAAAGCTGCTCTCTTTAACACCAACTATCATATTATATATAGGCGAATAGGCGTAGAATACGCCGTCAGTCGTTTTTTTGCTGACTTGAACCTGATTATCGATATATTCGATCTCATCTTCTTCGTTCTTGGATTCGTAGAAGAACGATATAAGATATTCTGCCTCGTCAAGTCCATAGAGCTTGAGATCCTCGGGGGAGGGGTTGTATTTGATAACCTCGGTAAACTCACAACCGTTCAACGCCGCCAGAACGGTATCGACATTCTGGCTGTTTATTCTGTATCCGTCGGCATATTTCAGCATAGATATATATGGACGGTAAGCAAAAATCGTGCCGCTTCTTGCGGTGGTGTCCTGATATGAGAAGTGGCAGACCTTATGGCTATTTTCCTCAAGTATCTCGCGATAGATCTTGTCGACCTCTTCGTCGGAAAGCTCGTCTTCCTTGCCATCTCCGAGCCTATTATCGAAATCAGCCATTATGCCGTCGTAGTCGATGTCGTCGAAAATTATGAAATCGTGTACGTTGAAATAAGTGTTTTGGGCGGTGGGTGAGACTATCATAGGCGTAAGGAGAACCTCCACCCTTTGCATAGCGTAATCCTCAAGTCCGTCGGACGCGAGAACGTATATGCGGTCTCTGCCCTCGTATTTTACGTAATATCCCGAGCCGGTTACGGTGAGATCTCCGATATATATCTTATGGCTCTCGCCGTTCATAGCGGTAATAACGTACCATGCGGGGGTATAATCGTATTCCACTTCGGTTTCATTGCCGTTTTCATCGGTTTCGGTACGGATTCTCTTTTCGGGAGCGAGACCGTACTCGGAATAATCTATAGCTCCGTCCTTCATTACGGGATCTTCAAGTCTTACCGCGGTCACGGTATAACCGCAGGCGCCCGCCAAATTTGCGAAAGCCAAAGAATCGAAGGCTACGCTTTCCATGCCTTTGATTTGAAAATAGTTTCCCTGAGTTCTCTCAAAGGTATAGGTTCCGTATTGGTTGTGGATCTCGATGCTTTTGATTATTTTGGACTGATCCTTCGTCTTACCCGCATCGTAGGTCATCTGCTTGAATATAAGGATGTTGGAGTTGTATTGGAGTTCTTCGGTGCCTTCAAGATCGACGACGAGCTTTACCGTGTATTCTCCCGTAGCGGGGTCTACCGAAAGCTCGGTGCCGCCGTCGGTCACGTAGTAATCGCCTATCATATCTACCGTGTCGCCGTTGGAATAGCAGAGCTTATATTCGCCGTTTATCTTTCTGATATAATACTGCGTTCCGTCGGCATCGGGATAGACGTAGATGCTGATAAGATAGTTCACGGCGACAACCGCGACTAAAAGAAGTATAGTTGCGGCAACTGTAAAGATGATAGCAAGCCGTTGCCGCTTCAGCATCGAGCGCTTCTTCACCCTTTGTATGGCGGAGGACTCGGTATTTATCGGTTTTTTGTTTTCTGACATAATTGATTCCTTGTTTTGAAAGGGCAAGCCCCTTTTAGTTTATTTGAATTTGCGTCTTATGATTATTACGGTGCCCGTTATAAACGCCGCCGCTGTGGGGATGAGTGTGAGACACCAGAACCACACCGCGGGATCGTTATCGAGGTATACGAATTCGTCCTCGATGCCGTATTCGTAGAACGACTTCAGCGGGATATTCACGGGTATTATCTCGTTACCCGAATTTCTGAGAGTGGAAAGTATGGCGTCGGTGTTTCCGTACGCTGCCGAATCAAGGACGTCGTTTGACAGAAATTCGGTGGACGAGAGGGCGATAACGTAGGACGGTCGGTCTATGGTCGTATAGTTGTCTTCCTGAACGTGACGGGTCTCGTGCGTGACAGTCATAAGATTAAATCGGTTGCCCTCCGTTGCGATCTCAACCTCTTCTCCCGCTTTGGAATTTGCCGTGTCGTAGGTGACGAATATCGGAAACATTTCTCTTGAAACGCCGTTTCTGAAATACGAATAGTATTCGTATTCGGGTGTTCCTTCGGTTTCGTCTGCCGCTACGAAGATCTTGACGTAGGTCTCATCGGCAGGATCTATCCTTGCCGAGTTGCCGAAAATAACCTTGGGGGGATAAGCCCGCGCCCTCATATCTGCCGTTAAGGACGCGCCTGTGCCGCCGACGGCGTAATCTGCCGCAAATGTTTTGCCGTTGTCCTGAGCCGTGGCGTTTGCGGTATCGGTTACGATATAATTATGAAGGTTATCGGCAAGATCTCTTTCTCTCGCAACGGTAATTCCCCACTCCGTAAGATATTCTTCAATATTAGGGAGGTACGGTGAATCGGCGTCGCAGATATAGAAAAACGCTTTTGCATCGTCCAGATATTTATCCAGCTTTTCGATTTCGGATACGCCGCCCTCGCCAAGGTTCCCGAACGCCTTGAAATCAGACGTGGGAGCGAAGGTTACGATCATTCTGCAATCCTCGGGAATGTCGTCCTTTTCCAGATCAATAAACTGAGGGACGTATCCCGCGCCGCGGATCAGCTCGATAAAGGTCGAATACTCGTCCTTGACCTCGGGCGTCTCGCCGTTTTTGAACAGAAGCTCACCGTGATTGTAGGTGATGCAGCAAATAGGAGCCTCTGCCCGAGTTACCGAGAGGATCATGGCAGATATGCGCTTTTCTCCGTTATATGCCCAAGGAGTCGTCTCGCCGGTTTCGGTTATATAAAATGAATTGATACTTTGGACCAGATATTCGCTTCCGAATTCAACTATTACGTCGGAATTGTTAATGGTTGCCGCAGAGGTTGTCTTATATTTTTGGACAGCCGATGGATTTTGGTTAACGTTGATATATGAGACCTCGACCGACTCGGGAAATTCCAACGCTATTGCTCTTGCTGTATAGCTAACGTATCGTGTCAAGGGGTCGCTTTCAATGATGTCCTTTTCCGCGCAGAAAACGATCTTCAGCTTTTGAGCCGAGTCGCCCTTAGCCGCTCTTTCTTCGTTGACGCGCTTTATCATAGGGACAGCCTCGCTATCCAAAAGATCTATGCAGGTATCGGAGAGGGTGTAGAGCGGAGTGACGCCGGTGTTGTATTTTACTTGGCTTATGTCGACGAAAAGCATAGCCTTGTCGCCGATTATTGAAAAAGCAATGTTGAACAGTATTGCCGCCGCCACGACGATAACGGTGATAACGGTCAGCCTTTTTGGGCTTTTTTTAGCGTAAACGCTTTCGCTCACAGATTCGTCCGTTATATTATTTTCCGGTGCTTTTTTCACGCGATTCCCTCCTCTCCAAAAAGTTTTATATTACAAAGGATCATAAATATTTTCTCCTGATCAGTATAAAGACCCCTGCCGCCGCGCAGAGTGTTACGGGAAGCAAAGCAAGGATAACGGTTACGGTATTTGCCGTGATAGTGGTAAGCGTTTCGATCTTTGTGCTTCCGAAATATTTGAATACCAGATCCGAGGGTGCGCTTTCCATTCCGAAATACTTGAAAATACCCATAGCTGATCTGCTGTTGCCCGTGACGGCGGATTTGATATAGTCGTCACATGCAAATTCGGTAGATGCGCATGCAACGAGACAGGCTTTCTCTCCGTTATCGCAGTCCTGAACCGTGGCGGTCATAAGCACGAACGGCTCACTTGAGGCTCTTGCCACAGCTTTACCGCCCGACCAGGCTTCTGCCGTTGCGCGAGATACCATAAGAGAGGTTGCCGTGCGGGTCTTTCCGTTGATGCTTGCCGTATAGTCGCCGTTTGCCTCTTTTTGATAACCTTCTGCAAATTCAATGCAAGTAGAGTTTGCGAATACGTTATTTGAGGGCGAGTCCGACATTATCTCCGCGCCTAGTCCGCTCTTTGCGTTCTGTGACAGTATCGTATAGCCGTCGACGGTGAGGGAGTTTGAAGGGTCTTTGATAAGATATGAGGTCTCTACTCCGTCTCCGCCCTTTTCGTGCTTGTATTTTATTCCCCAATTTTTCAAAAAGCTTTCGAGATTAACTCTCTCTCCCGACGAGAACGAATCCGCTGACATAAACACCATGTATTTTCCGCCGCCGTTGAGATAAGCTTCAAGCTTGTCCGCCTCGCTTACGTTCGAGACTCCGCCCGACGAGATAAGATCCTGCTTGGGATCGTACGTTATCAAAAGGGCGCAGTCCTCGGGAATATTATCGCTTGACAGGTCTAAAAATCCTACGGTGTAGCCTGATTCGATCACCGTACGCATAAATTCGTAATCCTCGAATGACTCTCCGTGATTGGCCGTGAAATAACACATAGGCGAATCCTTCAAGGTTGCTCTCATAAGACATGCGGCTAACATTTTTTCGCCGTTATAGGCTTCGGTCTCGTCGTTGTTAGCACCGCCGTAAATATAAAGGTCCTTCATATTGACCGATTCGTGTTTGCCCGCAAAGGAGCAGATCACGTCGGTGGTGGAGGTTGCACCAAGCTCTCTTGCCTCGCTCGGACGCTCGAAAATGTTGAGATATCTGATCTCGATATACTCGGGGAAAAGCTCGGCAAGCTGATCTGCCGTATCTTGAACGTACTTTTTCCAGTACTCAGCCGCTATAGCGTCTCGGCTGTCGCAGAACGTTATAGTAAGCTTTTCTTTTTCGTCTGTATTAAGCTGGGCGTTGTAGGCGTCGACCCTTGAAATTACGTGCTCTTCCATGTATTCCTTGCCTGCTTCACTTATCTCGAATGAGTTTTCGCTGCCAAGGGGCAGATACATCCATTCGAATCTCGTGGCAAGCAGGGAGAATACTGCGTTAAAGAGCATTACCGCTATTATGGCGAATACCGTAAGGATCACAGAGACGCTGCCGTATTTAACGCTTCGGCTCTTGATATGCTTTTTCATTATTGTAAATCTACCTCAAAATCAGATTTTTGTCAGCTCCAACGGCGCTTTTCGTAAACTCTTACGGTAAGGAACACGAAAACGAATGCCAAGGACGCAAAATATATCAACGCCGCAATATCCAAAACTCCGTTTGTGAGATTACTGAATCGCGCCATGACCGATATCCAGTTGAGGATCACGCGCAAAACCACAAGATCGTCACTTACGAAGGAGGAAAGCAGACCGATACCCACGAGTCCTGCGTTTGCCGAAATAGTAATGACCGCCGATGCAAGCTGATTTTCGGTGAGAGAGGAAATGAAGGTACCGATGGCGATAAACGCCGCGCCTATAAGGATAAGACCTATCATTCCTCCGACTATCTGCGAGGTGACGGGACCTATAAACGTCGTATCGTATCCCAGCGCGCCGCGTTCAGCCGCCGCTATTACGTAAAGCGGGATAAAGTTTATGCAGGTAACCGCCATGCATCCGAGGAAAAGCGCGAATGCGGCAAAAAACTTGCCGAGCACCATTCCCGTGATGGAAACGGGCGCGGTGAGCAAAAGCTGCTCGGTCCTCATCTTTCTCTCCTCCGAGAATAGTCTCATGGTGAGGAGCGGGATAAGTACCGCAAATCCCAATACCGCTACGGTAAAATACAGAGAGGTGTCGTAGCTCTGGGAAAGAAGAGTTGTATAACAGCACGCGATGGCTGAAAATAAAAGGAAAATTCCCGTAAATACGTATCCTATGGGGTTAATGAAATAGGAACGCAGTTCTTTTTTGAATATTGCGAACATTTATACTTGTCCTTTCAATAGCTTTCAATAATAATTTGACTTTATTCGTCCTCGGACAGATCTTCCGCCGCGCTCTCGCGCTTCTCTTCCGCGTCCTTTACGAGAGTTGCGGCAAGCTCTCTCTCAAGATAGTTTCGTGTTCTTCTTGCTCCTCGCTTGGGGGCGTTTTTCTTGGTCGATGAGGTGTCCGCGTCGGAAAACTCGGTTTTGTCCACTACGGTGATGAATATGTCCTCGAGATTCATTCCGAGAGCCTCAAGACCCACCATAGCCCAGCCTTTTTCCGCAAGTGCAAAGAAAAGCTTTTTGCGGATATCTGTTCCCGGCTCGCTTTCTATCATATAGGTATATGCGTCGCCGTCTTTTTGCGCCAGCGCCTCTGCGTATACGATGCCCTGCATATTTTTCAAAAATTCAAGGACTTGATTTTGCGCTCCGCAGATCTTTACGTTAAATCGACGGTTGTTTTCTACCACCTTGGTTATGTTTTCGGTCTTTTCGTCGGCAACTATCTTGCCCTTGTTGATAATGATTATTCTGTCGCAGACCGCCTGGACCTCGCCGAGCACGTGAGTGGAAAGAAGCACCGTGTGGTTCTTTCCGAGAGTTCTTATAAGGCTTCTGATCTCGATTATCTGCTTGGGGTCAAGTCCTACCGTTGGCTCGTCGAAGATTATAACGGGGGGATTGCCGATGAGAGCCTGCGCTACGCCTACTCTCTGTCTGTAACCCTTGGAAAGATTGCGAATTACTCTCTTTCTTACGTCGCTGATCTTGACCACTTCGCATATTTCGCGGAGGTGCGCCTCGCGGTCGAGAGTGCAACCTTTAAGCTCATAATTGAATTTGAGATATTCGTCAACCGTCATATCGAGATACACGGGAGGCTGCTCAGGGAGATAACCGATAAGCTTTTTAGCTCCGATCGGGTCGGAAAGAATGTCGATCCCGTCGATAGATACTCTGCCCGCGCTGGCGGAAAGGTATCCCGTAAGAATATTCATGGTAGTGCTCTTTCCGGCTCCGTTAGGGCCAAGAAATCCTACCGTTTCACCCTTGTCTATGAAAAAACTGATATCGTCAACGGCACAGTTTGCACCGTAATTTTTGGTTAAATGCTCAATTTTGATCATTTTTTATAACCTCTCAAGTATTTATTTGCCATCGTTTAACGAAAAAGCAAATTTTTACGAATATCAGTGTAGCACAAATTTGTAAACTCCCTATGAATTATATTATATTATAGAATAATATTTATAGATGGTACGTTGCTGTTTTTTTCTGAAAGTGGATGCGAGTAAATAATTGCTTGATAAAATGATGCAAAATAGAGCTTAAAACAACGCGTTTTAATTGCTTCATCACGGCGAGCTTTGAATATCGGTTGCGTTATATGTTGTCGGCGTGCAAAATATTAGAGCAGAATCGTTTATTATAAGATAAATCTCAAAAAACTGAATTTCTTAAATGTGACAAAGAAAAAACGAAAAATGCATATATGTTTTAGTGGAGTATTTAACAGCAGAATTGTTTCTATATCCTTTTACATTTTGCAATACGATCGACTTCTAAATTAATTTGCTGATTTGGTTCTGCTGTGAAAGAAAATCTATTATATTGTTGTTATTTTATTGTTCTAATAATAAATATAACTCTTGACTTTGACGCTGATTTCTGTTACAATATTATTCGTGAAAATATGTAAAGCTACAAGTTTTTAATATCAGAAAACGAGGATTTTGAAATGAGTAATATAAAAAATACCGAGCTTTGGCAATCCGGCAAAGACAAGATCGATTGGGTACGCTCCTATATGCCCCTTCTCTCCACTATCGAGGAAGAGTTCAAGGTATCGCAGCCTTTTGCGGGGATGAAGATATCTATGTCGATTCACCTTGAGGCGAAGACCGCAAATCTTGCGAAGGTCCTTCGTGCTGGCGGTGCCGACGTTAGAGTAACAGGTTGCAATCCCCTTTCCACTCAGGATGACGTTGCGGCGGCTCTCGTTCACGAGGGCTTTGAAGTAAATGCGGTTCACGGAACCGACGAGGATGGCTACACTCGTGACCTTATAAACACTATTTCTTGGTCGCCCGATCTGCTTATCGACGACGGCGGCGACCTTATGAGCCTGCTCCACGGCGAATGCCGCGAATTCGGCAAGAATCTTATCGGAGGTTGTGAAGAGACGACTACTGGCGTTCACCGCCTTATCGCGCGTGAAAAAGCAGGTAAGCTTGACTACACCATGATCGACGTTAATGACGCAGATTGCAAACATTTGTTCGACAACAGATACGGAACAGGTCAGTCAACTCTTGATGGCATAATGAACTGCACCAATCTTATGATTGCCGGTAAAACTTTTGTGGTTGCGGGATACGGCTGGTGCGGCAAGGGCCTTGCTATGCGCGCGAAAGGTATGGGCGCGGTCGTCGTTATTACTGAGATCGACCCTGTTAAGGCTATCGAAGCGGTAATGGACGGATTTACGGTCATGCCGATGGATGAAGCGGCGAAGGTCGGAGATGTTTTTGTAACTCTCACAGGTTGCTCTGACGTAATTACCGAAAAACACTTCAAAGTAATGAAGGACGGAGTTCTTCTCGCCAACAGTGGCCACTTTGACGTTGAGATCAACAAGAATGATCTTGAAGCACTTTCGGTTCGCGCTTGGGACAGAAAGCCTAATATTAAGGGCTATGAGATGGCTGACGGACGTATAATTAATCTTCTTGCTGAAGGCAGACTTGTAAACCTTGCAGCGGGCAACGGACACCCTGCTGAAATTATGGATATGAGCTTTGCGATTCAGGCTAAATCTCTTGAATATCTTGCGAAAAACCGCGGAAAGCTTGAGAAAAAGCTCTATTCGGTTCCTGCTGAGACCGACAGAGCTGTAGCGGAGCTTAAGCTTCGTACGATGAATATTTCCATTGACAGACTTACCGACGCGCAGAAGGAGTACCTTCAGAAGGTAGATTGAGAAATGGAACTTAAAACACAAATAGCCGTTGTCGGTGCGGGTCACGCCGGTGTTGAAGCGGCTTTGGCGGCGGCGAGAATGGGACTTGATACTGTTCTCTTTACTATGTCGCTTGATAGCATTGCAAATATGCCGTGCAACCCCTCTATAGGTGGTACTGCGAAGGGTCATCTTGTATACGAGATAGATGCGCTTGGCGGCGAAATGGGATATGCTGCTGATAAGGTCACCCTTCAATCGAGGACTTTGAATCTCGGAAAAGGAGCTGCGGTTCACTCTAAGCGAGTTCAAGCCGATAGGATTAAGTACCGTGAGATAATGAAGTCTACTATTGAAAAGACAGAGAATCTTCGCCTTATTCAGGCTGAAATAACGGAAATATTGACGGAAGATGTCGCCGGAAGTCCTTATGCTAAAAGGATTGTAGGCGTAAAAACGAGACTTGGAGAGGTATGGAATTGTGATGCCGCTATCATTTGCGGAGGCACATTTTTAAACGGTAGGATCTTTGTTGGTGACGTTAATTATCCTGCCGGCCCTGACGGACTTCTTGAAGCGAGAGACCTTTCTGATTCGTTGCTGAAAAACGGTATAAAGTTGATGCGATTCAAGACGGGAACCCCTGTTCGCGTTAAGAGAAACACTATTGATTTTTCTAAACTTGAGATTCAGGAGGGTGAGCCTGATTATCTTCCTTACTCGTGGAAAACCGACGAGAGCTGCTTGAGAAAATCCGATCAGATCCCATGCTACATCGTATACACAAATGCGAATACTCATAAAATAATCAGAGACAATATACACAGATCTGCGCTCTATTCGGGTCAGATACACGGTACCGGACCGCGCTACTGTCCTTCGATCGAGGACAAGCTGGTTCGCTTTGCGGATAAGGAAAGACACCAGCTTTTTGTTGAGCCGGTCGGTGAAAACACGGAAGAAATGTATATTCAAGGTTTCTCTACCTCTCTGCCTGTTGAAGTGCAGTATGAAATGCTTCGCTCCCTTGACGGTTTCGAAAATGCAGAAATAATGCGTTACGCTTACGCGATTGAATACGACTGTATTGATCCTATGCAGCTTTATGCGACCCTTGAGTTTAAAGAAATTTCGGGACTCTTTGGAGCGGGACAGTTCAATGGAACTTCCGGATACGAGGAGGCGGCGGCACAGGGATTGATCGCGGGAATGAATGCGGCATTGAAGCTGAAAGGCGGTGATCCTGTTGTGCTTGGAAGATCTGAAAGCTACATCGGCACGCTAATTGATGATCTTACGACCAAAGGGACTAATGAGCCTTATCGCATGATGACCTCTCGATCTGAATACAGGTTATTACTAAGGCAAGATAATTCTGACGAACGACTAACACCGATCGGCAGACGAGCCGGATTGGTTACCGATGAACAATATGACGCTTTTGCCTCGAAGAGGAAACTGATAGAATCGGAGATAGAAAGGCTTGAAAACACTTATGTTTCAAAGGAAAAAGCTACTGATTTTCTCGTAAAACACGGAAAAGATGCTGCTAGATCCGGAGTGTCGCTTGCTGATCTTGTTCGTAGACCTGATTTTGACTACGAATCAATCGGGGAACTTGATGTTGATCGACCGAGTCTTCCGCGCAGGATCATCCTTTCTGTGGGAACCGACATTAAGTATGCCGGATATGTTAAAAGGCAGATTAACGAGGTTAAGAAATACGAGAAGATAGAATCAAGAAGATTGCCTGCTGATCTTGTATACAAAGATATCCGAGGATTGCGAATTGAAGCGGCGCAAAAACTTGACGCTTTGAAGCCTATGACTGTTGGGCAGGCCTCGAGAATCAGCGGAGTGAACCCCTCTGATATTTCAGTTCTTCTTATTTATCTTGGAATTAAGTGAGGAAATATGAATCGCACGGAATATGTAGAATATATAATTGAAGCGTTTTCGGAAAACGGATATGGACATCTGATTGATGAAAACAAAGCCGAAAGGCTCGGCGAATTGGTGGAGCTTTTGCTGGAAACTAACCGAACCACAAACTTGACCGCGATCACGGATAAAAAGGATGTAGTTTTGAAGCACCTTCTTGACTGCGCAACTGTGTGTGATCTGATTGAGGACGGGGCAAGGATCATTGATGTTGGTTGCGGAGCCGGTTTCCCTTCGCTACCAATTGCCATATTGCGAAGCGACGTCGATGTGACCGCGTTGGACAGTACCGGCAAAAAGATCAATTTCGTTAACCTTGCGGCGCGAGAGCTTTGTCTTAAAAACATACGTGGAGTGTGCGGACGCGCAGAAGACTTTGTGAAAGAAAACAGAGACTCTTTTGACTTGTGCGTCAGTAGGGCGGTTGCGAGACTTAACGTTTTGGATGAATTATGTGCGCCGTTTGTTAAAATCGGAGGCGCATTTGTTGCGATGAAATCCGAGCGGGGTGCTGAAGAATACGCTGAAGCAAAAAAAGGCATCGAACGTCTTGGCTGCAAGCTGAGTTCTGTTACAGAAGTTTGCCTTTCGCTGTCCGGAAACGAAATCAATAGAGAGTTATATGTGTTCGAAAAGGTCAAACAAACTCCACACGAACTTCCGAGAAATTACTCTCAAATCATCAAAAAGCCGCTATGAGCGGCTTTTTGTTTCACGTGAAACACATCGATGAAGGCGTCTGGTTTCTTGGTGATGATGCTTGCGGTTTTTTGTTTCACGTGAAACACATTGATGAAGGCGTCCGGCTTCTCGGTGATGATGCTTGCGGTTTTTTGTTTCACGTGAAACACATCGATGAAGGCGTCCGGTTTCTTGATGATGATGCTTGCGGCTTTTTGTTTCACGTGAAACACACCGATGGCGTCTTGTGCTTTTTGGCGGAGATGCTCACGAGATAGTTTGTTTCACGTGAAACTCTCTTGTTCTCTTTGCTTTTTTGAAAAATCTAAAATATTTACACTTTTTCTGCAAAAGCTCTTGCTTTTTTGCTTTTGTTGTTGTATAATGATTGCATAACTAATCTGTTTGGAGGTAAAAATACTTGGGAAAAATAATTTCTTTTTCTAACCAAAAGGGCGGCGTCGGTAAGACTACCTCTGCGGTGAACGTAGCTGCTTCTCTCGGTGTGCTTGGCTACAAGGTTCTTCTTATTGATCTTGACCCTCAGGGAAACGCAACCAGCGGAGTCGGTGTCCCCAAAAAAGGACTCAAGATAACGATACATGACGTGTTGGTTGGCTCTGCCGCTGCGGCTGACGCTATTATTAAAACCGAATATGAGAATCTGTATGTGATTCCCGCGAACATTTCGCTTGCGGGTGCAGAGTACAATTTGTATCAAGATGAAGGCTCTGAAAGTGTTATGAAGAACGCTCTTTCGCTTGTGAAGGACGATTATGATTACATAATAATAGATTGCCCTCCGTCGCTCAGCATGCTTACCGTTAATTCTATGGTTGCCAGTGATGGCGTCATTATACCGATGCAGTGCGAATTTTACGCGCTTGAGGGATTGTCTCAGCTTACCGTAACTATCAACAGAATCAAGGCAAACTATAACAGTAAGCTGAATATTACGGGCGTTCTTATTACGATGTATAATTCGAGACTGCTTTTGTCGTTGCAGGTCATCAACGAGCTTAACAAGCACTATTCGGACAAGCTTTTCGGTACGCACATTTCAAGAGGCGTAAAGGTTTCCGAGGCGCCCGGATTCGGTATGCCTGTGTACTATCACGATAAGCGCTCCAAGGGTGCGAAGGAGTATCTTGCGGTAGCTAAAGAGCTCGCTTCAAGAATATAAGGAGGTAAAAATGGCAAGAGGTGGACTTGGAAGAGACTTTTTTTCAATACTTGACGATAACGTTTACGAGGTGAAAAAGGACTCTGTGATAAATATAAAGGTTGGAGACGTCGAGCCGAGACGCGATCAGCCGAGAAAAGACTTTGACGACGAAAGCTTGCAATCGTTGGCTGATTCGATTATAGCTCACGGGGTGCTTCAGCCTATAATCGTTCGCGAAAATGCCGATTTCCCCGGAACGTATGAGATCGTTGCCGGCGAGAGGCGTTGGAGAGCCGCAAAAATAGCCGGACTTTCTGAAATTCCCGCTATCAACGTCGATGGAGACGATCTCAAGATCGCTCAGATCTCTCTTGTTGAAAACGTTCAGAGAGAAAATTTGAATCCCGTTGAGGAGGCTTTTGCTTATCAGGCTTTGATCGAAAGGTTCGGCTTGACGCAGGAGCAGCTTTCCAAGGAGGTCGGCAGATCACGCTCCGCGATCGCAAATATGCTCCGTCTTACAGATCTTCCCGATGAAGTTCTCGTGCTTCTTAAAGAGGGCAAGATCACTACGGGTCACGCGAGAGCGATACTCGGTCTTGACGATGATGATCAAATGATATTACTTGCTCAGAAAACCGAAGAAAAGAACCTTTCGGTAAGAGAAGTTGAATCACTTGTAAGAAGGATGCTTTTGGAAAACGACCGAGAAGTACTTGCGGTCAAGGATGATGAAGCGGTTCAGAGACGAGTTTATATGCGCGATCTCGAAAGACGTGCTATGGATATGCTGGGCAGACGCGTAAAAATCAATCAAACGAGTAAAAAGAAAACGGTTGAACTTACGTTTGACACGGATTCAGATCTTGAGGAGATCCTGACGCTCCTCTGCGGAAAAGAGTTTTTTAAATAATATTTCAGAAAGGAATTATCAAAATGCTTGATATTAATTATATTAAAGAAAATCCTGAGCTCGTGGTGAAAAGACTTGCGGCTAAAGGAAAGGATGCAACTGAGGACGTTGCAAAGATCGTTGAACTTGACGGAAAAAGAAGAGCTCTTATTGCCGAGACCGAGGGCTATAAGGCTGAGCAGAACAAGCTTACGAAAATGATCCCTCAATATAAGAAGGAAGGAAAAGATCCCTCCGAGATATTCGCAAAATCAAAAGAGCTTGGCTCAAAAGCAAAGGAAAACGACGAAAAGCTGAAGGCAGTCGAGACAGAATTGTCTTCTTGGATGCTTGGCCTTCCCAATCTTCCCGACGAGGACCTTCTTCCCGGCGGCAAGGAGAACAATCAGGCACTCCGCTATTTCTCTGAGCCTAAAAAGTTTGATTTTGAACCCAAGAATCACGTCGATCTCTGTACTGATCTCGGTCTTATCGACTATGAGCGCGGAACGAAGCTTGCGGGATCCGGCTTCTGGATCTACAGAGGCATGGGCGCTCGCCTTGAATGGGCGCTTCTCAACTACTTTGTTGATACTCATATTGCAGACGGATATGAATTTATCCTTCCCCCTCATATGCTTGAATACGAGTGCGGTGTAACTGCCGGTCAGTTCCCCAAGTTTGCGGACGAGGTTTATAAGATCGAGAACCCCACCGATGACAGAATTCACTATATGCTTCCTACCGCGGAAGCGGCTCTCGCTTCCTTGTACCGTAAGGAAATTCTCACCGAAGCAGATCTCCCCAAGAAGGTGTTCAGCTACACTCCCTGCTTCCGCAGAGAGGCGGGTTCTTATCGCTCCGACGAGCGCGGAATGGTAAGAGGTCACCAGTTCAATAAGGTTGAGATGTTCCAGTTTACTCTCCCCGAGGACAGTGACGCGGCGTTTGACGAGCTTGTAACTAAGGCAGAAGCGCTTGTTGGCGGTCTTGGATTCCATTTCAGAACCGTTAAGCTTGCGGCAGGCGACTGTTCTGCTTCTATGGCAAGAACTTACGACATCGAGATCAATATTCCTTCTATGAATGGTTATAAGGAGGTAAGCTCCGTATCCAACGCAAGAGACTATCAGGCGAGACGCGGAATGATGAGAGTTAAGAGAGCTAACGGAAAGATCGAGTATATCCACACTCTTAACGGTTCCGGACTTGCTACTTCCAGAGTCCTCCCCGCGCTCGTTGAGCAGAATCAGAATGCAGACGGCAGCGTTACCGTTCCCGAGGTCCTCCGTAAGTACGTAGGCACTGATATTATCAAGAAATAATCGAAAAGGAGACATGCATGACGCGTTTTTTGATTGCGTGTGAGATTTCCTTGATCGAGGAGCTTTGGAATCACTTTGTAAACAGACTGTTTTTGGAGGATCTGCCGCACTATGAAAATTTCTCGGTGCAGTCCAACGCTCTGTTTTCGCTGAGAGGATTGATAATAGGAGTTGCGGTGGGAATTATAATCGCGGCTGTATCGACGGTATATAACAAGAGATATCTCGGTGACTTTGTAAGGCTTCTGATATCCAAGAACTGCAGTAGCAAGGATAGCGCGCTAACGTTGGGCGAGCTTGGTTGTGAAAAAAGATTTGGTATCAAAAATGCCATAAAAAACGGTGGTAGCCTTAACAGATGGGTGCGTTGCGTCGAAGAGGAAGAGTTTTATGAGGCTCTTGGACGCGCAAGGGAGGAGCATTACGAAAAATACAAGGGAAACGCCCGCCCGCCTAAATTTAAGGAACTATCGTTTAAAAGAAACTGCAAAACTATGCACTTCTACGTTCCCGAGAAGCTCCGTTCCATGGTGGAAGAAAAGTATGATCCCAAGGGAGCAAACTGGAAGGGAATGCTTATAGTGGTTGGCTCGACCTTAACCGTTGCCGTCGTGCTTTGTTATACTTTGCCAGATGCTCTGACTTACGTTGATAACTTTATGACCTTCATAAACGGTCTTTAACAAAAAAATTATCCGACTATATCAGTCGGATAATTTTTTATTATAAAAAGAACAAATGTTTTATTTTGCATTTCTTCTCATTTTCCTGTAAGTAGAAGGTGTGTACCCCGTGATCTTTTTGAAGGTTTTTGAAAAATAGTTTGGATTGTCAAATGAAAGTCCGTCAGATATTGCGGATATGGGGAGATCGGTTTCTCGCAAAAGCTCCTTGGCTTTACTTATTTTTAATCGTGTAAAATAATACATTACGGAAGACCCCGTAGTTTTTTTGAACTGACGGAAAATGTAGGATTTGTTATAATGGAGACCTGAACAGACGTCGTCGACGTAAAGCTTTTCCTCAATGTGGCTGTTCATGTATTCTATTATGCGGTCGCTTATAAGCTCGTCAAACTGTTCGCGGGGGAGGAATACCGCCGCTGAACTGTCGCGTTCCGTTTCGTTTCGCATAAGATTTATGAGCAGAAGTTCAAGATAGTTCTTTATAAGCTGCTGACCGCCTAAGGTTGGCGTGTCTAAAAGCTTCATTTTTTTAAGTTCGGGGTCTGAGTAGGGAAGATCGAAGGTGCGGCGGCTTTCTTCGATTATTGCAAAGACGAAACGGCGCAGACTTGAATCTACGCAGAGGCGTTTGTCCTCGAAAAAACGCATTGCCTCGTTTTTACATTCAAAGGAAATGATAAAAATATTCGGCGCTCGTTTTCCGTCGGCGCGAAGAGCGTGAGAAATGCCAGGCTTGTGAAAAATAACCTCTCCTTCTTTCAGTAATACCTCGTTTTCTCCCGACGAGCAGATAAGATCACCCTTTTCGGCATAAACCAACTCCCAAAAGTCGTGTGATTCAACGTGGCTTATATAGTTTTTATCGAACTCAAAATAATGAATGGTGATTATTTTACTTATCACCAGAAGATTTTCCAATTTGTGTTTGTAGTATTTCTTTTCCATAAGTCTATGGTAGCATATTTTCACGACTTTGTCAATGAAATTCGGTAAAAAAATATCTACGGAATGTATTGGTGTATTATTTTACTCTTTTCGTGTAAATATGTACATTGATTTTTTTAAAGATTAATTGTAAAATATAATTGTAAACATAATCGGCTATGCCGAAAAAAGGAGGAATAATTATGAGAGTTCTTGCAATCGGCGCACATCCCGATGATATTGAGATCGCCTGTGCGGGCACGCTTCTCAAGTGTAAAGAAAGAGGAGACGAGGTCTTCGTCTGCCACCTTTCCAACGGAGATCTGGGTCACGAGATCATAGAACCCGACGAGCTTGGTCTTATGCGCCGTCAAGAGGCGCAGAATGCCGGCAGTCTCGGCGGATTTACCGTTATCTGGGGCGGATTTACCGATCTTTGTATCTTTGATAACAAGGAGGCTGTGGATAAGGTGGTAAAGGTCATCAGAGAAGTTGATCCCGATTTTATCATCACCCACAACCCCGACGATTATATGCCCGACCACACCGCAACCAGCAAGCTTGTATTCAGTGCTTGCTTCTCGGCGACGGTTCCTCACTACAAGGCGGAAAGCGATAAGCCCGCAAAGCTGGTTCCCATATTCTATATGGATACCCTCTGCGGCGTTAATTTCAACCCCACAGAGTACGTTGACGTTACCCCATTCATTGACAAAAAGCTTCAGATGCTTAATTGTCACGAATCCCAGATAGTCTGGATGCGCGATCACGATAACATAGATTTCCCCGATATGGTGAAGACATGTAGCCGTTATCGCGGATTCCAGTGCGGCGCGGATTATGCCGAGGGCTTCCGTCAGTGCCTCGTTTATCTCAAGGGAACTACCAAGAGATATTTGCCTTAAAACAAGCTTTATTTTGTAAGTTTTGGTCAAGCTTTTTCAAAAGCTTGCGCCGATCCAACGCGCGGAGCGTTGGTCGCCGTCTGCAGACGGCGAAGATTCTCAAACGCGTTTCTCTTTTGTTAGCTTTTCTCTTTGCGCTTGCGGTTTCAAAGAGAAAAGCGGAAAACGGTTTAAAATCACTTGAATTTATAGAAAGAAAGGAAAAATTATTATGGATTTCTTATCAACAGTTAAAGGCTCTGCCCTCGAAGGATTTTACCCCGCAGGTTGGGATTTTGCCAGGATCGACGCGTGCGTAGGCGCACCCGAGACGGTACTGAACCGTCAGGATTTCTGGAATCCCGAATTCACCCCCGTCAAGTGCTCCAACCTCAACGAGTTTGAGACATATATGGGTCACGAGATCGCGCTCAAGATCAAGGCGGCTAAGGACAAGGGACAGAAGATCGCTTTCATTCTACCCGTAGGCCCCATGGGTATGTATAAGTGGGTGGTTTACTTCCTCAAGGCTTGGAATATCTCCTGCGAACACGTTTACACCTTCAATATGGACGAGTGGGCAGACGGAGAAGGCAACACCCTTTCTTCTGACAATCCCGGTTCTTTCCAGTACGCTATGGAGCAGGCTCTTTTCAATCCTCTCGGAGAATTGACTGTACCCGCTGACCAGAGAAACTTTGCTACCAAGAACAACCTTCCTACATACCCCGAAAAGATCGCGGCACTCAAAGCAGAGGGTGCAGAGCTGGTTCTCGTTTACGGTATCGGAAGAATGTGCCACATCGCGTTCTGGGAGCCTACCTTCGCGGCTGATTACGAGACCGCCGCTGAATGGGAGAAGGCACCTTACAGAATCGGCGCAAAGATCCATCCCCTCACCGTTGAGCAGAACGCTCTTACCAGCTTCAAGTCGAGAACCACTCTCGTTCCTTGCAGAGCCAACACCATAGGCCCCGGCATCTTCCTTCAGGCAGACTACGCTATCGGCGGCGCTGACGGTACTCTCGGACGCGGTATGCAGTGGCAGGGACTTTCTCTCTGGATGACTCTCCGTCACGGCAAGACTCCTTGGATAACCAGCTCCTACATTCCTACCCTCAAGGGTAAGCTCTTCTTCCTTGACGAGCTTGCAGGTCCCCTGGTTGCGGAGTGCAACTGATATGGCCGAAAAGTGCGGTATCGCCGTGGCGGGAACGATCCTCGTTGACAAATTGAACGAGATATCGGCTTACCCCACCTCGGGCGAGTTAACGAAAATTTTGTCGGTGTCCCGCGCGGTTGGGGGAGCTGTCCCCAACGTGGGCATTGATATAAAAAGAGTCGATCCCGCTATCCCCGTTTTTGCAGTGGGCAAGATCGGAAAGGACTCCGAGGGCGATTTTCTCGTTGATATTCTTGAAGAAAACGGTGTTGACGCTTCGCTTTTGGTGCGCGGAGATCTGCCTACCAGCTTTACCGACGTTATGAGCATCGTGGGAGGGCAGAGAACCTTCTTTACCTTCCCGGGCGCCTGTGCGGATTTCGGTTTTGACGACGTCGATTTTGAAGATCTTGACGTAAAGATGCTCCATCTCGGATATTTTCTGCTTCTTGACAAGGTGGACGGCGGAGATGGAGAGAAAATTCTCAAAGCTGCGAAGGAGAAGGGAATTAAAACCTCTATCGACCTCGTCAGCGAGAACAGTGACCGCTATCATATTGTAAAAAGCTGTCTAAAATACACCGATAACGTGATAATCAACGAGCTTGAAGCGGGAATGATCGCGGGAATTGAGCCTTG
Organism: Eubacteriales bacterium; assembly: GCA_045585895.1. Taxonomy (GTDB): domain Bacteria; phylum Bacillota; class Clostridia; order Oscillospirales; family CAG-272; genus SVTX01. The sequence goes on from JAZMZI010000005.1 coordinate 20,922, forward strand.
CCGTGAAAATCTCGAAAAAATAGCTCGTGCCATTAAAGATATGGGTGTTTCGGAGAGAGTTATCATCCATATGCCCGAAACGGGAGTTTGCCTCTCCGAAAACGGCTTCTTTGAACTTCCCTCTTGGGAATTGCCGAAGGGATTTATCAAGGGCAAGACCGGCGCGGGCGACGCTTTCTGCGCAGGTGCGCTTATCGGGATATACCGAGGTCTGGATGAAATGGGTATCCTTACTCTCGCAAGCAAGGCGGCGACGGCATCTCTCGCGTCTCCCGATTCTATCGGCGGAATGGTAAGTGAGGCTGAAATTGACGAAATGCTCAAAAAAATGAATATTGATTTTTAAAGGATTAAAAAAATGCTTGTAAATTTAAATGACGTATTAAAAAAAGCCCAAGAGGGCAAATATGCGGTCGGTCTTTTCAACACCACCGACAGTGATATGCTTCAAGCGGTAATTGAAGCTGCCGAGGAGCTTAATTCTCCCGTTATTATCGGTACTGCCGAGGTTCTTCTTCCTTACGGCGAGCTTCAGCTTATTGCTCCTTCTATAATTGCGGCTGCAAAGAGAGCAAAGGTGCCCGTCGTAGTTCACTACGACCACGGTCTGACCTTCGACAGATGCATTGAGGCTCTGAAGCTCGGCTTCTCCTCGATTATGTTCGACGGCTCTGCGGGCGATTATGATACCAATATTGCCGCAACCAAAGAAATAGTTAAGATAGCTCACTCCTTTGGTGCTTCCGTTGAGGGCGAGATAGGTCACGTCGGTCTTGCCAGCGAGGGTTTTGAAGAGCTTACCGATATGTATACCACTCCCGATGAGGCGAAGGCGTATATTGACGCTACAGGTGTTGACGCCCTTGCTATCGCTATCGGCTCGGCTCACGGTGTATACAAGAAGAAGCCTATGCTTAATATTGAAAGACTTAAGGAGATCCGCGCGGCGGTAGATACTCCTCTGGTTCTTCATGGCGGAAGTGGTCTTTCCGACGACGATTTCCGCAACACCATCCGCGAAGGTATCGCAAAGGTCAATATCTTTACCGACCTCTGCCTGGCGGGTGACAGAGCGACTACCGACGGTAACGCGCAGGGTATCGGATATCTCGCTACCCGTAATCTCAAGGTCGAGTACATAAAGGCGGCAGTTAAAGAAAAAATGCAGCTTTTCGGTTCTGAAAACAAGGCTTAAAAATAATTTATTTATCTCTCCCATGGGTGAAGACTTTATGGGAGAGATTTTTTATAAAAGCGAAATCCTTTATTGACACGCCTTGATATGGGTGATATAATGAACTCAAAGGGGCAAAAACACAGTGTTTTATCAAAAAATCTTTACGGAATAAGGAGGTATGCATTATGGCAGACGAAAAGCCTTTTGAAAGCTATCTTACCGACGATAATCTGGTTTTTATTGAAAACGAATATATACGCATCGGCGCGAATATCTCTCTCGGCGGCGCACTTACCTACCTTGCGGAGAAGGGCAAGAAGAATCTGATCAACAGCTACGACTGGGGAAGACAGGTGCAGATGTCCTTTTACGATCACCCCGTTCCCTTTACTCCCGAGGGATACGATATGGCGGAGAGATGGAAGCATATCGGTTGGAACCCAATTCAGTCGGGCGACGTTTACAAAAACCGCTCCAAGGTGTTGGAATACAGATCCGACGAAAATGAGATCTACGTCAAGTGCATCCCGATGCACTGGCCGCTGAATAATTATCCGGGTGAGTGCACCTTTGAGGTGTGGTACCGCCTTGACGGATATTGCGTCAACGTGACCTCGCGGCTTAATAATAACCGCCCGGATAAGACACAGCATGAGGCAAGATGGCAGGAGCTTCCCGCCGTCTACACCAACGGAGAATGGTATAAGGGTGTTTCTTACGTGGGCAAAAAGCCTTTTACCGATGACGCTCTTACCGAATTAGTGACCAAAAACGACGGTCTCGGCTATCCTTGGCTGCAGTTTTATCCCACAGAAAACTGGTCTGCGCTGGTCAATGATGACAATTACGGTCTCGGAATTTATATTCCCACCACAAGCTTCTCCAAGATCGGCTTCTGGCTTGAGGACAAGAAGGGCTTCGGCGAGGTCCGTGACCGTCAGACGGGCTACGTGGCGCCGTTTGCTCCCGAGGTGCTTGATCACAATATAGTCTACACCTACTATTATTCTCTTATCGTCGGTCAGCTTGACTTCATTCGCTGTAAGGCGTATGAGTTCAATAAGACCGCGAGCCGCCGTGTCTTCTCATTTGAGCACGACAGAGATCATTTTTACTACAAGAATATTACCGACAGCGGCTTTCCCACTCTCGGTTGCCTTGATTTTGATTTTATCGCCGACAGCGAATTGAAAAGCCCTCCGCTGTTTATGTCCAACGATGAGTGCAAGAAAATAGAGCTTGATGCCACCTTTGAAGGCGAGATGATAGGAGAAGTCATTTGTCACCTTTACGAGGGGCTTGACGAGAGACATTGGGGCAAAACGCGCGACTTTATGATTCCGTTTCAGATTATAGGCGATGGCAAAAGAGCAATGCATTATCTTGATGTAAGCTCAGCACCCGATTCGTTTATCGGTTTTTCGCTCAAATTCAAAAACCAAGGACACATAAAGATTTATTCTATCAAAATTTGAAAGGATGAAGATAATGGCAGACAAAAAGAACTTTGCACAATATTTGACCGATGACAATCTGATCTTCATTGAAAACGAATATATTAAAATCGGCGCGAATATTTCTCTCGGCGGCGCCTTGACCTATCTTGCCGAAAAGGGCAAGAAGAATCTGATAAACAGCCACGACTGGGGCAGACAGGTGCAGATGTCCTTCTACGCTCACCCCGTACCCTTCAACCCCGAAGGGTCGCAGATGGCGGAATGCTGGAAATTTATCGGCTGGAATCCCATTCAGTCGGGAGACTATTACCGCAATCGCTCAAGAGTGCTTGAATACAAGGCGGACAATAACGAAATTTATATCAAGAGCATACCTATGCATTGGCCGCTTAACAATCACCAAGGCGAGTGTACCTTTGAGGTTTGGTATAGACTTGACGGATATAAGGTGAACGTCACCTCGCGCATAAATAATGCTCGCCCCGATAAGACGCAGTATGAAGCGAGACATCAGGAACTGCCTGCGGTATATACCAACGGCGAGTGGTACAAGGGAGTTTCCTACGTCGGCAAAAAGCCATTTACAGGCGGAGAATTGACCGAACTTATAACAAAAGAAAACGGTCTCGGTTGGCCTTGGCTCAATTTCTATCCCACCGAAAACTGGTCGGCGCTGGTGGACGACAACAACTACGGTCTTGGCATATATATCGGATTTACCAGTCTTTCAAAGATAGGATTTTTCGGAGAAAAAGGATTTGGCGGCCCCAGAGACGACCAGACAGGCTATATAGCGCCCTTAGCTCCCGAAATTCTCGACCATAACGCAAGCTACACCTACGACTATTCGCTTATCGTCGGTCAGCTTGATTTTATCCGTTCAACTGCCTATGAATTGCATAAAAACGCAAAGCGCAAATATTCCTTTGAGAATGACAGAGATCATTTTTACTACAAAAATATCACCGACCGGGGTTTCCCGACGGGAGGCTGTCTTGATTTTGATTTTGCGGCGGAGTCCGAATTAAAAAGCCCTCCTCAGTTTATGTCGAACGAGGATTGCAAGACGATAGAGCTTGAAGCCGCGTTTGAGGGAGAAATTTCGGGTGAAGTGATATGTCATATCTACAACGGACTTGACGAAAGGAATTGGGGTAAGACTTATGACTTCGCAATTCCTTTCCATATAAATGGAAATGGTGAAAAAAGCATATATTCTCTCGATATAAGCGCTGCGCCCGAACCTTTTATCGGATTTTCGCTGAGATTTAAAAACCAAGGACACCTGAAAGTTTATTCTGTTGAAATTGTTTAAAATGGAGTTTTAGTTATGGCAAATAATCCTCATTACCTCGCTGAAGCAGAGGACTACAAAATACTTGACGAAAACGTAGTCTATATTGAAAACGAGTACATAAAATTCGGTATAAACGTCGCTCTTGGCGGTGCGGTAACATATCTTGCCGAGCATGGCAACAAGAATCTTATAAATAGCTGGGATTGGGGCAGACAGGTGCAGCTTTCCTTCTATTCGGGTCCCGTGCCATTCCATCCCGAAGGCACCGAAATGGGCAAAAACTGGACACATACCGGCTGGAATCCCATTCAGACGGGGGATTGCTTCTTTAATCGCGCCAAGGTGGAAGAGTACAAAATAGACGGAAACGTTTTGTACGTCAAGTGTATTCCCATGCAGTGGGCGCTTAATAACGTGCCGGGCGAATGCGACTTCGAGCTTTGGTATACCCTTGACGAAAAGACGGTTAACGTAACCGCAAGGCTGAACAATCGCCGTTCCGATAAGACCCAGCATCCCGCCTGCGGTCAGGAGCTGCCCGCAGTTTATACCAACGGCGAATTTTACAGAATAGTTTCTTACGTCGGCGAGTACCCCAAGACGGGCGGCAAGCTTACCGAGATAGTCAGCAAGAATACAGGCGACAGACATTGGCCCTCGGAGTTTATGCTCTATCCTGAAAACTGGGTGGCACTGCTCGACGATAACGACTACGGACTTGGCGTTTATAGCCCCGTTACCTGCGGAGCCGTAGGCGGCTTTGCGGGAGGCGTTGAGCGTATGGGAATCGGTGGCGCAAAGGATGGGCAGACGGGTACGGTCAGCCCCACCACCAGCGTTATTCTCGACCACAATATCGTATATACCTTCAAATTTTCACTGATAGTCGGCAAGGTTGACTACATCCGCGAAAAGGCGCTTGCTCTTGATGAAAAAATTGATCACAGAAGGTTTGATTTCACGAATGACAGACAAAATTTCTATTACCGTAATACTACGGACAAGGGTTTTGGTAATCAGAATTGCCTCGACTTTGATTTTGACAATGACGTCTGGCTTCGTTCACCATTTATTTTTGTTCCTCGCGGAGAGTGCACGAAAATTTTACTTGACGCAACCTTTGAGGGCGGTGAGATAGTCGGTGAGGTCGGCTTCCGTTGCTACGGCGAGACCACACGCCCCGATCAGAAGGGCACGCCCTGCTCCTTTGATACGGTACCTTTTAAGTTGAATGGTGACGGAGAGAGAAGGATCCACGAGATTGAATTTTCCTCTCTTGAAAAACCATTTTTCAGTGCAAGCCTTATCTTCGGAACGAAGGGGCACGCAAAGATTTATTCTTTTGAATTTAAATAATAACATAAAAAGCTTGGATGACCTTACGGCTATCCAAGCTTTTTTGTTATCTTAAATTTTGGGAAGTCTCTCAAGAGCTTTTTCTATTTCTTCATCGGTGGGACGGTAGTCCTGAAGAACGCCGTTGTGGAACTTTTCGTAGGACATCATATCGAAGTAGCCCGTACCCGTAAGACCGAAGACGATGGTCTTTTCCTCGCCCGTCTCCTTGCACTCCTTGGCAATATCGAGAGCCACCTTGATGGCGTGGCTACTTTCGGGAGCGGGGAGAATGCCCTCAACGCGGGCAAATTCCTCTGCCGCCGCAAAGACCTCGGTCTGTTTAACGGTGGTCGCTTCCATAAGTCCGTCGGCGTAGAGTTGGGAGAGAGTGCTGTTCATTCCGTGGTATCGGAGTCCTCCCGCGTGAGTCGCCGCAGGCATAAAGTTAGAGCCGAGAGTATACATCTTGGAAAGAGGGCAGATCATACCAGTGTCGCAAAAGTCGTAAGCATATTTGCCGCGTGTAAAGCTGGGGCAACCCTCGGGCTCAACGGCTATAATGCGGTAGTCTGCCTCGCCCTTGATCTTCTCGCCCATAAATGGAGCGATAAGACCGCCGAGATTAGAGCCGCCGCCCGCACAACCAATAATTACGTCGGGTTTTATGTCGTATTTGTCAAGAGCAATCTTGGTCTCAAGACCGATGATCGACTGATGAAGCATTACCTGATTGAGAACGCTTCCGAGAACGTAACGGTAGCCTTCGGTACTCGTTGCCTTTTCGACCGCCTCGCTGATAGCGCAGCCAAGGCTTCCGCCCGTGCCGGGATGCTCTGCAAGTATCTTGCGTCCTGCCTCGGTCTCGGTAGAGGGTGAGGGAGTAACGCTTGCGCCGTAGGTTCTCATTACCTCGCGGCGGTGGGGTTTAAGCTCGTAGGAGCATTTTACCATATATACCTTACAGTCAAGTCCGAAATAGGAGCAAGCCATGGAAAGCGCAGTGCCCCACTGACCCGCACCGGTCTCGGTGGTAACGCCTTTAAGCCCTTGCTTTTTTGCGTAATATGCCTGCGCAATCGCGGAATTGAGCTTGTGGCTTCCGCTGGTGTTGTTGCCCTCGAATTTGTAGTAGATCTTCGCGGGAGTGCCGAGACGCTCCTCAAGGCAGTACGCTCTGACCAAGGGAGAAGGGCGGTACATCTTATAGAAGCTGCGGATCTCCTCGGGGATCTCGTAGTACGCGTTGGAGTCGTCAAGCTCCTGCTTGATAAGCTCGTCGCAAAATGCCACGGAAAGCTCCTCGGCGGTCATGACCTTGTGGGTCACGGGATCGAGAAGGGGAGCGGGCTTATTCTTCATATCTGCGCGAAGATTATACCAAGCCTTGGGCATTTCGCTTTCTTCAATGTAGATCTTGTATGGAACGTTGTTCTTGTCTGCCATAATAAATACCTCTCTTTTTTTGTGTGATGTTTCGGGGACGGAAAACAAAAAATCCCCATCCCTGCTTAAATGCGGGGACAGGATCCAAAAATCTTCCTGCGGTGCCACCCTGCTTGATGTAAAACATCCACTCTCATACGGCGAATTTCGTTTATCGCTATACGTTGGCATTTGATTACGGAGCGCCGTCTCCGTCTCGCATACTCGGCGTTTCGGTTTCCCCGAAAACCTTTCAACTTGCCCTCGGAAGTCCATTCGGCAAAACGTTTAAGACCGCTTCACACCACCCGCGGCTCTCTGCACAAAAAGAGGTCTGCTTACTTACTCTTCCTCATCGGTTTTCTTTAGCGCACTAAAGATGTTAACATTATAACACCGAGAAGATGTCTTGTCAATAGTTTTGAAAAAAAAGTCAAAAACATTTTGGATTATTTTTATGCCTTTACGGGAATCACGGTAATTTTTTTGCCTGTTTTGCCGCAATGATCGATAACGCTTTTTGTTCCTTTTGAAGAACCGTCCCAGAATGCCAACACCTCGTCGGCGTAGTCGACGATCTGCCGGTTTCTCTTAATTGGCGCGCCTCTGCCGTAAAGATTGTATTTTGGCAAAAATACCGTGATTTTAATACCGTTTTCGTCAGCGTATCTTTCGGCGTCGCTGTCAATTCCTTTTGCGCCACCCGAGACTATTTCCGTGACACCCTCGGGCAGATATTTTCCGAGATTTTCTACGTGCAGATTTCGCGAACCTATAATTGCTAATTTCATTTTTGATACCCTCTTAAATCAAAAAGTGCGACGACCGAAGCCGTCGCACAAAAACGCAGACTCCGATAGTCGCCAAACCAATTCAATAAAGTTATCGAGTACAAGCCATACAATAACACACTGAATAGAATCTGCATTTTATCAAATTCTAAAGTGTGTTATTGTATGGCAAAAAAGGGTACAGTTATCCCATACTCGCAAAATGTTTATTAAATTGGTTTGGCTCTTTCATTTTACCACGGGTTTGGGAAAAAATCAATAGGTTTTCGGCTATTGCCCGAAAAAATTATAAATTTTGGTTTGTAGAATAGCCTTCTCCAGCGGAGAAGGGGGACCACGAAGTGGTGGATGAGGAGAGCATTGGCGGTTGTGTAGTATGGTTGCACGACCTTCTTCACCCATAACAAACCCTTTTAGAATAACGCTTTTGATGAAATTCTTTTAAGACATTTTGTTGTTGAAAAGGCGACCTCCTCATCCACCGCATCGCGCAAACCCCCAAAGCTCGCACACTCGCTTCGGGGAACCCCGCCGTGGTCCCCCTTCCCCGCTGGGGAAGGCTTATAAACTCCAATTTATCAACTAACATAATCCTAAAAATTCCCCCGAATCGGAAATTATCCGATTCGGGGGATAAATATTAAATTGATTTTTCTCCGTCAAGCCAGATGGGGTTACTTATAGCAACCACACATTCGTTTGTTTTGTCGTAGACGTCGGCGCGATAGAATCTTCTCTTCTTAACTTCAAGCTGTAGCTCCTGAGTCTCGCTTCCGTCAAAGTCCGACTCAAATGCAAGTCCTTCGTCGGTAAAAATGCGCAGAGAATAGACGGTGTTTTCCTTTGCGTCGCGGTCAAAATAGTCGCATACGCGAAGGCTTAAGATCATTCCGTTCTCAAATGCGGTTTCATCACCCATAGGATGCTCTCCGATACACATTTTAATACCCATAGAACCTACGTTAAAGTCTCCTTTACGCATTCTCTCATAGAAAAGGGAAGAATGTCTTTTTTCGGTGTAAAACGCGGCGAGAGCGGTATTTTTTGTGTCCGTGTGGCTATCGGAGCCGCCTGACGCGTAGACGTGCTTGCCAAGAGCCAAAATGTTCTGCCAAAGCTTGTAGTTGTTTCTCGTGGCGGCGGTGTAGACCGTGTCGTATATCGTCTCGATAAAGCTGTGCTCTCCGAAATAATAATCGAGAGGATCATCGGAGACAAGCATGGTCTTTGGGTGGGCGTGAACTATCATTCCGCCAATTGATTTAACGTAGTCAAACAGCTCGAAATATCTTTCTCGGGAAGCCTTAAAATATTTGAAGCTGCCCGTCAGTTCATCGCCCTTGAAGGCAAATTCGGGGAAGTTGGCAAGAACCATGGCAAGCCCGTATTTGTGTGGGAAAAGCATATTGTAGTGAAGCTCTACCATCCCGTTTCTGGGCGCGTTAAGTCCGGCAATAATTCCGGCGGGCTCGGTACCCATTACGAATCTTTCTTCATCCCATTCGGGAAGGAAAAATCCGCGCATCTGCTTGTGGTCGACGATTACTACGAAATCGACCCCAAGCTTATCCATCTTTGCGGGCCACTCACTCATAGGCTGTGATCCGTCGCTGGTGCCGCCGCACTTGGTGTGCATATGAAGGTCACCGCGGTAGATATGTCTGCCTGCGTAGAGCGCGTCAAGCACCGACATATCGCGGTTTTTCGCGCCGATGATCTTGTGGGAGTCGGCAGTGTAGCTGTAAAAATCTTTTTCTGCGTCAAGGATCTTGGCAGGTGCTTTTGTAGGAATGATCTTCTCCGAAACACCCTGTGAAAAACCTTTGAAAACGGTGTTTTCAACCGTTATGAACTTTTCTTTTCCGAGCACTGAAATTGCGGGGGAAGAGTTGCCGCGCGTGTCCTTGAAAAAGCAATTTTTTAATGTAAGCTTGCAATTTTTACCCATTTCGGGGCAGACGGGCGCAGAGTTTTCCTCTGATGCGTTGATGAATCTTGTGTTTTCAAAAGTAAGAGAAAGCTTTGCGCCCTTGTCGTCACCGAGAGAGGTCATAAAGCCGCCAAAACCGCTGTTTTCGGCAAAAAACGAATTTTTAATAACGTATTCCGTCTCCATACCGCAGAAATTCTTCTGAGTCCTCGTTGCGTCACATATACCGAAGCCTTGGTTGGTGCGAGCGTGAACTATTCCGTCAAAAATTGCCCTTGTAGCGCAGATGTTTATAAAATTCGCACCGTAGTCGCAGTCGTCAAAATCAACCACTCTGATGTTTTCAAAGGTAACGAAACGTTCAACAGCCTCTCCTTCCTTGGGAGCGCGGAAGGTGTAAAGGGTGTATCCGCAATATTTTTGGTGAATAATGTTTTTGAATATTATCTCGTATCTTCCGCCGCCGTTGCGAAGATCGTTAAAGCGCGCGCCCTTGACCGAAAATCCATCAATGTATATCTTCTCAACGGCGGGATTGCCAACCTGATACGCGCCGTGCCAGAAGGAGCCGTAAAGGATCGACTCGTTTTTCTCACGGATGGGGTTTGTTTCGGGTATCTCGTTTTCCCGAGCGAAAAGATTTGGAGTGGCGCCTGCGTTCTGACCGAGAAGAGCTACCGAATGGTTGAAGGCAAAAAGATCTACGGTGTGTTTTCCCTCTGAAAAAATAATCACGGGTGTGTCAAATTCAAATCCCTCAAGACCCGAAATGACCTCGTGCGGGGTTTCAAACGCCGCCTTGTTGGCTTCGGTAATGGTCGAAAAAAGATTCTCACCTTCGACGGCGGCATAGTCCACGCCTTTGTATGTAAATCGATCTTTAGGTGCGTCGGGGTCGTTTTGAACTGCATAGTATCCCTTGGGCAAATGCAAAATCGCCATAATGCGCCTCCTTGAGCTGTAATACAATTTGATTTTAGCATATTTTTACATTTTAGTAAACTCAATCTCCAAATATGCAAAAAATTTACATTTTGTGGTAATGTGCCAAAAAAGCAGAGATCTGTGCATGAGTATCTGTTTATGCATATATAAAATTAAATAATTATTGACATAAGTTAGCATATATGGTATAATATATTCTATATTTAGCACTATCGGAAAATAGTAAAAGCGTTGATTCTGAAAGGATAATATTATGTCGTTTTCAATGTTATCGGTAGCGATCCTTTTGTTGTTTGCTGTCATTTCGGGAATAGAAATATATAAGGGTGTTAAGAAGGGGTTTATCGGTGCGCTGATCTCGCTTGGCACGGTCGTGTCGAGTCTGGTGGTTACAGTTACCGTGATGCCTTTGGCTATCAACGTACTTGTTAGGTTTTTGGTAAAAAAAGTATTTCAATATTTACCGTTTTATGATTTGTATAAGTCGTTGATCGATAGTTTCGTTTCGCTTGAAGAGCTGGCTATAGGTGTTGTGTCGACGCTTCTGAGCATTCTCGGCTTCCTCGTTTTCTTTTTCGTGTTTAGAGATGTTTTCAGAATAATTTTCGGTATTATACGCCGAGTTTTGACAAAGAAGAGAAAAGACGATATAGGATATTGCCGTGAAAACGAAGCGTTTCTCTACAGGCATGATAAGCTTATGGGCGGCATAGTCGGTGCTTTTTCGGCTGTGCTCGTGACTATGGCGGTCATCTCGCCTTTTATGGGATCTCTTGAGGTGATAGACAAGAGCTGTGAGATAGTTGACGTATTCGGAGAGGAGGCGTGGTTGAGGCTTCGCTTGAAAAGTGACGAAGTAAATACCGTTCGCCGCTATTATAAGGATATTCCCGGAAGCGTATTTTATCATATGGGTGGAAAATATATGTTCAGAGCCGTTTCCACCACCATTATGTACAAAGAAAAAGTATACCTCTTTAACGAGCTGGATGCTATTTACGACGTTGCGGTCAATGCTTCCGAAGCCTACTCCGTCATACAGTCGCCGAAAGATGCCAAACCCGGTGATGCGGATAAGGTCAGAGCTTTGGGAGAAAGTGTTTCGGAACTGAAGATGGTGAGAGGAGTATTTGCGGAGCTGCTTTCCAAATCGGCTAAAACTTGGCAGAGCGGAGGAAAGGTTTTGGGTATAGCTCTTCCCGAAATGCCGTCATTGATACAGAAAACCTTTGATGAGGTGCTTACGGTTTGCGCTGAAACTAACAGGGACAGTATCAAATACAATATGGTGACGTTGCTTAATCTCTACGCGCTGATCATTGATACAGATATGATGAATGTGGATTTTACCGATTTCAGCGCCGCGTTGCAGTTTTTGGACGATTCGAATCTGATAGACAGAGTTAACGAAGAATTTTCAAAAAACCGTTATACCAAGCACATAAGAGTAACATCGATAACGATGTCCGCGGTTGCGCAGCAGCTTAACGGAAACAATCTTTCTTCCGAGGATTACGACAAATTATCCGACGGATTGGCTGATATGATCAACCAGATAAACGGAATGAATTATTCCACGTCCGAGGAAAAGGCAGATGTCCTTAAGGAAACCGCGAAAAAGTACGTCGGAGACGCTATGGGAGAGGACGTCGAGATTCCCGAAGCGGTTATAGACGCCGTATCCATAGAGCTTATTAAGGAGCTTGAGGGCGACGGAAACGTGACCGTAACAGCGGAAGACGTTAAGAGGGTTTTTGATAAGTACGCACAGCAATAAGTGCCGCTTAATGGGGATCTTGCCCCAAGCAAGGGAGATTTAGAATGATTACTGAATTTATAAATAATCTTATGGATCTTGTAAACGATTACATAAACAGTGTTGAACTATTCAATACGACCGAAGAAGGCTTAGTCATGCAGAGCGTGAACGTAGCGGCATTGATCTTTATGTTTTTTACAAGCTTCGTCATTTACGTTCTCGTGGTGGGAAGGCTCTTGCCGCAAATATTTATCCGACCTTCCAAAAGAGGAGTCAAGGCGATTGACCGAGGCCTTAAAAAATACGTTTACGATGACGGTAGGGCGATAGTTTACGAGCCTGCCGCCGAAACGAAAAGATACGTGGATCAGTACATCGTTTCCTCAAATAACGGGGAGAAATTTTTAAAGTGTAAGGTAGATCCCCGAGTCTATTCTCTGGAGTATGACGTGATAGCCTTTAATTCAAGAGACAGAATTATTGACGTTTTGGCGGTCACGGACTTGATCGTGGGCAAAAGAGAGCTTACGAGTGCGGTGTCTTTGCCGATGGATACGGCTTACGTATCGGTCTTGGCTAAGAGAGTAAACGGAATCAAGGTTTCAAAAACCCCTACGGTATATTATTCGGGAACGAGCCTTTGTGCGTACGTTGGACTTTCCGCCGCATTCACGGCTTTTCAGGTTATGCTTTTAAAACCGTACGTTGAAACATTATTCAATGCGTTTTCGAAAGACATTGAAGTAATAAGCGATGCGAAAACGGTGATTGCCTCGGTGGCTATAAGTGCGATCTGTTCGGCATTGGTCATATTGGCGCATTGCACGAGGGATATAAAAATTAAAAACGACGGCAAAATATTTTTGCTTATCAAAAAGATTATCGGGAAAATGAGAGGGGTTCGTCATGGCAAAAGGTCAACAGCGAATTTCAAAAGGATTTTATCAATATTCGCAGGCAGATAATTTTATTACCGTAAAGAACTACATATTCGTTCAACAGGGCGATAAGAAGGGCTTGCTTATAAGATTCGTTAACGATTCCGACTTTGAAGCAGATTCCATGGAATATACGGTAGTGCAATTGGACGTTAACGGAGAAGTCATTGGAAAAAACAAGATGAAGCACACCGCAATGAGGCTTCGCCCCGAAGAAGTGTTTGCTTCCGACGAGGCGATCATAGTCGACAACAGGTGCTGCGATTTTAAAGTGGTGTTTTCCCGCGTCGTATCCGGTAATTACGTTTATACTGTCAGCGAGGGCAAGGTGATCGTAGATTACATATTGCCTGCCAAGCCTTTGATCGATCCGCAAAAAGGTCGTAATAAGGCGTTAAGAAGCTTTAGCGTAAAAAGAAGAACCGCAAGCAGACCGATGATAGCTTTGCTGGCACCTATAGTGGCTTTGGTTTTGTCGCTGATCTTTGTTTTGATGTATTCAACATACGGTTATGCCAAAAAATACAATAAGATCGGTTTTGATAAAAGCGCTTGTTTGACGGCGCTTGAGGATAGCGCGGAATTTTGAAGTCTTGTCGGTCTTTCGATCGAGAGTTTATGAGTTTTGGAGAAGAATATGCTTAAATACGGCGAAATAATTGAAAAGCTTTCAGAGCGGGACAAGATACGCATACTGAGTGATATAAGATTCCTGTCTGATGAAGCATATGCGGAGCTTGGTCTGCCAACCGTCAGACCGAGTTCGGTAGAGGATGCTTGCGGGTCGTGCTATCCGACACCCGTGGCTTTGGCTAATTCATGGGACCTTGAGCTTATGCGAAAGGTCGCCGAAGATATGATCGACGGGATAATAAAAAAAGGTGGCAATATGGTAAAGCTTCCCGGGCCGAAGCCAAAGATTAGTCCTTACAGAAGCGCTCTGTCTGAGGATCCTTTTTTGGCGTCGGCTGTGTCGAGATGCTACGCCGAGGCGGCGCAAAGATCGGGTGTTGCCTCGGGTGTGAGCGGATTCGGACTTCGCGCCGACGAGCTTGAGTGGCTGGACGGTGAGCCTGACGCGGCATTTCTCAGAGAGTATATGGAAATTCCTTATGCGTCCGCTGCGAAGGATCTATCGGTTGCGGCGATCCTTACGGAAACCGACCTTGATAACGAAAAGTACAAGGATGTAAACGACGGGCTGAGAAAAGCTGTGTCAAGCGGAAAGATTTGTCGGGGAGCCATAGCTATCTGCAATAAAGCGTCCTCTAAAAATACCGTGCCTTATCTTGAGCACGGAGGAATGTTTTTTTCGGGAGCGCCCTTTGCCATTGAATCTGCGCTTGCTCTTTACAAGAGAATCAAGGCGGCTGTGGAGCACGGCACTTCAACCACGGAGGACCTAGAAGATGCGGTCAGAAGCGGAAAGGCGATCTCTCCCGAAATGCTGGATTTCGCTTTGGACAGGCTGCTTGATTTTGCTTATAAGGTAAACGAAAGGCACGCAGAGGCGTCCGTGATGGAGGTCAATGAGGATGTAGAGCAAAATGCAATGGCGGCTGTGCGTGAATCGGTTGTCCTTTTGAAAAACGACAAAAAAATATTGCCTTTGAATACCTTGCAAAGAGTATGTATTATAGGTGATATTGCCAACGAGAAATTTGAATGCGGAAACAGTCTTGCCACCCTTTTGCGAAACAGAATGATGGAGCGCGGAGCAATCGTGGTCGGCAGGGAAAGGGGTTACGATATTTCAAAGGATCGTAGCGAGGATCTTATAGAGCCTGCCTTGAAATTAAGTTTTCGTTCAGATGTGACGGTGGTATTTCTCGGGTTTGGAGAAATACGTGAAAAGCAGGTGCACAAAACCAAGCAAATATCAATACCTGCAAATCAGCAGCACCTTTTGATGGAATTGCAAAAGAGGAAAAGGAGAGTGGTTGCTATCCTTCCCCCAGAGCATACGCCTGATATAAGGGTTGCCGATAGCTGTGAGGCGATACTGTTTGCGCCGTTGGGGAGCAAATATGCGGCGGATGCTATTGCGGATATACTTTTCGGATCGTTCAATCCTTGCGGTAAGCTTTCAAGTACCGTGTATTTTGATACCGGCAAAAGGTATATTGAAAGAAGGACTCGCATTGAACGTGACGGTATCAAGGTAGGAAGCTTTTTAGGTTACAGATACTACGACACCGCAAATGAATTTTCGGGATTCCCTTTCGGACACGGACTTTCATATACGAAATTCAAATACGGTTTTTTGCACGTGGGCCGCGAAAGCATAGTGTTTACGGTGAAGAATTGCGGAAAGATGGCGGGCGCTGAAGTGGCTCAGCTCTATATTGGTTGCGAGGGACAGGGATATATAAGACCGGTCAAACAACTCTGCGGTTTTGCCCGCGTAGAGCTAAAGGCGGGACAGACCAAGGTTGTGGAGATCCCGTACGCCTTGCCCGCGGCTTATGATGAAAAGAGCGGAAAAGCTATTGAGGAAAAGTGCCAATATACCTTTTACGTTGGTTCTTCGATCAATGATATAAGGCTGAAAAAAAGAGTTAACGGCGGAGATGCCGTCGTTGTTCCCGCTAAAGACAGCCTTAGCAGGTATATTCATACCAAGTCAAATATTACTTCTGATAACTTCAAACTGGAGGCGAAAACTGATATTATGAGAAAGTCAGTGTTCAATTTTATAATGGGAGCCGGAGCTTGCGCTCTGGCATTGGCATTGAAAATGTATTGCATATTTATGGAAATAAGCTCAAGCTTCCTTGATGTTTTTTCTATAATCATTGCAATAAGCGGAATTGTATTCTTTATTGTTGAGGGCGTAAGAAGGAGCCGCATTCGAAGCGAGGAAAGACAAAAGTTGGATAAGCTCAACGCAGAAGAGTTCAAAAAAGCAGAGCAGCTAAAGGTCTACTCGGCGAAAAAAATGTTTATTAATGAATTTGACGTTAGCGACCAGATAGCGGCAATAGAAAAACGCGAAAGCGGCAATAATATTGAAAACGAGCGCTTGTCATATATTGATAAGGATCAGAAGTTTGATATAGCGGTTCGTGATTTTGTAACTTTGGCAGGAGAGCAGGGATATAAGCTTACCGAGACTGTGGGAAGAAGGATCTTTGCGGCTCTGGCATCCACCCGATTGATAGTCACTACCGGAATGGACGACGATAAGTTCAGATCGTTTATGCATATGATCACGAACTATTTCCACACCCCGATGTTCATTGACCGTGTAGACGAAAACTTCACTAGCGGAAACGGTATGCTGTTCCATACCGACGCAAACGGAAATAAGGTCAAAGCCCCCGTTCAAATAGCAATGGAGGCGGCTAAGGCAACGACGTACAGCATCCATTTTGCGGGACTTACCAACGTCCGATCTGCAGACGTACTTACGTATTTCAGCGTGTTTACAGGCTACATAAAGAATCCGACAGGTTGCAAATACGTTATTGCGCACAATGAAAAGAATACGGAAACCGCTTATTATATGCCTCAGAATCTTTGGTTCGTTCTTAATCTTGCCGAGGATCAGAAGCTTACGGATCTTCCCGATTACATTACGGAGTCGGCGGCGGTCATAAAAGTTGATTTTGAAAGCTGTGAGGTAAGCGATGCACATTCTCACGTTCGTAATTTCAGCTATTATCAGATGGAGTTCCTTGCGGAAAAAGCGGTTGCAAAATATTCGGTTGACGAGGACATTTGGAAAAAGGTTGACCGCCTTGAGGAATATGTAAATGCCCGTTCCGAATTCAGCGTCGGAAACAGAATGTGGCTTGGTATGGAGAGCTTTGCGTACACTTATATGGCTTGCGAAGGAGAAGCTCTCGTTGCAGTGGATGAAGCGGTTGCGGCTAAGATCATTCCGTCGGTCGTTACCGCGCTTCAAGGTCATTCTTTTGAGGATGATGCCAGCATGCTCGATACTCTTGATCTGATATTCGGAGAAGATAAGGCCGAAAATTGCAAAGGTATCGTGAACTATTGCGCGAGTGTTGAAAGACTCTTGAGAGAACGCGCCGAGGCGGAAGCGGCGAGAATCGCGGCTGAGGAAGAGGCGGCGAGAATCGCGGCTGAGGAAGAAGCAGCAAGAATCGCGGCTGAGGAAGCCGAAGCAGCCGAAGAAGTTGAAGTAGCCGAAGAAGCCGAAGCGACCGAAGAAGCTGAAGCGACCGAAGAGGTCGAAGCAACCGAAGAGGTCGAAGCAGCCGAAGAAGCTGAAGCGACCGAAGAGGTCGAAGCAACCGAAGAGGTCGAAGCAACCGAAGAGGTCAAGTCGGATCGTAGCCATGTCGTTCTGTGAGCCA
>JAZMZI010000006.1:0-5109 GCA_045585895.1 Eubacteriales bacterium
CATAAACTCAAAGCCCGCGTCCACCTTTGCGTGAGCGTGCGCCATAGTGCCCTTGACCTCGCCAAAGGACTTGTCTGCGGTGTCGCGACCGAACATATCGGTTCCCGCCGCGCAAAGATTGTGCCACCAAGCCATAGCGAAGGGAAGATGCTCCTTCATGGTCTTGCCGAGGATTATTCTGTCGGGATCGTAATACTTGAAGGCAAGCATATTTTTACTACCTTTGCCCTCGTATTTTATTTTGCTCATTTCGGGGAAAAATTCTTTCATTTTAGTAACTCCTTCATTATATTTCTTTAAAAACACCCTTCAGCGCAGGATATATTTTCTCAAATTTCTCATATTGCACCGCATACCTTGCCGCAATTTCCGCGTCGGGATAAATGGTTTCTTTCACAGACAAAAGGGCTTCGGCGCACTTTTTAACGCTTCCGTATTCGCCCGTGGCTACCATAGCGAGCATCGCGCCGCCAAAGGACGGTCCCTCCTCGGTCACGGGTATCTCAAGTGGCATATTCAACACGTTGGCAAGGATCTTCAGCCAAATTTTACTTCTCGCTCCGCCGCCGCAGACCGTGCTTTTTTCGATTTTTACACCCATATCCTTGGCGATCTCAATATTTTCCTTGATGGCAAAAGCCACACCCTCAAGTACCGCTTGCACCATATCCGCGCGGACGGTGTCAGCTCTCATACCGATAAACGTGCCACGCGCGTCCACGTCATTGATCGGACTGCGCTCGCCCATAAGATAGGGCAGAAAATAGACGTGATTTAGCCCAAGCTTGCCGTCATGGATGCCCGATTGCTCGCCTTCATAGTCATTCGTGCCCAAAATGTCCTCGTAAAACCACTTGTTACAGCTTGCCGCCGACAAAATGCATCCCATAAGATGAAATTTACCGTTTGCGTGACAGAAATTGTGGATACTGTTGTTCTCTGTAGGTGTGAAGCTGTCGTATGGAATAAATACCGTTCCCGACGTGCCGAGAGAAATGTTGCACTTGCCCGAAAAAAGCGTTCCCGTACCCACAGCCGCCGCCGCGTTGTCACCCGCACCCGCGACTACGAGGACAGAGGGAATACCAAGGCTTTCGGCTATTTCGGGGAGAATATTGCCCACGACCTCGTAGCTTTCGTAAAGCGTCGGCATCTGATCCTCGGAAATGCCGCAGAGGTCAAGCATCTTTTTCGACCACTTTTTCTCGCCGACGTCAAGGAGCAACATACCCGAAGCGTCGGAATAGTCGCAACAGTGCTTGCCCGTTAAAAGAAAGTTGAGATAGTCCTTGGGAAGCATGATTTTAGCGATTTTAGCGAAATTATCGGGTTCGTTTTCTCGCATCCAAAGAATTTTCGGGGCGGTAAAGCCCGCAAAGGCGATATTTGCCGTGTTTTCGGCAAGAATATCCTCGCCTACGACCTCATTGAGATAGGCGGTCTCCTTCGCCGTCCTGCCGTCGTTCCAGAGAATGCAGGGGCGAATGACTTTATCTTCTCCGTCAAGTGCCACGAGACCGTGCATCTGACCTCCGATTCCAATGCCCTTGACACGGGAACGGTCAATGCCCGAAAGCAGATCCTTAACACCCGAAACAAAGGCATCCCACCAAGCCTCTGGATTCTGCTCGCTCCACCCGGGCGCAGGGTAGCTGACCGAGTATTCTTTTGAAGCCTTAGACAATATGTTGCCCTTTTCGTCAACAAGCAAAAGCTTTAATGACGACGTGCCGAGATCAGCGCCGATAAAATAGCTCATAATAACCCCCGAATTAATTTTATATATTAATTATAGTGTATATATCTTGACATTTCTCGCAAATAAGCGTATAATTATTAGACAGAATTTGTCTTTTTAAAGGGGTGAAGGTATGTTCTACGAATTCAAGCACATCGGCTCAAGTGATTATTTCATAAAGGAATACGGCGAGGATTTTTCATTTCCCCCGCATATGCATCTCTGCTTTGAGCTGATCACGGTGTTGGACGGTGAGATGAAGGTCACCGTGGACGGCAAAGAGAATCTGTTACACAAGGGCGAAGCCCTTCTGATCTTCCCAAATCAGCTCCATGCGCTTGAATCCGAAAAAAGCCGACATATGCTCTGCATCTTCTCACCCGATCTCGTCCGCGCTTATTCCTCCAAAACCGAAAAAAGCCTTCCCGAAAGCAACCCTTTCACCCCCGACAAATATCTTATAGAAACCCTCGACAAGACCCCCGAAAACGCCAAAACCATAGCCAAAAAAGGACTATTATATTCGCTTTGTGCCTCATTTGACGAAAATGCCGAGTATCAGCCGCGCAAATCGGGACAAAAAAGTCTTCTTTCCAAAATTTTTGCCTTTGTTGAAGAGAATTTCGCGGGCGAGTGCTCTCTTGAGGAGCTTTCCTCACAGCTTGGCTACGATTACGCCTACCTGTCCAGATGCTTCAAGAAAACAGCGGGCATCTCATACGTTTCCTACCTGAATATCTACCGTCTGAATAAAGCCTGCTATCTATTGGATAATACCGATAAATCCATACTACAGTGCGCCCTTGAGGTAGGCTATTCATCCCTCCGCACCTTCAACAGAAATTTCAAAAACCACTTCGCCGTATCTCCCGCAGAGTATCGCAAAAAGGGCATAAAATAACGAAAAATCCTTGCAAACGCTTTGTTTGCAAGGATTTTTACTATTTAACCGTAACCGTCACATACCCCTTGACGGGAATCTCAACAGGCAGATAAGCAAGACCGCCAACCTGGTGGAAAACGCGTCTGTTGGGATCAATAATCATCGGTGCGTCAGAAATAACCGTCACACCGCCATCGATCTCCAAGACCTTTTTGTCCTCGGAAACGACAACTTTTTGCCCTCTGTCGCAAACGATAGGCAGATTGTAAACTCCGTCGTCACATTCAAGACTGATTTTCAACTCATTACCCTCAAAAGAGTAGCAAGCCTGCCATTTTTCAGCCGTCGCCATGACCCGTGAGCCCTCATAAGTCAGCTTTGCACTACGATCGCGGCAAGCCTGCGCGCCGCCGATCACAAATTGCGCCGTCATACAAGGGGGATTGTCGGCTTTGCGGAGATATTGCTGATTCAAGGGCTCGGTGGGGAAGTAATCCGCAGTGGTCGCCGCGCAAATAATACCGTACTTGTCGTGATAAAGCAGATTCATCGATCCGCCCGAATTTGCCGTGTGCGGAGCTTGGCAATCGTGGTGAACCGTGGAAAAAGTAGCCCTGAAGCTGCCGTGAGAGACCAAAAGTAAGTGACCCTGCTGATAGATCTTAATACCAAACTTTTCCTCGCAAGGAATCTTGACTTCCTTTACCTCGGGAACACTTTCAGCGCAAACCAACGCCGCCAAAGCCTTGGCGTGAGTAAAGGTGTGATGCAGGCAGGTCGGTTCTCCCGTTACGTGCGCCATAGGCATAGATAAAAGACCGTCGCGAGTGCATTTTTCGTAAAGCGTCAGCACTCTCTCGCAAGCATTGTTGCAAACGGGATCGTGAAGCAGAAGCGCCAAGCCCTCGATCACACCGTCGCTGGTGCGGCTGCCCCAGTATGTCCACTTGTTGTGGCGAACACCAAAGCTGTCGTCGATGGCGCCGTCGGGCAGGAGAAAGACTAAATGCTTCATAAATCTGTCGCGGAAAAGCTCCTTGTAGTCTCCCGTCAATTCGGCGTAGCGGAGAAGCAGAGGTAGAGATTCCTCAAGATCGTAGCCCATATCAATGGTATGGGTGCCGTCGGCAGAGTCCACGGGATAACCCTCACCGTAAAGCAATCCGTCACCGTCAAATCTGGATAGCGCAACACTTACCCAGTAGTTAGACTTTTCATAATACTTCTTGTCACCCGTCAGCCTCCAAGCCATGGCAAGAAGAGCAGAGATGCCGCAGTAATAATTCGTCACAGGTCTGAAGCTCTCACGAGTGTCAAGTGTCATGATAGTATCGCACATTCTAACGAATATCGACATCCATTTTTCCTTATATTTCAAGGGGAGCTTATCTCCGAAGTGATAAACCGCTTCTCCCATAGACATCGCCGAAAATGCGCTTGTGGCGTACCAGCGGTTGGTTATATCGTTGTACCATAGACCGTCGGAAGTCTGTAAATTGTACTCCGACCAATCGATAAGCCTGTCAGCCTCCTCAAGATAGCTTTCCTCTCCCGTCCTCGACCAGATGACCGTCAAAGGAAAGCAAAGATCGGCAACTCTGCCGTGTAAAACGTGACAGGCGGGACAGAGCAACGCTCCGTCGGTATACGGTGTTTTCGTCCTGACCTGATAAGACAGTAGCGTGTCGCACCATTCTTTCATTAAATTGTAGGCTCTCTCTCGCATAATGTCGCCTCCTATCAATCTTCATTATTTTAATTATAACACGCTATCTCTTTTTGTCAAGCACAGAATCAAAAAAGCCCTCCCGTAAGAAAGGAGGATTTTGATTTGAATTAAACCGTTTTTTGAAAAGTTTTGAAAGAGGGGAGCGGGGGGAAAACTTTTTTCAAAAGTTTTCTCCCCGCAGGGCTCTATTCAAAATTATTCATAAAGCTTGCCCATCTTCTGGAGTCTGTCGTACTTAGCCTTTGCGTTTGCTTCAGCCTTAGCGAAGAGAGCAGCAGCTCTTTCGGGGTTGGACTGTGCAAGACGAGCGTAACGAGTCTCGCTCTTAATGAAGTCTACGTAGTTACCGGTAGGCTCCTTAGAGTCGATGATCAGCTTGTTAGACTCAAGAGTGGGGTTGTAACGGAAGGTCTGCCAGTAGCCTGCCTCAACTGCCTTCTTCATTTCGAGCTGGCAGTTCTGCATGCCGCCCTTAACACCGTGCATCTCACAAGGAGCGTAACCGATGATAAGAGAAGGACCGTTGTAAGCCTCAGCCTCGGTAAGAGCCTTGAGGAGCTGGTTCATATCGTAGCCCATAGCAACCTGAGCGGTGTAAACGTAACCGTAGGACATAGCGATCTCTGCAAGGTTCTTCTTGCCGATTGCCTTACCTGCAGCTGCGAACTGAGCAACCTGACCGATGTTGGAAGCCTTGGAAGCCTGTCCACCGGTGTTGGAGTAAACCTCGGTATCGAATACGAAGATGTTTACGTTCTC
>JAZMZI010000007.1:0-11326 GCA_045585895.1 Eubacteriales bacterium
TCCTTGCTTTTCCTTTTTACACATCACACAGCTTTTCCTTACCCCAAAGCAGCTGAAGAGAAAGCCTATTGCTATCATTTTCCGCATTCTCACGGTGCTTTTCGGCATAGCGTCTATCGTTTTTGTGGTTCTGTTTGCCACGAAAACTATATGCGCCTACGATTTTTTGCGTTCCGTTATCCTTTTCACGGGCGGATCAATTGTCCTTAACGTTTTTGTTGAATAGCTTCCCCGCCATCCCGATGCCTTGTGGCATCGGGATGGCTTTTTTATTTGTGATCTTTCTTCTGAATAATTGATTTTCATTGAAAAATTCACACAAATTTCACTTGACTTTTTTGATTTCGGTGATATAATTAAATAGTTAACGGTTAACACGTTAACTTTTTTGATGAAATCAGCCGAAAGGAGTAATTTTGTCTTGACAAAAGAGAACGACTTGATAACTAACGAAGGCGACCGCCAAGCTGAAATACAGAAGACGGTACAAGCATTTTTATCCGCTGATATTCTCCACCGCAGAGCCATTGAGGGGTGGGCAAACGATGCGGGAATGCACCGTTCCCAGCACAGGATGCTGATGTATCTTACGAGATGTGTGAACACTCCCACTCAAAAGGATCTGGCAAAGCATTTCGATATAAGCCCCGCCGCCGTTGCGGTCACGCTGAAAAAGCTTGAGAGCGACGGATATATCGAGCGAGGAAAGTGTGGCGAACGCTCCGATTCCCGATATAATGAGATAAGAATAACCGAGCGGGGAAGAGACGCGGCGCTCCAGAGCCGAAAGTATTTTCAGCACGTAGACAGTCAAGCCTTTAAGGATTTTTCCGCGCAGGAGCTTGCAGAGTTCACCTATCTGCTTGAAAGAATGCAGGAAAATCTCAAAAATATCGATCCGATATCATCGGAAAACGCACAAAACCCAACACATACCCGAAAGGAGGAAGAACAATGAAAAGATGGTTTAAATACGTAAAGCCATATCTTCATTTCTTTATTTTAGGACCGCTTTGCATGATAATTGAGGTGGTAGGCGAGGTGCTTATGCCTCTTTATCTTGCCGACGTTATCAACGGAGCTATAAACCATACCCTTACTACCGAAGGAAGCCTTATCGTAATGGCAAAAATGATAGGCACCGCACTTCTTATGATGATCGGCGGTGTCGGCGGCTCGTATTTCGGCGCAAAGGCGTCGGTAAACTTTGCAGCAGACCTCAGAGCCGACCTCTTCAGAAAGGTCCAGGGATATAGCTTTGCCAATATCGATAAGTTTTCCACGGGCTCTCTTGTGACCAGACTTACCAACGACGTCTCGCAGATGCAGATGTTCATTAATATGATGCTCCGTATGATGCTCCGCTCCCCCGGTATGCTCATAGGCGGTATCATTATGGCGATCAAGCTCAGCCCCTCGCTTTCTATCGTTATGGCGGTCACGCTCCCTCTGCTTCTCGGTTCTATGGCGTTTATTATTGCGCGCGGTATGCCGAGATTTGCAAAGATGCAGACCAAGATCGACGCACTCAATTCCACCGTTCAGGAGAACATCACCAACGTGCGTGTTGTAAAATCCTTTACCCGCGAGGTCTTTGAGGAGGAAAAGTTCAGAGGCGCAAACAAGAATCTTAAGGATGCGGGAATGTCCGCTATGAAGAATATGATCTTTATGCAGCCCGTTCAGTCCTTCTTTATGTATATCACCACAGGCCTCGTTATCTGGTTCGGCGCACAGCTCGTTATAACCAATAACGACAACAATATCGCGGGCTTCAGCGTCGGCGAGCTTTCATCTTTCATCAACTACGTGACAC
The DNA here is from genome assembly GCA_045585895.1 of Eubacteriales bacterium. Taxonomy (GTDB): domain Bacteria; phylum Bacillota; class Clostridia; order Oscillospirales; family CAG-272; genus SVTX01. Next base: position 1,817 of record JAZMZI010000007.1, read on the forward strand.
AGATACTTATGTCTCTTATGATGGTGACCTTTATGCTTATGTTCTCGTCGAGAGCGCTTGCGTCGGCAAAGAGAATCAGCGAGCTTCTTGACGAAAAGCTGGACATCACCGACGGAGAGAATGCCGACGGAAATGCAGTAGTTGAGCGCGGAGAGATAGAATTCAAGAACGTAACCTACCGCTATTATAAGAACAGCGCCGAGCCCGTGCTTGAGAAGATAGACCTTAAGATAGAGGCGGGAAGCACGGTCGGTATAATCGGTTCTACGGGATGCGGAAAGACCACTCTCGTTTCTCTCATCCCCCGTCTTTACGACACCGACGAGGGAGAGATCCTCGTTGACGGCAGAAACGTCAAGGACTATACTCTGTATAATCTCCGCGAGGGCGTTGGAATGGTGCTCCAGAAGAACGTATTGTTCTCGGGAACTATCGAGGAAAACCTCCGTTGGGGCGACGAGAATGCCACCGACGAGCAGATATTTGCCGCCGCCGAGAGCGCGCAGGCGGATAAATTCGTCAAGAACTTCACTCTCGGTTATCAGACCGAGCTGGGTCAGGGCGGCGTTAACGTCTCGGGCGGACAGAAGCAGAGACTTTGTATCGCACGCGCCTTGCTTAAGAACCCCAAGATAATCATTCTCGACGACTCGACCAGCGCAGTCGATACCGCTACCGAGGCGCAGATACGCCGTGCCTTCCGCGAGGAGCTTGCGGCATCCACCAAGATAATCATTGCCCAGAGGATATCCTCGGTCAAGGACGCCGATATGATAGTCGTTATGGACGACGGCAGGATCACGGGCATTGGAACTCACGACGAATTGATGCAGAATAATATCGAGTATCAGGAGATATATAATTCTCAGATCTCGGGAAAGGACGGTAATTGATAATGGCAAGAAGCTTAGCTGAACTTCAAAAGCAGTATCACAGCTCGTCCAAGCCCGGACAGAGAGGTCCCGGCGGTCCCGGACCCAGAGGCAGAGGTCCCGGTGGTCCCGGAGGAAAACCCAAGGATCTGAAAAAGACTGTCGGCAGATTGCTCGGCTACGTCGGCAAATACAAGGTGCTTCTTTTCATCGTATTGATAGTTATGATGATAAACACTGCCGCGTCTCTCGTAGGCGGCTATATGACCAGACCTATCATCAACCGTCTTTCGGAATATGTCACGGGTGTTGTTGAAAACGACGAGCAGAACAGCGATCCTTTTACTCCCCAGCTACTGTCTCCCGAAAAATCCGACGAAAAATCCGATGAAAAGATCGGCTTTGACACTGCGGTACGCGGCGAGATCTCGGGTGAAAACGACGTCGATTTTTATAAGATCGACCTTGAGAAGGATGGATTTATTTCGTTGAAATTCTCCCATCACAACAAGATCGGCGATGGCAAGAGTGCTTGGGACGTCAAGGTTTACTCGTTGACCGAACAGCTTTGGTCCGCAACCGTTCCCGACAATGCAAGCGCATTTGAAGAAAATCTTCCCGTCAAAGCAGGAAGCTATCTTATCTCGGTCACAAAGGGTGAGGAATACGCCAATAACCACTACCACTTAAGCGTAAAATACGGTGAAAGTGAGCTCGAGCCCTTTGACACCAGCCTTGATTCGGGAATCTACAAAATGCTTGACGGCCTTGTAGAGCTTTCCTCCAACACCTTCGGCGGAATGATCTCCGCTATCGTGGGAACGACCTACGAGGAGAACACGGTCGCATTCGAGGTGATGTTCTACATCTTGTCCATCATCATTATTCTCGTATTTATATACGCATTCGGAATCCTCACCAATTATCTGCAAGCGAGAGTTATGATGACCGTATCTCAGAACTCTCTTGAAAAGATAAGAAACGACCTTTTCCGAAAGCTCCAGAAGCTTCCCATAAGGTATTTTGATACTCACCCTACGGGAGAGGTAATGTCGAGATTTACCAACGACGTTGACAACATCGACGTTATGCTTAACAACTCGCTGACGGGTATCGTTTCGGGCGTTATATCCCTTGTGGGAACGCTGGTATTTATGATAACCACCAACATCTGGCTCACCCTCATAACCGTTGTCTTTATTCCTTTCTTTGCTCTTGGCGGTATGCAGATAGCAAAGATGTCGAGAAAGTATTACTCGGGTCAGCAGGCGGCACTCGGCGCGGCAAACGGCTACGTTGAGGAGACGGTCACGGGACAGAAGGTAGTTAAAGTGTTCAACCACGAAAAGGTGTGCTGTGAGGAATTTGAGACTCTCAACGAGGATCTCCGCAATAAGCAGATGAAGGCACAGTTTTACGGCGGCATTATGGGTCCCATTATGCATAATACGAGCATGATAAGCTACGCGGTCACCATCGGCGTGGGAGGTGTGCTTATGGTAATGGGCAGACTTGATCCCGGTGCGCTTCAGCTCTTTGCGCAATATTCCAAGCAGTTCAGTATGCCTATCAATAACATCTCCCAGCAGACCTCGTCTATCTTCTCGGCTCTCGCGGGCGCGGAAAGAGTGTTCGCGGTCATGGATGAGATGCCCGAGACTCCCGATGCCGAGGGCGCTCTCGATATGCCCGAGATGCGCGGCGACGTAGTTTTTGAAAACGTGACCTTCGGCTACAATCCCGACAAGGTGATTCTCAAAAACATATCGCTCTACGCTCATCCCGGTCAGAAGATAGCCTTCGTCGGTTCTACCGGCGCGGGAAAGACCACCGTTACCAATCTGCTTTCGAGATTCTACGATATAGATTCGGGTAAGATAACCATTGACGGCGTGGATATTCACGACATCAAGCGCGAGACCCTCCGAAGCAACATCGCGATGGTGCTTCAGGATACCCACCTCTTTACGGGAACGGTAATGGAGAACATCCGCTACGGCAGACCCGACGCCACCGACGACGAGGTCATCGCCGCGGCAAAGACGGCTTCGGCGCACAGCTTCATTATGCGACTTGAAAAGGGCTATGATACTATGCTTGAGGGCGACGGATCAAACCTCTCTCAAGGACAGAGACAGCTTTTAAATATCGCGAGAGCGGCACTTTCCAAGGCTCCTATCCTCGTTCTTGACGAGGCGACAAGCTCTGTCGATACAAGGACCGAGCGACACATCGAGCACGGTATGGATAGACTAATGGCGACGAGAACGACCTTCGTCATTGCTCACCGTCTTTCCACCGTCCGCAACTCTAACGCCATTATGGTGCTTGAACAGGGCGAAATTATCGAGCGCGGCACTCACGAGCAGCTCCTCGAAATGAAGGGCAGATATTACGAGCTTTACACGGGCAAGCGCGAGCTTGATTGATTGTATATATGTTTTTGCGGGGGAGAAAACCATTTTTGCAAAATAGGTTTTCTCCCCCGCGCCCCCACCTACCAAAAAGCTTTTTGAAAAGAGGTGGTTTCATACGATCATTTATCGGTTGCAGCGGGATAATATTTAGCCGTTTTAGAAATAATAATATCTTCAAGCGAAGAAGTTAAATAAAGACTCCCTCTTTTCTGAAGTTATTGGAAAGAGGGGAAGATGCAGGAGGGGAGAGAACCTTTTTTTAGGTTCTCTCCCCTCCACAGACTGTCGAAAAAGTCGCTCTACCGCAAGTGAACCAATAGCAAAAAACAATAAGCAATATGTAAATAAAAAAATCTGACAAGGAAAAGCGCAAGGCATTTCGAGAAAAGCCTTGCGCTTACTTGCTTTTTTCGTTCTTACACTCTGGCGTACCCCTGTACGCCGACGAATGTAAGAACGAAAAATATACCTGCCTTTTTCGGAGTCTCCCAGCGTGTCGAGCCTTTCTCGACACGCTGAGCGGAAATCGGTATTACCGATTTCCGCTTTTTATACCGTCAAGAAGCTTTTCAAGCTCAATATCACCCTTTACCTTTATTCCGATCTCAAGATCCTTTCGGTCGGACTGTGAAAGCGAAGCCACCACGAGATTTTCTTCGTCAACGAGTTCATTTTCTTCGTTGAATACACCAATTATACCATCATACTCCTTTACTGTATAAAACACAGAACTCTTCTCATCGCCGCTTTCGTCAACCATATTCATTTCATAATTTGCATCTGCCACTTCGCTCAAAACTTCTATCAGTTCTTCTGTATGACGGTTCTGAACCTTCATCTGCTTGGAAAGCTGATTCGCGGCATCTCGCATATCAGACATTCGCCTTTTCAAATCGTTTGCGCTTGATCTCATCTTGTCGTACGCTGCCACTGCTTTAAAATTTGAATATATACTTAAAATCGAAACGGAAAACAGTGCAAAAGCCGCGGAAAGACGAACCAATTTTGAAATCTTCATCTAAAACCACCTCTTCTTATCTCTGAAAATAAAAATTGTAACTGTATTCTATGCAATTTAAGCTAATATAATTCATTTTTTGCGGAAAAATATCTTTGTGATGAAAAGAGGTGAACTTATGAAGCTGACATTGAAGATCTTACTTACATTAACAACGGTGGTTTCGCTTGGCTTTGGGGCGGTAGTATTGGCAGGCGGCTTTTGGTTGAAGAAATATGCGGATAATTCCGTAAACGACGAGCTGCTCGACGCGCATATATCGTCCGATAAGACCGAATTTTATTGCTTTGAAAGTATTGACGGCAGAAAAACTTCAAAGGCTAAAAAAATCGATAATGCGAGCCTTGATAACGGGGTCAAATATAAATACACCTCTTACGGCTCTATTCCTCAAGATCTTATTAACGCATTTGTCGCCATTGAAGATAAACGTTTTTATAGACATAACGGAATCGATCCCGTACGAACGGGCAGGGCAATAACGAATTATTTTATCGGCAGCGGAAGGTTTGGCGGATCAACTATCACGCAACAGCTTGTAAAAAATATAACCGGACACGACGAAATATCGGTTGAACGTAAAATAAAAGAAGCGTTTGCAGCAATAAAAATAGAAAACGACTATGAAAAAAGTGAAATATTGGAGTTATATCTCAACGTAATAAACCTATCGGAGGGATGCCGCGGCGTAGGTGCTGCAGCGGAATTCTTTTTTTCAAAATCACCAGAAGATCTTACTCTTCCCGAATGCGCCACAATTGCAGCCATTACCAATAATCCTTCACGTTATGATCCTATAAAGCATCCCGAAAACAATATTGAAAGAAGAAACGTTGTCCTTGAATGTATGCTAGATCAAGGTTATATAACGAAATCGGAATATTCAAGCGCTATAAAAGAGCCGATCAAGCTGAATATATCGAATAAAACACCGAAAAACGTCAATTCTTGGTACGTTGATATGGTGATAGAGGACGTAATAAACGACCTCTGTCTCAAATACGATCTGACCAAAAACTCTGCGGCACTTATGCTTTATCGTGGCGGATACAGAATATATACGGCTATGGATGATAAAATGCAGGGAATACTTGACGAATATTATTCAGACGAATATAACTTTCCAACAGACAGAAACGGCAACACTGCTCAATCCGCAATGATTATAATAGACCCCTATACCGGAGATATACTCGGAGTTGCAGGAGCTTTGGGCGAAAAAAAGGGAAATCGTATTCAAAACTATGCCACACAAACCAAACGTCCTCCCGGATCAACCTTAAAACCTCTTTCCGTGTACGCTCCCGCAATTGACAAAGGACTTATAAATTGGTCAACTCAAATCGAAGACTCTCCGGTAACAAACGAATCCGACTTTACTAAAGGATGGCCTCAAAACGTTGATCGTACCTTTTCGGGCTCGGTAGATATAAAGTATGCGGTCGAACACTCACTGAACACGGTAGCGGTAAAGGTACTCGATATGATCGGTGCAGAGGAATCTATGCGCTTTTTAAAAGACAAGCTGCTTTTCACAAGCCTTGATGAAAAAGCGGATATAGGCCCTGCGTCTCTTGCGTTGGGTCAGCCTACGAAAGGAGTGACGCTTCGTGAACTAACGGGAGCATATTCTGTTTTTGAAGAGGGAATTATGAGTAAAACTCGTTCGTATTATAAGGTTACCGATAAGAATGGAAGAATAATTCTCGACAACTCTCCTTCGCAAGAAGCGGCAATATCAAAAGAAAGCGCCGCTATCGTTACTAAGCTTTTGGAAGGCGTAGTGGATTCGGGTACTGCCAGCGGCAAGGTGACGCTTGATTCCTCCGTATCCGTTGCAGGCAAATCGGGAACGTCGGGCAACTGCTGCGACCGATATTTCGTCGGATATACTCCCGAGCTTCTTGCGGGAGTATGGTTTGGATACGAATATCCCCAAAATTTGGAGGATTTCGGCGGAAATCTCTCGGTTTATATCTGGGACGACGTAATGAGAGAAATATACGATAATTGCGATCTTGAGGGTATTTCAGAATTTTCGGTACCCGATACCGTTCAAAAACTAACCTACGAAAAAGAAAATTCGAGCGACAACGGGAAAACGGAATATTCTTTGGAGATCGGTTGGTTCAACGTTACCAATCATAAAACCGAATAAAAAATCATAAACTGTGTTGACCGTAAGGTGAGCACAGTTTTTTTGAGGTGTTATCATGTCTGACAAAACTAAGCAAAACAATATTCCGTTAATCATCGGCATTATGTTTGCCGCCATAGGATTAAGCGTAATAATTCTTTCGGGAAGTCCTTATGAAATGCTACATAAAATAAGCAACGATAAACTCATACCGCCGCTTTGGATATGGTGCGGATCAGAGCTTTTGCAAAAATTCCTCGTGGGCTATGCTCTCGGAACGGTGATCACTCTGATCGGTGCAAAAAGAATATGCGGTGCAAATGAAATAAAGGCTTATCAAGGAATAATATTTCTGATCATATTGATTTTTTTGGCAATTGCTCACTATCCTATATTTTTTATCGCCGAAAAGCTTTTCGTATCGGTAATTATTTCAATACTTGCACTGATATGCTCAATAATCTGCATTTGTCTGTGGACAAAGATCTCATTTTTATCAACAGTAATTATGTTACCGTCTACCGCATGGTCAGCTTACGTAACTTTTGTCAGCGCAAGAGTGATGTTAAACCTATAAAATATTTATTAAAAATTAAAAAAACCGAAAAATAACTATTGACAAAATATTGTATTTGTTGTATAATTTAATGTAGTTATTAATACCTTTTTGGAGGATGTTTTAATGAAAGCTGTCAGAATAATTGCATTTGCACTCGTTTTTGCAATATTTAGTTGCGCATTTGTGTCTTGTGATGTTTTAGATGACACTCTGAATACAGATCCTAACGCAGATATGAGTATGTTGGATAAAGCAAAATACGATATTTTATATCCCTTTGCCTTTATTTACGATTTCTTCATAGGTTCCAGCGGCGGTTCGGGTATGGACGTTGAGCTTCCCGAAACCACTCACTACAGAGTTAAGAATATTTCCTTTAAAATTGCCGATGAAAACGGAAAGGTAAAATACGAGGCTGTTGATTTTGAATATAAATCCATCAAAGAGCCTACTGTTCTTAACATCGTTGATTATTATCTCACTGTTGAGGAAGGTGTTAAATGCGTTATTGAAGACGACACTTTAGTCCAGATAGGAACCGGTAATTCTTTAAAGGCAACTATGAGTAAGGGTGAGTATTGGGCATATATGTCAGGTACCGATCATAATATTCCTGCTATTATTGCCAATGAGTCTATGCAGAACAAGTACTTTATCAACGACCAGAGAATGTCTAATTATATCATAGAAGAAGGCGGATCTTTTACCGTAGTTCTTATAAAATAAAGTATAACAACCTACAATTTAAACCTACTTTCTGTCTGAAAGTAGGTTTATTGTTTAAATAAAATAATTATTTGCAAAGGACGTTTATTATGCTTATTTCTATTACCGGAAAACTCGGAAGCGGAAAATCCACGATCTGTAATATCTTAAAAGAAAGATACTGCTTTGAAATCTTCAGCACGGGAACTATCAACCGCGAATTCGCAAGAAGTCTTGGAATCACCACGCTTGAACTTAACGAAAGGCTCAAATCTGATCCGGCCCTCGATAAGGAGATCGACGGAACTGTGACAAGGCTTTCTATTGAAAAAAAAGATGAAAAGCTTATATTCGACTCAAGAATGGCTTGGCATTTCGCTCGTGATACCTTCAAGATATTCCTCACCATCGATCCTATGGAAGCCGCTCGCCGCGTTATGAACAACCAGCGCGGAGCAGAGGAAAGATATGAAAGCATCGACGATGCCTGCGCTGGACTTCTCAAGAGAGGAAACGTTGAAAGAGAGCGCTTTATACAGATATACGGCGTAGATTACTTTGACAACAATAACTATGATCTCATAGTTGACACCACGTCACGCACTCCCGACGAAATAGTTAATATAATAATGGAAAACTACGAGAGCTACATCAAAGATAAGGAATCTTATATTTCCCCTAAGGTGATCTGATATGAAATCAAAAGTTTACTTTTCAAGCGAGATAACCGCAGAAAAGGTACTTGAAATGTACCGCCTTGCGGGAAAAGAACTTAACGGTAACGTGGCAGTAAAAGTACATTCGGGTGAAACGGGTAACCAGAACTTTATCCGCCCCGAAATGTGGAAGCCCGTTATCGATCACGTCGGAGGCACGGTAGTTGAATGTAACACCGCCTATAAGGGAACAAGACACATCACCAAGCTTCACCTCGAAACCCTCCGCAACCACGGATGGAGTGAACACTTTAAGGTCGATCTTCTTGACGGAGAAGGACCGGATATAGTTCTTGATATTCCGAACGGAAAAAAGATAAAAAAGAACTTTGTGGGTAAAAACATCGTTAACTACGATTCAATGCTTGTACTTTCCCATTTCAAAGGACATCCTATGGGCGGTTTTGGCGGTGCGCTGAAGCAGCTTTCAATCGGTGTGGCTTCGGCATACGGAAAAAAGTATATCCACGGAGTAGGAGATACCGTCGACTACTGGAATGGTGACCATGATTCTTTTCTCGAATCAATGGCAGATGCCGCTTCAAGCGTGGTTAAGTATTTCAACGGTAATATTGTATACATTAATATAATGATGAATATGTCCGTAGATTGCGATTGTTGCGCCGTCGCAGAGGATCCTTGTATGGGGGATATCGGCATTCTTGTCTCTCTTGATCCCGTAGCAATAGATCAGGCTTGCGTTGACCTCGTATACGCTTCAAAAGACAGAGGGCGTGACCACTTGGTTGAAAGAATTGAAAGCCGAAACGGTAAGCACACTATCGACGCCGCCGCAGAGCTTGGTATAGGATCAAAAGAATACGAACTTATAAAAATCTGATAAAACAAAAAAATCCGACGAATTTTTCGTCGGATTTCAGTCTGTCGAAAAAGTCACTCAAAAGGGTGGCTTTTTTGCGTAAAATATGGTATAATAGAAGCAAGAAAAGACAGGCGGTGAAAAAATGTTAAGTAGAGGACAAAACGGACGAGAAATAATGCAAATGGTGTGGCTTGAGGACCTAGTGCCGAAGGATCATTTGCTTAGAAAAATAGACGCAGCGGTAGATTTTAACAAGATCTATG
>JAZMZI010000008.1:0-15483 GCA_045585895.1 Eubacteriales bacterium
ATGGTTGTCGGTGACGGCAACGGTCACGTTGGCGTAGGTCTCGGAAAGGCTGCTGAAGTTCCCGAAGCAATCCGCAAGGGAATTGAAGACGCAAAGAAGAATATGATCACCGTTTCCCTTAAGGGAACGACGATCCCCCACGAGGTAGTCGGCGTATTCGGCGCAGGTAAGGTGCTTCTTAAGCCCGCTGCACTCGGTACCGGTATTATCGCAGGTGGTAAGGTAAGAGCAGTCCTCGAGGCTGCAGGTATCTCCAACATCAGAGCAAAGTGCCTCCGCTCCAACAACCCCACCAACGTTGTTAAGGCAACCGTTGAGGGTCTTAAAGAGCTCCGCACTGCTGAAGAGGTTGCGAAGATCCGTGAGATCAGCGTAGAGCAGGTCAAGGGTTAATAGGAGGTAGACGAAATGAAAAAGGTTACACTTACAAAGAGTCTTATCGCTTCCAAGCCCAATCAGAGAGCGACCGCAAAGTCCCTCGGTCTCAACAAGATCGGTGACTTTATCGTTCACAATGATGACGCAGTTCTTGCAGGTAAGATCAAGGTTCTCGCTCACCTCGTAACGGTTGAGACCGTAGAAGAATAATAGGAGGTACAGAGAATGAAACTTAATGAACTTAGACCCGCTGAAGGCTCCGCAAAGGCAGCTTGGAGAAAGGGTAGAGGCGCAGGCTCCGGCAACGGTAAGACTGCAGGTAAGGGTCACAAGGGCCAGAACGCTCGTTCCGGCGGTGGTGTAAGACCCGGATTTGAGGGAGGTCAGCTTCCTCTTTACAGAAAGCTTCCCAAGAGAGGCTTTAAGAACAGATTTGCTACCAACTACGCAATAGTTAACGTTTCCGACCTCAACGTATTTGAGAACGGCGCGGTAGTAGATCTCGAGGCACTCCTCGCAAAGAAGATAGTTCGCAAGTCTCTCGATGGACTTAAGGTTCTCGGTAACGGCGAGCTTACTAAGAGTTTAACTGTTAAAGCGGCAGTCTTTTCAGCAACCGCTAAGGAAAAGATCACAGCAGCAGGTGGACAGGCAGAGGAGGTATAAGGATGTTTCAGACGTTAAAAAATGCTTGGAAGACCCAGGAGCTTAAAACAAAACTCCTCTTCACATTGCTTATCGTTATCCTTTACCGTGTAGGTTGCAGCATACCCGTTCCGTGGGTAGACGGCGCAGCCGTTGAGAATTTCTTCGGTGAAAGCTTCGGTGCTATGCAGCTTATGCTTGGCGATGCTTTTTCGCAGGCAAACCTCTTCGCCCTTTCGGTATCACCCTATATCACTTCTTCGATCATCATGCAGCTCCTTACCATTGCCATCCCCGCTCTCGAGCGTATGGCTAAGGACGGAGAAGCAGGTAAGAAGAAGATCGCTATGATCACGAGAATCGTGACCATAGTTCTTGCAGTCATCACTTCCGTAGGATATTCTCTTACTCTCGTATACGGAACGTCCAATTACACGGGTCGTCCCCTTGCAAACATCGGAGAGACCAACGAGATATTCGCTATCTGCGTAATGGCAGCTTGCTTCTGCGCAGGTGCGGCAGTCGTTATGTGGCTTGCTGAAAAGATCAATGAGTTCGGTATCGGAAACGGTATCTCCATCATCCTTTTCGCAAACATTATCGCAAGACTTCCCAGCGTTCTCAACGGCTTGAAGGGTCTGCTTATAGGCGACTGGGCATGGTTCGACCAGCCCGTTGGCGGCGCTATCGGTGCCGTAGTCAAGGAAGCAAACAAAGACACCATAATCTCTTTGATAGTTAATATCATTTGGGTATTGTTCGTAGTCGCTTTCCTCGTAGGTATCGTTTGGCTCATCGTTTGGTTCAATGATTCCGAAAGAAGAATTCCCGTTCAGTATGCAAAGAAAGTTGTTGGAAGAAAGATGTACGGCGGTCAGTCGTCCAACCTTCCTCTCAAGCTTAATATGGCAGGCGTTATGCCCGTTATCTTTGCAAACTCTATCGTATCTATTCCCGATACGCTTTCCAAGATCTTCGGAAGCAACGCAAACTGGCTCGTTGTTCTGGCAAATAACTATTTCCACTACACCAAGCCCCTTTACGTTCTCGTTTCCATGATCCTTCTCTTCGCTTTCGCTTACTTCTATATTATGATCTCCTTCAACCCCGTTGAGGTTGCGAATAATATCAGAAACAACGGCGGTGCCGTTCCCGGTATCCGTCCCGGTAAGCCTACCAGCGATTATATCCGCAAGATACTCAACAGAATCACCTTCATCGGTGCAGTATTCCTCTGCTTGGTATCTGAAGTTCCGAAGATGATAGTTGCAGTATTGCAGACTATCGCTGAACTTAACTATATAACCGAAGGAAATAACGTTGTGTTCAAGACTATTGCAGAGTTCTTTAACGGCAATCAGCTGGTCATTTCGTATACTCCTTCCAGTTCCTTTATAGCTCTTGCGTTTGCAGGTACCTCCATCCTCATCGTTGTCGGTGTCATTCTTGAGACCGTAAGAGAGATCGAGGCTCAGCTCACGCTTCGTAACTACAAGGGATTCCTTGATTGATAATTCCACACCTCATATAATTGGAGAAATAATATGAATTTAATTTTATTGGGTGCTCCCGGTGCGGGAAAAGGCACGCAGTCCGCAAAGATTTCCGAAAAGTATAACATTCCTGCGGTATCCACCGGAGATATGCTCCGCGCGGCTATCAAGTCGGGCACTGAGCTCGGTAAGAGCGCTAAAAGTTATATGGATGAAGGAAAGCTCGTTCCGGACGCAGTAGTCGTTGGAATCATTAAGGACTATCTTTCGACAGAAGCCTGCAAGAATGGCTTCATACTCGACGGTTTCCCCAGAACCATCCCTCAGGCTGAGGCTCTCGAGGCTATGGGAGTTAAGATCGACGTCGTACTCTCTATCGAGGTTCCCGACGAGAAGATCATCGCAAGAATGAGCGGACGCAGAGTCTGCGCTTGCGGAGCTTCCTACCACGTTGAGTATATCAAGCCTCAGGTCGACGGTATCTGCGATAAGTGCGGCAAGGAGCTTTACATCAGAGACGATGATAAGCCCGAGACCGTCGCAAACAGACTCAAAACCTTCCATGCACAGACCGAACCCCTTAAGGGCTTTTACGCTGAGAGAGGCAATCTCGTATGCGTAGAGGGTCAGGAAGAGGTCAAGGACACGACCGCTCTCGTTTTCGAGGCGCTCGACAAGGTCAACGCATAAAAAAAACTGAGGTAAGAAACGGATGATACAGTTAAAGAACCCCCTTCAGATCAAGGAAATGAAGGAAGCGGGAAGAATTACGGGCGAGGCGCTCCTTGTGGCTCGCGAAAGCATCCGCGAGGGTGTTAGCACCTACGAGCTTGATAAGATCATAAGAGATCATATCGAGAAAAGCGGTGCTAAACCCTCCTTCCTCGGATACCACGGCTTTCCCGGAAGCGCTTGTATCAGCATCAACGACGAGGTCATTCACGGCATCCCTTCCAAGAAGAGATTCCTTCGTGAGGGCGATATCGTAAAGATCGACGTTGGAGCATTCTACAAGGGTTATCACGGAGACGCCGCAAGAACGATTCCCGTGGGCAAAGTAAGCGAGGACGCTGAAAAGCTTATCCGAGTTACGAGAGAAAGCTTCTTTAAGGGTATTGAAAAGCTTCAGGTAGGTAATCGACTTGGTGACGTCGGTCACGCGATCGACGCGCACGTTACTTCCAACGGCTTTTCTACCGTGAAAAGATATATCGGACACGGTATAGGCCACGAGCTTCACGAATCTCCCGACGTTCCGAATTACGGAACGGAAGGCAGAGGAACGAGACTTTGCGCTGGTATGACGCTGGCAATCGAGCCTATGGTAAATATAGGCGGAGAGAGTGTCAAGGAGCTTAGCGACGGTTGGACGGTAAAGACCGCCGACGGAACGCTTTCGGCTCACTACGAAAACACGGTGGCGTTAACTTCCGACGGAGTGATCGTTATGACGATGCTCGAATCGGATTTTTGAGTTAAGATTTAAACAAATTTGAATCATTTAAAGAGGTAAATATGCCGAAAGATGACGTTATCGAATTTGAAGGCGAGGTAGTTGAGGTACTTCCCAACGCCGTCTTCAAGGTAAAGCTTCCCAACGGGCACATCGTCAGTGCCCATCTCTCGGGAAAGCACAGAATGAACTATATCAGAATTTTACAGGGCGACCACGTAACCGTTGAGGTTTCGGTATACGACCTTACCAAGGGCCGTATCACATGGCGCTCCAAATAAAAACGATTTTACAAAAATACTCTAAAGAAAGGTTGGTTTACAGAAATGAAGGTTAAACCGTCCGTAAAGAAGATCTGCGAGAAATGCAAGATCATTAAGAGAAAAGGTAAAGTCATGGTTATCTGCGAGAACCCCAAGCATAAGCAGAAGCAGGGTTAATTCGAGATACATCGACTTTGACCAACTCAATCTAAACAGAGAGGTAATATAGAATGGCACGTATAGCAGGTGTTGATATTCCTAACAACAAGCGCGTTGAGATCGCCCTTACCTACATTTACGGTATCGGCCGCAAGAGCGCTAACGATATCCTTGCAAAGACCGGTATCAATCCCGATACCAGAGCAAAGGATCTGACCGAGGAAGAAATAGCAAAGCTCCGTGATGAGATCGAAAACTCTTACAACGTTGAAGGTGACCTCCGTAGAGAAGTTGCTCTTAACATCAAGAGATTGGTAGAAGTAAACTGCTACCGCGGTATCAGACACAGAAAGGGCCTTCCCGTAAGAGGTCAGAGAACCAAGACCAATGCGAGAACAAGAAAAGGTCCCGCAAAGACCATCGCAAACAAGAAGAAGTAATAAAGGAGTGGCATAAAAATGGCAAAGGTAACAAAGAAAGTCGTTAAAAAGCGCCGCGAAAAAAAGAATATTGAAAAGGGCGCAGTACACATTCAGTCCACTTTCAATAACACTATCGTAACTATCACCGATGTTTACGGAAACGCAATTTCGTGGGCTTCTGCCGGCGAGCTTGGCTTCAAGGGCTCCAGAAAGAGCACACCCTTCGCTGCTCAGTCCGCTTCCGAGACTGCTGCAAAGGCAGCTGTTGAGCACGGCCTTAAGTCCGTTGAGGTTTACGTAAAGGGCCCCGGTTCGGGACGTGAATCCGCAATCAGAGCACTCGAGACCTGCGGTCTTCAGATCACGCTCATCAAGGATGTAACTCCCATCCCCCACAACGGATGCAGACCGCCTAAGCGCAGACGCGTATAATTTTACAGGAGGTATTAGACATGGCAAGATATACAGGACCCGCATGCAAGCTCTGCCGCAGAGAGGGCAAGAAGCTTTACCTTAAGGGTGAGAGATGCACCAGCGGAAAGTGCGCACTCGACCGTAGAAGCACCGCTCCCGGTCAGCACGGCGCAGCAAAGAAGAAAATGGGTGAGTACGGTATTCAGCTTCGTGAAAAGCAGTCTACCAGAAGATACTACGGCGTTCTTGAGAAGCAGTTCAAGAACTACTATGAGGAAGCAGCTCGTAAAGAGGGTATGACCGGTGAGAACCTTCTCGTACTTCTTGAGAGAAGACTTGATAACGTAGTATTCAGAATGGGTATGGCAGAGTCTCACAGAGACGCTCGTCAGCTCGTACTCCACGCACACTTTACCCTCAACGGCAAGAAGGTTAACATTCCTTCCATCCTTGTAAAGCCCGGTGACGTTATCTCCGTTAAGGAGTCCAGCCGCGACTCTGCTAAGATCAAGGGACTTGCCGAGGCACTTGAGAGCAAGACTGCTCCGAAGTGGCTTGACGTTGATAAGGCAAACCTTACCGCAAAGGTCGTTTCCTTCCCTGCAAGAGAAGATATCGACTTTGACTTCAACGAACAGCTTATCGTCGAGCTCTACTCCAAGTAATACCGCATATAATTCGGATTCTGCGGTATTGCTTGCCGTGAGTTTCCGTTATTCGCAAAGCCCAAAGCTTTAACAAAAATATTTATAGGAGGTTTTATTTGGAATGATAGAGATAGAGAAGCCTAATATTACTACTGCCGAGATGAGCGAGGACGGCTCTTACGGCGTATTCGTAATCGAACCCCTCGAAAGAGGCTTCGGTCATACGCTCGGTAACCCCCTTCGCAGAGTTCTTATGGAATCTCTCCCCGGCGTAGCAGTAACTAACATTAAGATCGACGGAGTTCTTCACGAGTTTTCCACTATCCCCGGAGTTACCGAAGACGTTACCGAGATCGTCCTTAACGTTAAGGGCATCATCGCAAAGCTTCACTGCCAAGGCCCCAAGACCGTCTTTATCGACGTCGTAGGCGAGCACGAAGTTACCGCAGGTGACATCAAGCAGGATTCCGATATTGAAATTCTCAACCCCGATCACCACATCGCAACTGTTGGAGAGAACGAGAGATTCTACATGGAACTCACCTTCAACTGCGACAGAGGCTACGTTTCTCAGGAGAGAAATAAGCAGCTTCACAGCGATATGATGGGTATGAATTCCACCATGCCGATCAACACCATTTACACAGACTCTATCTACACGCCTGTGTATAAGGTAAAGTATGAGGTTGAAAGCACCCGTTCCGGAAGCAACACCAATCTTGACAAGCTCACGATTGAGGTTCTTACCGACGGCAGCATTTCGGCTAAAGAAGCGGTTTCCCTCGGAGCCAAGATTCTCAATGAGCATCTCAACTTGTTTGTAGATCTTTCGGATGATGCAAAGACTAAGGAGATAATGGTTGAGAGAGAAGAGACCATCAAGGAAAAAGTCCTTGAGATGACCATTGAGGAACTTGACATGTCTGTTCGTTCCTTCAATTGCTTGAAGAGAGCAGGCATTGATACAGTTGAAGATCTTACCAATCGCACCGAAGAGGATATGATCAAGGTAAGAAACCTTGGTAAGAAGTCGCTTGACGAAGTTATTCAGAAGCTCCACTCGCTTGGTCTTGACCTTAAGCGTGAAGAGGAGTAAGAAATTTAGATTAAATTAAGCAGAAGGAGGGAATTGGAAATGCCCGGAACCAGAAAACTTGGCAGACCTACCGCACACAGAAAAGCAATGCTTCGCGGAATGGTTACCCTGCTGCTTGAGAACGGACAGGTTGAGACTACTCTCACCAGAGCAAAGGAAGTTCGTTCCATCGCAGAAAAGATGATTACACTTGGCAAGAAGAACACTCTTGCAAGCCGCAGAGCTGCTCTTGCATACATCACTAAGGAGGACGTTGTAACTAAGTTGTTCAACGAGATCGCTCCTAAGTACGCAGAGAGACAGGGCGGATATACTCAGATATTCAAGATCGGCGCTCGCCGCGGCGATGCTGCTGAAATGGCTATCGTTCGTCTTATCGACGAGGAAGCTAAGGCAGAGTAAAATACTTCAAGGGACAGGTCCTTTTGGGTCTGTCCCTTATATTTTTTTGTTTGTTCACAAAAATGCAAATAAATATCGTTTAAATATTACGGATAAAGTGCTATTATAATAAAAAGCATTAAAATATTTCAAAAATAATTGAAAAGGAGGGAAAAGAATGACGGATTTTGAAAACGAGCAGTTTGAAAACGAAGAAAACGAAGCCTTAGGCGAAGAAGAGCTTGAAAAAGAGTTGGCTGAAGAGCTTGAAAACGAAGCCCTTGAGCAGGAAAAGCTTGTAAAAGAAGAGCTTAAGGACGAAGAATTCGAGAGCGCCGAGGAAGTTCGTGAAGAAGAGATCGAGAGCCTTTTTGACTCTCTTGTGGAGATGCTCGACCGACGAGGGTATGCGGAATTCGTTAGTGCTATCAGCGAGCTGAACCCGGTTGACGCGGCGGATTTCTTTTCCCGAATAAGCCCGAAGAGAATTCCTGCGGTGTTTAAGCTTCTTTCAAAGGATAAGGATATGGCGGCGGATATTTTCGCAGAGCTTGAGAGTGACGTTCAGAAGAGGATCGTGGAGGCTATGACCGACCGTGAGCTTTCCGAAATTATGGAAGAGCTTTCACTTGACGATGCGGTTGATGCTCTTAGTGAGTTGCCCGCAAATCTCGTTACGAGAATAATGAGAAACGTGACGAAGGAGCAGAGGACCGAGATAAACAGACTTTTGGCGTATCCCGAATCCAGCGCGGGAAGCGTTATGACGGCGGAATATACCCGTTTGCGCGCCGATATGACGGTATCTCAGGCTATCGACAGAATCAGACTTACGGGTATTGATAAGGAAACAGTGTATATCGCCTACGTTACCGACGAAAAGCGTAAGCTGCTTGGAACCGTGTCCTTCAAAGACCTTCTGTTCGCAGGCTCGGGTGAGCTTATCGGTGACATTATGACCGAAGAGGTCATTTACGCATCGACAGTTGACGACAGAGAGTATGCCGCTGATACTATTGCAAAATATGGACTTTTGGCGCTTCCTATCGTTGATAAAGAAGATAGACTTGTCGGTATTATCACCGTTGACGACGCTATCGACGTCATTAACGAGGAGGCAACCGAGGATATCGAGCTTATGGCGGCGATCACGCCTACCGATAAGCCATACCTCAAAACAGGTGTTTTTGAGACCTGGAGAAAGCGTTTTCCATGGCTCTTGGTGCTTATGTTGGCGGCGGTATTTTCCAGCGCGGTCATAACGCACTACGAAAATGCCATCGGCACTTACGCCGTACTGACGGTCTTCTTCCCAATGCTGATGAATACGGGCGGTAACGCGGGTAGCCAGTCCAGCGTTGCTATCATCCGCGCTATGTCGCTGGGTGAGATCACAATGAGAAACTTTTTCAGAGTTCTTTGGAAAGAGTTCCGCGTTTCGGCTCTTTGCGGTGTCTGCCTTGCTATCGTTTGCTTTATAAAAACTATGGCTGTGGATTTCCGCTTCCAAGCAACCGAAATCCTTGAGGGCGGCGCGGTTCAGGACAACTTAAAGGTTGCGGCAATAGTCAGCGCAACTGCGTTCTTCGCGGTCGTAGTGGCGAAGGTGGTCGGAACGATATTGCCTATGTTGGCGAAGAAGATAAAGCTTGACCCCGCGGTCATGGCGTCGCCCTTTATTACGACTATCGTTGATACCGTTACGTTGGTGATCTATTTCTCCATAGCGTCCAAATTCTTGGGGTTGTGAGTGAAATTTAAAAAGGAACAGATATTTTGTCTGTTCCTTTTTTATAAATTGCAGTTTAGCGGTGCGTTTGAAATAAACATTGTCGTAGGGGCGGTCATTGTGTCACCCGTTCAATCGATTTAAATCGTTCGTTCACGGGGCGTCGAGGACGTCGCCCCGTGAACGTTATTGTTGAACGTTCGCCATGGCGGGCGCGCGTGGGGTTCCCCGAAGCGAGCGTAGCCGAGCTTTGGGGGTTCTGCGCTGACCGCCCCTACGATTAAAGGTGTCGTCCAACTAACCGACAAATCAAAATTTGAAAAACCTATCCGTTTCTTTCTTTACTTCACCCGATTGGGGGAGAATGACCGCGATATTTATAATCGTCATAACTCCGAGGGCGAGATCGGCGGCAAGCCACGCCCAGCTTGGTGTCGAGACCGCGCCTATGAAGATAAACAGGCAATAGGTGACGATATATACCGCAACGGGCGCCTTTTTTCTCGTAATATAAGCAATGCTTTCCTTGCCGTAATGCGCCCAGCAAACCATAGTGGCAAATGCGAAAAGCAGAACCGAGATCGCCATATAGTATTCGCTCCAGCCGCCGAGCACCGACGAATAGGCTTTTATTGCCATCATCATGGGATTTTCGCCCAAAGAGAGAATATCGTTTCCTCCGCTTAATATGGCAACGATAATAACGAGAGCCGTGAGAGTGCAGAGAAGTATCGTGTCCACAAACACCTCGAAAAGTCCCCAAAAGCCTTGGACGGCGGGAGAATCACACTCTGCGGCGGCGTGGGCAGTGGGAGCGGTGCCGCATCCCGCCTCGTTAGACATCAACCCTCGCATAGTGCCCGATTTTAAGCCTTTGGAGACGAGAAAACCGAGGACCCCTCCCGTTGCGCTGCTCAGAGTGAAAGCGTCCTTAAAAATGATTTCAAAGGCTTCTACGATATATTCCCGTCTCGCGGCGAGGACTGCTACAGAAAGAAGAATATAGCCGACGGTCATAAGCGGAACCGTCTTTTCGGAAAACGTACTTATCCATTTCGCGTTGCCCGAAATGACGATAACGCAAAGAATTGCGATCACCGCGCCAACTATCCACGGTTTTACGTTCAAAACGCCCTCAAAAGAGGTGGAGACCGCGTTGGACTGTATCATACAACCCATGGTTATGGCGTTTATAACGCAAAGTATGGCGAAAGCTCCGCCTAAAAGCTTTCCGATTGCCTTTTTTCTTTTCTTTGCGAAGAAATCTTCTATATAGTACGACGCTCCGCCTCGGTAGCCGTCTTTATCGGTTCTGCGGTGAGAGATCGCAAGGACGATTTCCGCGTATTTGAGCACCATCGCCACGAGTGCGCTTACCCACATCCAAAATACCGATCCGAAGCCGCCGATGGCGATCGACGATGCCACTCCCGCAATATTTCCCACCCCGAGAGTGCCCGCCAAGGCTAAGGTCACGGCGCGAAACGGCGAAATTCCGCCGCGCTTGGGCTTTTTAAGCATCGATCTTACGATCTTTATGGGGTGCTTTATATAAAAGAATTTCAGTCTGAATGAAAAAAACAGTCCCGCCAAAAGGAGTAGGATCGGGGTTGCGGTACTGACGGCGTTGTTTATAGATTCCGGCATACTTAACTCCTTTGTGTTGTTTCGACGCAAAAATACACGCTTTTTCCGCTATCAACACAAACATATGCGCCGAGGTCGATTTTTAGAAGAATGCTTTTAAAACTAAAGGAAAAGTTTGTTAATAATATGTGAATTATATGCCGAAAGCCTTGATTTTTGCCGCGTTTATGGTACAATATACTTTGTGGTTAGCACTTGAAGCTAAAGAGTGCTAAAATGTCGAATTTTATGCAAAAGCATTATATAGGAGGAGTTTAAAATGACACTCAAGCCCTTATCAAACAGAGTTGTAATCAAATTCGCAGAGGCAGAGGAAAAGACCGTTTCGGGTATCATTCTCACCGCAAGCGCACAGGAAAAACCCCAGATCGCAGAGATCGTTGCGATCGGTTCGGGCAAGGTAGAGGACGGCAAGATCGTCCCCATGACCGTTAAGGTTGGCGACAAGGTCATCGCCAGCAAGTACGCAGGCACCGCAGTTAAGATGGACGGTGTTGAGTACACCATTCTTTCCGAGGACGACATCCTCGCTATAGTAGACTGATTCATTTATTGGAGGTAATTTGAAATGGCAAAGGAAATTCTTTACGGAATCGAAGCCCGCAACGCTCTCGTTCGCGGAATTGATAAGCTTGCTGACACTGTTAAGATCACTCTCGGCCCCAAGGGCAGAAACGTAGTTCTTGACAAGAAGTTCGGCGCACCCCTCATCACCAACGACGGTGTTACCATCGCCAAGGAGATCGAGCTTGAGGACGAGGCAGAGAATATGGGCGCAAAGCTTGTACGCGAGGTCGCTACCAAGACCAACGACGCGGCAGGCGACGGTACTACCACCGCGACCCTTCTCGCTCAGGCATTCGTAAGAGAGGGTATGAAGAACGTTACCGCGGGCGCTAATCCCATGGTAGTCCGCAAGGGTATCAAGAAGGCGGTAGACGCTGCCGTTGAGGCTCTCGCAGCAAACTCAAAGAAGGTCAACGGTAAGGAGGACATCGCCAGAGTCGGTACTATCTCCGCAGGCGACGAGGTCATCGGTGAGCTTATCGCCGACGCTATGGAAAAGGTTACCGCAGACGGCGTTATCACCATTGAGGAGTCCAAGAGCGCAGAGACCTACAGTGAGGTCGTTGAGGGTATGCAGTTTGACCGCGGCTACCTCTCTCCCTACATGGTAACCGACACCGATAAGATGGAGGCTGTTATCGACGACGCTCTCGTTCTTATCACCGACAAGAAGATCTCTACTATTAACGATATTCTTCCTCTTCTCGAGCAGCTTGTTCAGTCCGGCAGAAAGCTCGTTATCATCGCAGAGGACGTAGAGGGTGAGGCTCTCACCACTCTCGTGCTCAACAAGCTTCGCGGCACCTTTACCTGCGTTGCTGTCAAGGCTCCCGGCTTTGGCGACAGAAGAAAGGAGATGCTCCGCGATATCGCTATCCTCACCGGAGGTGAGGTCATTTCCTCCGAGATCGGTCTCGAGCTTAAGGACGCTTCCATCGAAATGCTCGGTCGCGCACGTCAGGTTAAGATCACTAAGGAGAACACCGTTATCGTTGACGGCGCAGGCGACGCAGGTGAGATCAAGGCTCGCGTAGCATCCATCAAGGCTGCTATCGAGGTTACCACCAGCGATTTCGACCGCGAGAAGCTTCAGGAGAGACTTGCAAAGCTTTCGGGCGGTGTTGCCGTTATTAAGGTAGGAGCTGCTACCGAGGCTGAAATGAAGGAGAAGAAGCTCCGCATCGAGGACGCTCTCAACGCTACCAAGGCGGCTGTTGAAGAGGGAATCGTTGCAGGCGGCGGTACTGCTTACCTTAACGCGATCCCCGCGGTTGAGAAGCTTCTTAAGACCGTTGACGGCGACGAGAGAACCGGTGTCAAGATTGTACTCAAGGGACTTGAGGAGCCTGTTCGTCAGATCGCGGCTAACGCAGGCTTTGACGGCGCGGTTATCGTTGACAAGATCATGAGCTCCAAGAAGGTAGGCTACGGCTTCGACGCATACAACGAGAAGTACGTTGATATGATGAGCTCAGGTATCGTTGACCCCAAGAAGGTTACCCGTTCCGCTCTCCAGAACGCGGCTTCTATCGCGTCGGTAATTCTTACCACCGAGAGCGTAGTTGCCGACATTAAGGAGCCCGAGCCCGCAGCGGCACCCGCAGCAGGCGGCATGGGCGGTATGTATTAATATTGTATATAAATCAGGGGGAGAGGGAAACTTTTTGCAAAAAGTTTCTCACTCCCCCTGCACCCCCTCACCCTTCAAAAACTCCCAGAAAAAGGGGGAGATTTTAGCGATGGAGTAATTTTACAGCCGTGAGATTATTGGTATAGTTATTCAAGAATTTGATTTACAAGCGCTATTTTAGCGTTTGCTGATTCGGGAGAATAGGGTGCCATATCTTCTTTGGAAATAATTCTATAGTCTGCAAAATATTCAAGACATTCTATCAATGCTTTTCCAAAGATCTTTATGTTTGTTTGCAGATATTCCGAAAGTTCTTTACCTTCAAGACAGTTACATCTTCCCAAAACGTATTCGCGGCAAACCGAAAATTCGGGTAATTGCTCTGCATATTTTCTGCCTGTTTTAAGATCTCCTTTAGTATAATAACAGTAAACAAGGTCTCTTGTAACCTTGGAACGTAGGTCTGTGTTGGTGCTGATTTCAAGAATTTTCAAGTAAATGAGCATTGCTTCATTATAGTTTTCTTCCCGATTTTCTATATTTTCTGATTTTATTGACCAACGCAAAGCCCATGCTAAGCTATACATGATCAGATCGTTTCTGGGAAATTTTGTGTATGCCGTGCGCATCAACGCGACTGCCTCAATATATTTTTTGTCTTGAATAAGCACTTCGGATTCACGGCAAATGCGTTCGATCTCCTCGTTTCGTTTTGTTAAATCATAGCACAGAAGATAATCGATCGATACATTGAAAAAATCTGCGATGATTGGTAAAAGCGATATGTCGGGAAAAGTGGAGTTAGTTTCCCATTTGCTTACAGCCTGTGAAGATACGCCCAAGAATTCCGCTGTTTGTTCCTGGGTAAGATTGCGTTGCTTTCTTAAAGCTTTGAAAATGTTACCGAATTGATAGTTCATATTTGCACCTCGTTTTTTAGATTGAACCGGTTCTGACTATATTATAGCAGTATTTAGTTTTAATGTCCACAGATTGATATTTGGTTTTTTTGAAACCGTCTGTTAAGAAAATTTTGATGAATTAAGTAGCATTTTGATGAAAAGTATTGATATTTAATGGCAAATATGATATAATGCCTAATGATAAGCTTCAGCTTATCCGTAGGAATGCCAAAACGGTGGCGGTTGCTTCCTTTTTTGAGGGGAGCAAGTTTCTTTTACTCCCTTCATTTTCGGAGGGAGGTGATATCGTGTACATAACCTTGGAGCAGCTTTTGCTTATTGCGGCATTTATTGTTGCCCTCCTTCAATATGTTCATTTAATTTATCATAATAAAAAGAAATAACCGCCCAGCGACCAAACTGAAGGCGGTTATTTCTTAACCAAATCAGTGGGAAGCAACCGTCATCGGTGTTCCTATGTTATTATTATACACTATTATTTATGGTTTGTCAACTATTGTTAACAAATTTTTTGCTTAATTATAATTTTGTTATTGTTAAACCTCAAAAATTGTGGTAGAATATAGAAAACAACGAATTGGAGAAAGATATGAAGAACATTCATTTACTTGGCAAGAAAATAATTTGGGACAAGTGCCCTCTTTTGGTAGATTACAAGCCCGACGAGAACTTTCGCGAGCTTTGGTTACCAAAGACGGGCGATTGGGAGGTTCAGGACGGCAGCTTTATCGGCACTGAGACGGGGAATATGGGCGGAATCATGCTCTACAAGGAGTATTTCAAGAAGAACGTAATGCTGACATTTACCGTTTCTACGGTTTTGCCCGCTACACGCGACCTCAACGCTGTATTCTGCGCTAAATGGGACGAGAGCACCGACTATCTCGGCGATTCTTACGTCTGCGGCGTCAACGGCTGGTACGAAGGTAAGAGCGGACTTGAGAGAAATGCGGGTTATGGCTCAAATCTCTATTCCACGACTTCATCGTATAAGTACGTTCCCGGCACCGAGCTTAGAATGACCTGCGGAGCTATCGACGGACACAGCTTTATGGTGGTTGATGATGAGCTTGTCTCCGAAATGATCGATCCCCAGCCCATAAAGGACGGTCACGTCGGTTTTTCGGCATACTGCACCAAGCTTCGCATCAAGGACATACAGATTCACGAGATCGTGTGGGAGGATTTCCCCCAGAGCTACGATCCCGAGTTTTAAAGAGGAAAAATGGGAAAATTTGACGGAATTTTGATCTGCACCGACCTTGACGGCACGCTGCTAAAAAATGACAAGACGATCTCGGAGGAAAACCGCGAGGCGATCGAGTATTTCAAGGGCGAGGGCGGGTATTTTACCTTTATCACGGGCAGAATGCCTTATACGTCGAGAAGGCTTTACGATATGGTGAAACCCCACGCGCCCATTGGCTGTATCAACGGCGGCGGTATTTACGATTTTGAACAAGAGAAATATCTCTGGTCGATAACTCTGCCCGAGGGGGCAAGAGAGCTTGTGGGAGCGGTCTACGATGGCGTACCCAGCGCAGGAATACAGTTGAACGGACTTGATGCCATATATTTTTGCCGTGATAACGATGCGATGTATCATTTTCGCAAGCGTACGGGAGCGACCTTCCTT
>JAZMZI010000009.1:0-2232 GCA_045585895.1 Eubacteriales bacterium
TTGAAACGGTGGCAACCTCCTTGCCCCACTCGTTCACTCTTGAGGACATTAAGAAGTTGTATCACCTCCGCTGGGGCATAGAAACCAGCTTTCGTGACCTCAAGTATACGCTGGGACTGGTAAATCTGCATGGCAAGTCGGATGCGTTTGCGGAGCAGGAGATATATGCCAGTTTGACCGCGTTCAACTTCGCAAGCCGCGTTTGCCGCGAGGTCGTTGTCCGTCAGCCGAAAGATGGCATTTACGCCTACAAGGTCAATTTCAAGATGGCCGTCATGCTCTGCAAGGAGTTCTTGCGAATGCCCGATGCAGACGGCGAAAAGCTGCTGCGGGAAATCGCGCGATACACTGTCCCCATCCGTCCGGGACGACAGGACGAACGCAATCTGAAAACCAAGGGTTTCGCAGGATTTGTCTACCGCGTAGCCGCATGACAAAAAGAGAGGGGCGGGGCTCAGCGACCTCCGCCCCCTCAACGCATTTATTTTTTCAAACCCCTGTTTTCGGAGGTCAAAACGCGCATTTTCAGAAAAATAAATGCCGCCCTATCTTAACCGCTCTCAAATTTGCCGACCAAAACGAAACGCCTACCAGTCAATCGCAACAAGCATTGGAAATCCGACAGAAATGAGCGTTTTTTTCGCCGCAAGGCAATAGTCAACGCCTACGCGAAAACAGGACACGCCTTGCCCATAGTAGCGTAAATTGGCGTGAGGTGGGTACTTTTCATCAGAAAACTAGAAGAAATTGGCATTAAGCTAAGACCGCAAACGCGTTTACAACAAGTCAGCTTCACGCATTAAAAATAGGGCTATATCTATGCGAAACGGCAACAGTGGGAAAATCTCAACAAGTCGAGGGATGTACTCAAAAGTTATAATCATCGTCAAAACGGCGAAAAAGAATGGACGGAAGTGTCGAATTGCTCCCGCCCATTTCTTGATTTCGAACTTTTAGACCCGTTTTCTGAGTTTTAAGCCGCTGTTTATTACTCGTTAGCTTAACACGGCTTTCGCGGCGAAAAAATAGTGATGTATGCGCCCCAATTTCATAAAATCCACACGCTCTATCAACTTCTGACCATAACGCATTCAAAAAGCAGACCTAATTGTGGGAATATAGTGATAGCGGTTTAGTCGTGCAGAATTTCAACATGCCGACAAAAGGTATTAAAAGTTTGACAGGTGCTTTCCCTCACACCCCACTCTTTCTAAAATCATACACAAAGGGAAATTTGCGATAAGTTAAAGAGGAAATTTCTTGCTTAGAATATCAAGATTGTATATAGTAAGCCTTGGGACATTTTGTCCCAAGGGGAAGATTTGCCAATGTCAGATAATTCTTGCTGTCTAAAAATTCGGGGCTAAGCCGCACATTTTGTAGGCATAATCCGTTAAACATCATGAAGGGAGGTTTTGTAGCACATGGATATTGAAGAACAATACGACAAAATATACCGCTACTGCTATTTCAAGTTATACGACAAGCAGTTAGCACAGGATATTACACAGGAAGCCTTTCTTCGATTTTACCGACAGGGATTGAGTTTTGATAATGGAAGAGAGTTGCCGTACCTATATACAATAGCCAAAAATTTGTGCATAGATGAATTTCGCAAACAGGCTGTTGATAGCATTGAGGAACTTGAAAGCGAAGCAGCTTCTGACCCAGCGGAAGAATGGATCGATATATTGGTGTTGAGATCTATCGTTTCCAAACTGCCAAACGATGAACAAGAGTTGCTATTCTTGCGATATGTAAACGAACTTCCAATTACCTCTATCTGCGAAATCACCGGGTTATCCCGCTTTGCCGTTTATCGCAGACTATCAAAAGCTTTGAAATGGCTCAAAGAAGAATTAAAGGAGGAGGGCTTTTCCGAATGAGTAATCAACTAAAACGAAGCATTCAAAAAGCATTTGCAGCTCCTAAACCAAATCAACAGGAAAAGGTAAAATTTTTAAGATCATTGCCTCAGCCGCAGATCGGTATGTTCCGGTTTATATTAGTGCAGGCATCATACGTGAGAAAATTATCATGGGCTCTGTCCGGCTTGATATTATTACTTGCGCTGTTCTGTGCCTACAATATCAGCCAAGATACTTTATGGGTTGTATCTGCATTTGTTCCGTTATTAGGTCTTTTAGCGGTTACAGAAAGCACACGCTCAATGACGTATGGAATGAGTGAATTTGAAATGTCCACACGTTTTTCATTAAAAAGCGTGGTTCT
>JAZMZI010000010.1:0-14566 GCA_045585895.1 Eubacteriales bacterium
TTTGCAATACTTTTTTTGACAGACTTTTTCGTCTGTCTTTTCACCGTGCCTTTTTACAAGAAAAATGCACTTCACTTCGCTTTCTCTGCGTTGTTAAGTGCATCTTTCTTTGTGTCATTATTTTATCTTAATGACATTGCCGCTTCGGCGGGGAGCTTTTTCATTATTTCGTTTCTATTATGCAAGTGGTATTTACGAATTTATCTTCGAGAATTATCTCGCCTATATTATCTGCCTTTATGTAGCCTGACAAGGGATTTTTGACGCTTACGACGTCTCCATCGATCTCTGCTTTCACCTCGCTTCTCTCGAAGGCGAGGTCACACAGTTCGGTGGTGCAATTCTCTAAAACAAGATTTTTACAATAGCAGAACGGCTGTGTTCCCTTTACGTGGCAGTTTACAAGCTTAAGGTTTTCCGAATACCAGCCGAGATACTCGCCCTCGATAACGCTGTCGTAGACTGTCACGTTTTTCGCGTGCCAGAAAGCGTCCTTGGTCTTAAAATCAGAATTTCTTATCTCTACGTTCTCCACGTATTGAAAAGAATACTTTCCCGTCATGTTAAGATCGTATATCTTCATATTTTTGCACTCAAAGAAGGGGTACATTGATTTTAGCTTAACACCGGATATTTCAACATTTTCACACCTCCAGCCGAATTCCTCGCTGTCAATATCGCAACGTGAGAGAGTGACGTTTTTACACTCGCGCAGAGCCTTTATGCCGTGGAGCTTTGATTCTTCAATTCCGATATCCTCGTCGTACCAAAGCGCGGCGCGGCAGGTCTCGGTCATAGTAACGTTACATATCTCAGCACCGCTTACGTGCCAAAAGGGATACCGTAGCTCAAAGAGACAGCTCTCCACATTGATATTTCTGCACTCCTTCAAGGCACTTTCGCCGTCGGCAGGGCCCGCAAAGGTACAGTTTCTCACCGTCAAAGCCTCGATGTCGTAGAGCGCGCGCTCCTCATCATAATTTTTATTCTCGTAAATCATTCTACATCCTCGTTATACAAATTGAGACTTTCGCAAAAGCGAAAGTCAACAATTTATTTATTAAAAATCCCGTCTTCCTTCTATAGCTCTGAAAAGCGTGATCTCGTCTGCGTATTCAAGATCGCTTCCTACGGGCACACCATAGGCAAGTCTCGTCACTTTTATGCCCATGGGTTTAAGAAGTCGGGAAAGATACATAGCCGTAGCCTCGCCCTCAACCGTGGGATTGGTCGCAACTATGACCTCCTCTATCTCTCCCTCGCCAAGTCGGGAAAGAAGCTCTTTTATCTTCAGCTTTTCGGGAGTTACACCGTTCATCGGGGATATAACGCCATGAAGCACGTGATAAAGCCCCTTGAATTCTCTGACCTTCTCCATTGACATTACCACTCTCGGATCGGATACAACGCACACGGTGGTGCGATCCCTCTGCGGGTCGGCGCAGACAGGGCATATCTCACGGTCGGTAATATTCTGGCAGACGGGGCACAGGTGTATCTTCTCTTTAGCGTCAACGATCGCTGAAGCAAATTCTCCTGCCTCTTCCTCTGTCATTTCAAGCACGGAATAAGCCATTTTCATAGCATTCTTTCTGCCCACGCCCTGAAGTTTGCCGAACATTTCGGCAAGCCTTTGCAAAGACTCGATATATTCTGCCATATCAGAAGAGTCCGGGCATATTCATACCCTTTGTGATTCTTTCCATTTCCGCCGCATTGGTAGTCTCAACGCGCTTAATAGCCTCGTTTACAGCCGCTACGAGGATATCGGAAAGCGTCTCAATATCGTCGGGATCGACTATCTCGGGCTGGATCTCTATATTAAGAACCTCTTTTTTACCGTTGATCTTGACCTCAACCATTCCGCCGCCTGCCTTAACGGAGTACTCTCTCGCATCAAGATCCTCTTGAAGTGCCGCCATATCCTCCTGCATCTTCTGTGCCTGACGGATCATCGCCTGCATATTCTGGGGGCCGCCGCCCATTCCCTTCGGTATGTTTGCTCTCATAAGTATATCTCCTTATTTCTCAATATTTTTTATATTTTTGTCAGTCGCTTTCAGCGGCTTCAAGTATTTTATCGATTACACTGTCGCTCTTTTTACCGTCTTCGCTTTCAAAGGATATATCCTCCTTTGAGTATCTCTTGCCCGTGACCTGAGAGACAAAACGCAGGAAAAAGTTTTCGCCGTCAAAATTTTTCGCATTCATCATCGAAAATTCGTTGTCAAACTTAAGAATAAGCTTTCCGTTCTCGTCGGTATACCATTTAGCGCACTGTAAGAACGCCGAAATCATACTGTTTGCGCTATCCATTCTGTCGGCGACCTCTGCACGGCTCTTGAACGGCTTCAAAACGCGAACATTTCCGCTTTTAGGCTCTGCCGCAGACTTTTGAGGAATATTTACGGGCGTTTGACGGACATTTTTGATACCCGAAGTCTTATCAGCGGCAAAACTCGCGTCTGGCGAATCTCCGCGGAACATATCGTCGTCATCATCGTCGGAATACGCCGCTCTGCGAGAAGGCTTGCACGGCTTGTCCGCAACCGCCTCGCTTTTTTTCGTTTCAACCGCCAAAGGATTGGATTCTTCGTTACCGAGTGTCGGCGAAGTAAAGTTTCCCGTTGCAAGATTGCTTTCTATATCGGCTATTCTTGTAAGGATAGCCTCGGGAGAATTGTTCAGACGCTCGTCGCACATACGAACGAGTGTCAGCTCCGCGGTAATTCGGCGAACGGTATTCGCCTTTTGCATAGCGAACAAGGAATCCTGAAGCATTGAGCAGTGATAAGACAGCCTTTCAACGGTAAACGCCGATGCAATATCTATCAGCGCGCGGGTTTCGCTATCGGTGAGATCAAGATACTTTGCGGCATTCTTCGAGCTTTTGACTATAAGCAGATCTCTGTATACGGAAATGAGATCCTGCCAAAAAACAGTTATATCCCTTGACGATTGAACGATTTCATCCACTGCCGCAAATATCGTTTCATAGTCTCGCTCCGCAACCGCTCTTACAACGGAGAGCACGTTCTCTCTGCCCATTTTTCCGACGGTATTGTTAACCAACTCGTCGTCTATCCTCACACGGCTTCCCGCGCAAAGATCAAGCAAACTTATAGCGTCTCTCATACCGCCCTGCGCCTGCTTTGCAAGTATCAGCGCGGCAGACTCGTCAAGCTCTATACCCTCTGACTTGGCAACACGAAGCAGGTGATCTTTCAAAACAGTCGTGGAAATGCGACGAAAATCAAATCTCTGACAGCGGGAAATGATAGTCGCGGGAAGCTTGTGAAGCTCGGTAGTAGCAAGAATGAACACCACGTGTTCGGGAGGCTCTTCAAGAGTTTTCAAAAGCGCGTTAAAAGCGCTTGCAGAAAGCATATGAACCTCGTCTATAATGTAAACCCTGTATTTCAGATTTGAGGGTGAGTATACTACTTCATCGCGTATGTCACGGATATCGTCGACACCGTTATTGGATGCGGCGTCCATTTCGAGCACGTCGGTAGTAGCACCCGTATCGATAGCACGGCATGCCTCACACTTACCGCAAGGACTGCCATCTACAGGCTCGAGACAGTTGACCGCCTTAGCCAATATCTTCGCGCAAGAGGTCTTTCCCGTTCCTCTGGAACCGCAGAAAAGGTATGCGTGTGAAAAGCTGTTATTGGCGACCTCGTATTTGAGAATAGAGGTTATATGCTCTTGACCGTAGACCTCGTCAAAGCTACGGGGACGCCATTTTCTATATAGTGCCTGATGCATAATTACCTCCTTAAATATTGTTGCCGAAAGCGGCAAATAATGTTGATGTAGGCTTCGCCCAATGACGTTGCGCGGCACGCAAATATGTTTATCGCCATAACCGCTTAAAAAAGCAGTTATGTGCGTGAAACAAGGCCATACACCGCAAAGTCGAGCTTCAACTCCACGCGATCTTCATACCCTCTGCTCAAGGCAGGCACCCTCGCGGCACATTGAGTTGACCGCTTAATGCTGCTCGGTCCCCCGTCTGACATGGTTCACAGCTCCCAATTGCGCAAGACCCGCCTATCAACACAGAGGATAGGACTCATTCGCAAAGAATCCGCCCTCAAATGCGGGATCCACCCCTGCTGTAGCGGATTTCAGGTACAGGGCTCCGCTAAATCCCCGGCTGGTATGGCCTTATTTCACAGCACACGACTGCTTTTTTATTATGCCCTTTCAAGGCTCTAAATATTATAACAGATTTACTTCTCTTTTTCAATAGTTTTTTAAAAATTTAACATTTTAATTAAAAAATGAGGCATTTCAAATGAAACGCCTCAAATAAATTCTTATTTAAACGACATTGACTTAATATAGATCACGTCGCCGTCACTACAATCGCTTTGAAAATAATCAAATCTTATCTTTGCGATGTTTCCCGTCCAAGTACCCTTTTGAGTCATATCGATAATAAGAGTATGATAATTTCCGTCAACCGCCATTCGGTCGCCGTAGATAGCCTTATCTTCACTGTAAGAACCCGATTCATCGGTAGTAAAATAGACTGCGGGGGCATATTTGCTTTGAGAATTGGAATAGGGGATCATATATCTGATGAAAAGGTAGGTATATTCATCCGTGCTCAGCGAATAATCACTCAGGTCAAGTGTCACGTTAACGTCGTTTCCGCCCGAGACTTCAAAGCGGAGTGCATCCTCGCTTTCATCAAAATAAACCTCGGTATATTTTGCAGACGAGAAATACTCGCCGTTTTCATTTTGAGACAGATCCACGTCAAATCCCGAAACAGCGCCGAGAGAAACACTCTTAATATATATTACGTCTCCTTTAGCGCAATTTCCCTGAGAATAATCAAATCTGAGATTATTGATGATTCCCTTCCAAAGCTCTTTACTGCTCATATTTATCGTAAGCGTATGATATTCACCGTCGGCTATCAGCTTATCGTAACATGCTTTCTGCCCTTCCGCAAAGCCTTTATTGTCAACCATATCATAATACAACGTGCAGACATACTCGCTCTTTGAGTTGGAAGCGGGCATCATATATTCAATTTGGAAGGTCACGTATTCCATTGCGTTAAGGTTCAGCTCGGACATATTGAGAGTGAAGCTGACATCGGCATTCTCTCCGAGGGTAGTAAGCTTTACCGCGCTTTCGGATTCATCAAACGCTGCCTCCGTAAGTGCCAACGAAGAGAATATATACTCGCTTCCCTTCATGGACAGATCGTTTTCAACGCTCATCGAGGGATAATCAACCTTCGTTAAGGAAATTCGCTTAACGTACATAATATCTCCCGCTTCCGCGATTGGGAAGGGGTCAAATCTGAATTTGTGAAGATCACCTTGGCATTTACTCTTGGGCACTCTCAAAGACAACGTATGATACTTTCCGTCTCGGATCACGGTACCACTGACCGTATAATTATCTTTATAATCTCCAACGTCGCCCGCGCACATAAAGAGCACTAAAGTGCTACTGGGTTTGGAATTGGTAACGGGAAGCATATATTCTATCTCGATGGTATTGAAATCATCGGAATTTATAACGTCTTGGGCATTGAGGTCAAAATTCAGCGAAGCATAGGGGTCTCTGCCGTTTTCCACATAAATCTTTAACGCTTCCTCTCCTTGGTCGTAGCTTATATCCAAATGCTTGGGCGCGTAGAATATATTTACGCTGTCTTCTACCGTGAAATCCATATCCATCATATCAAATCTCTCGGGATAAACAAGCTGATCGTAGCGATCCTCCGAAAGAGACGCGTTATCGGTAAAATCCTTGTTTTCCGTAAATATCTCTCTTATATCCTCAGGAGATCCCGTTGCGAGGATATAACTGTATTCGATAGGCTTATAGGATTGCATTACTATGGAACAGGACGGAGCCACATAGCTGGTGGAGTTCGCCATGGGATCCTTACTTCCGTCATATTTGTGTCTTATAGCGATATGCTTCTGAATATTGGGGCAATAAGTACCGAAACCGAAATCAGCATCGGAATTGATCCATATCGACCAGGTTTCGGTATTTCCTCTATAAAGCGGAAAGTTACCTGCATTTTCCCATCCAACAAGCTGCGACTCGTACTGAACGCCATCAAGATCGCCTGTCCAAGGCTTTACACCGTTATAATACGAAAAATTATCAAAGAAGCTGACGAGGTAAACTGCGGGGATCTCCTGTCCGCCCGCTACGTGCGTCCATCCCGAAAAATCGGTGGCTACGTTATCAACGAGAACGTAATCGTCCGCCGTATCCTCTTCGTCACCCTCTATTATGGAATAGGTATTCTCATAATAGGTATAAGTGAGACCTTGATACTCGGTTTCATAGGTTTCCCCCTTAACGTAAGCCCAGTCAAGAGCTTGGGAAACGATGTAAATGTAATCCTTTTCCTCGTCATATTCAACGTCGATGAGACGATCCGAGCCGTTATTCTTTCTGTCGCCGCCCTGAACGGGATTATAAGGCCAAAGAGTAGCACCTTCGCCACCGTTGGGCACGGATACATACCCCTCATCATTGGTAGAAGTTCCGTAGAAAGACTGCTGGATAAGTCTTCCCGTATCGTGGATGTTGACAAGGTTACCGAGAGCATCGTCGCCGTCAAGCTTATCCTCAAAATAGGTCATAGCACCTCCCCAAGAGAGACGGCATCCTATTTTATATCTTTCGTTTTCAACGCAAAGGTCGTCCTCGTAAAGCGGAATAACCTCGGTATAAAGGTCGTTAAGAATAAAGCTTGCCTCGACCTCCTCGCAGGTGTCAACCGTCAGCTTTTTAAGCTCCGCGCCCTTTTTGTCGGCAAGATAGCCTTCGATAAGACCTCGGAACGAGTTTTTCGTGGGTTGAAGGAAGAAATAATCGGTCTTTTCTTCTCCGTCAAGCGTATAAGTAACGAACACCTGTATTGGCTCCGTTACGTTATAATCAAAATAAATTCTGTTGAAATCCTCGGCAAAAAGACCGTCCTCAAAGGATATCTCGAGTCCCGTGTCAAATACAAAGTTACCATTTTCAACCGATTTATATCCCGTAGCGGTATATTGGAAATCATCGTTGACCGTAACGCTTGCCACACCGCCATTTTCACTTATTTGGACGCGGTTCGTCCACTCACCGTTAACGAGATACAGCCTAATAGCTATAATATCCGAAGTGTTTATTGCCCCGTCGAGGTTGGCATCTGCACCCTCACAAATCTCAACTGTTGAGTTTTGATTAGTATAATCATAATTTGCAAAATATTGGCGAAGCAATATAAGATCCACCGTATCCGCAGCTCCGTCTCCGTTAACGTCTCCGCGAACGACATCCTCCGTGGGAGCTTGTGATTTCATATCGATGGCAAAGGTTATCAGGACGGCAGAGACAAGCACCGCCGCCAAAGCAGTCGCTATAAATACTACTTTACCGTTTTTCATATCAGATTGCCTTTCCCTTTTATTTTATATCTCTTTGGTGGTATCCGATACGCGCTTTTTGGGAACGACGAAATCGCGGTTTTCATCCAAATAATACGAAATCGGTTCTCCCTCCGATACCTCTGCGATACGACTTTCGTGGACAGGATAACCCAAACCGATAACGCAGCTTATATCAAAGCTATCGTCTATCTTAAGCATCTCGCGAAGCTTATCCGACTTTACGCTTCCGAGAATACAAGAGCCGACTCCGTGAGCATATGCGGACAAGGTAAGATTACTTGCGGCAAGTCCCTCGTCAAATGCAGTAAATTTGGTCTGCAGGGCTTTTTCGGTAAGAAGAACTACGAAAAGAGTCGGTCTCTCGCCAACCTTAGGCCTACCCTCTCCGTTTGGAAGCGCGCCGCCCCAGCTCGTGATGTCAAACACCGCGTTTACCGTATTGGGAGTTCGGATATAGATATAGTGCAAAGGCTGACGGTTCATGGCGCTGGATGAGAGCTGAGCCGCCTTCTTCATATCGGCAATCACCTCATCGGGTATCTGCTTACTCTCGTCAAAACGGCGGTAAGTACGTCTGCCCTCAAGCATTTTCATTATTTCATTGGAGTTCATAATAATTCTCCTTCTGCACAAATTTATCTATTATAATTTTAACATATTTATAAAGAGATGTCAATGAAAATTTGATTATATAAAGAGGCCGTCTAATTTAGTGCAGAACAAAAGCCACTTTTAAAAGAAAAGACAAAATTCAACTAAAAAATAAAGTTTTTACTTTTTTAAATGTCGAAATCCGCCGACAAATCGGTGGATTTTCTCTTTTTGTGTGGCTTCCGAGACGCGTTTTGGCTCTCCGGAGTACCCCCGTACGCCTACGAGAACCAAAACACGTCTTCTGCATCTAACTGAGCTAGCCCCTTTCGTTATATTGATCTACTGTAAAAAGGCTCGTCCGTAACGTCAACTATTCGGTCAACTCCCGAAACGGCGTCCGTCAATATCTCGCCCGACCGACCGTAGCACTTAACGAGAGCTCCGTCGACGTTTTCAAAATGAGAATTCTTTGCCTCAATAAGCGCAAAATTTCCTCCCCTTATAGCAGAGTCAACGCTTTCTTTGAATGAGATATTGCAATTATTAAGCCTAAGGGTAAGCGGATTTTCTCTGTCTCCGTACGCATTAAACGCCATTCCGATCCCCTTGGCATTGATATTTTCAAAGCTTATTGAAGTCAAAGGCTTATTTTTCTGCCAGACGTGAGTACCCGTGAAATCAAAGTGCAAAAACCTGTCGCAATTCTCAACCGTGCAATTTCTTATCACGATATTGCCGGGCATTCTTCTGACGTCGAGCGTAAAATCCGAATAATAGGTAAAAAGCGCAAGCATATTTGTACGCCCTGCCTTCGGACAGGGGTTGCCATCTTTTTTATCTTCAAGAGAGAGGCTTCCACGGAAAAAGTATTTTGCAGGACCGTAGAAGTGACAGTTTTCAACGAGAATATCCGCACCGCCGAAACGCATACCGCTACATGCCGAGTTCAAAACGCAATTTTTCACGGTCACGTTGTAATTATCGAACCCCGCTATACAATCGTCCCCCGTATAGAATCCGCAATCTTCAATAGTAAAATCATCGCAAGAAGAATTATG
Source organism: Eubacteriales bacterium (assembly GCA_045585895.1). Lineage (GTDB taxonomy): Bacteria > Bacillota > Clostridia > Oscillospirales > CAG-272 > SVTX01. The sequence goes on from JAZMZI010000010.1 coordinate 9,083, forward strand.
TATTCCGTCGTGACCGCCCAACACTTCAATATTCTTGTAGATAATATTCTGCGATCTGTAACCGATATGCGCCCAGTTGCCCGTGTTTTTGATCGTATAGCCCTCAAAACGCAGATTTTTTGAATGATGATAGGCGATACCGTGAGGACCTCTGTAATATTCTTCACCTTGAGGATCGTAAGGGTCGGAGCCGTCTATCTCCGCCCCGTCTTCACCGATTATCGCCACGTTCTGCGCGTCAAGTATGCGGATAAGGGCGTTATTCCAAGAGCTTGCCGCCTTAACTATGTGGTGATTGGTCTTTCTGTTCCCTGCGGGTGTCCAGAGAACGTCGGTTTTATAATCCTCGTTTACAGGCTCAAGGCGTTCATTTTCAAGGATATTATAATCATCCATATTGCGCGTCCCCTTAAGTATCGCTCCGTTTTTGAGATAAAGCGTACAGTTTGAGCGCAGACGGAGACCTCCCGTTAAATAAATTCCTTTTTCAAGTATAACCCTGCCGCCGCCGGCGAGAAAACAATCGTCTAAAGCCTTCTGTATTTCGGTTGTCATATTTTGAGGTCTTGATCGAAGCAAAATATTCATAAAGAACTCTCCTTTGAATTATCTTATCTTATACTATATCACATTAAAAACAAAAAAACAAGCGCTGAAGCTTGTTTTTTTGAAAAAATATTATTCCGAAAGAAGCATATCGTCCTTCTTGATCCAGCCGAGCTTTCTCATGATCTCGCTGAACAGAAGCGAGAGAATGGCGGGAAGGACTATGCAGATAAGGACGAGTCCGACCCACATCATAGGCGACCATTCCGTGCCATCGATAACGCCGATAGGGCCGACAAGACCGCAGGTTCCCATTCCTGCCGCAACACCCGAGCATTTAAGTTTGAACACCATGGTGGAGAGAGGTCCCGTTATTGCCGCCGCAAGTGTGGGAGGGATCCAGATAAGCGGATTTTTGTAGATATTACCCATCTGGAGCATCGAGGTTCCCAGTCCTTGTGAAACGATACCGCCCCACTTATTTTCGCGGAAACTGGATACAGCGAAGCCAACCATCTGTGCACAACAGCCTGCAACAGCCGCACCGCCCGCAAGAAGAAATCCTTCTGCCGTACCTTCTGCCAATGCCACTTCAAGGGCTGACGCTGAAAATATGCTGGCACATATAGCCGCAGAGGAAATGGGGAGAGTAAGAATAATTCCTACTACTACCGAAACGATTATACCCATAAGCAGAGGTTGAATCGTGGTAGCCCAAGCAATAAACATACCGAGGTAATACATTACGTAAGAAACTATAGGGCAAAGAGCAAAGCTTGCCGCAAATCCTACTATGAGAGTGACTACGGGAGTGACGAGAATATCGACCTTTGTCTTTTTAGAAACAAGCATACCTATTTCAGTCGCGATTATTACTGCAAAGAACGCGCCTGCGGGTCCTGCGGTATAAAACGTACCTTCAACGGTTTTCTCCGTTACGCCCCAAGCGGCTATAGCGCCACCGTTAATAATTGCACCCATCGCATTTGAGAGCGCACCTACCGTTGCCGCAGAAAACATCACCAAAGGATGTGCACCCAATTTATGCGCGATCGCAACACCTATAGCCATTCCCGTTGCCGCCTTTGCATACGTGGCAATAGTATTGAAAACGTTTGCGATCCAATCAACGGGAATATACTTTCCTGCAGTTGAAAAAATAGTGCTTATAAGCAAAGATGCGAAAAGTCCCAACGCCATAGCACTCATAGCGTCTATAAAGTAGCGATTAAGATACTTCTTTACAGTTTTCATTTTTTCCCTTCCTTTGACATTTTTCGTCTTTATTTTACCACATAAAAGTATATCACAACGAAAAAATTAAAACAAGATTAAAAATCTACGAATTTAACAACTTAAGCCATCGCTTTTTGTGCATTTTGTCAATACACTTGACATTCATATGTGTTTCATATGGATTACATATATGACCCATTTGAATATTCATTTATATCCGTCAAAAAACTCCGTTGCGCAAAGCAATAGGACGCAACGGAGTCTATAAGGTAAGGTATTAATGACATTCAAGCCAATTTTCGCCGATATTTGCCTCTACCTTGAGAGGAACGCTCAGAGATACGGCGTTCTCCATTTCTCTCTTAAGAAGGTCAAGCGCCTCGTCGGCACAGGATTCGTTGCACTCAAGCAAAAGTTCGTCGTGAACTTGAAGGATAAGCCGCGCGTCAAGACCGCTCTCACGGAGTTTTTTCGCCACGTTTATCATAGCAATTTTGATTATATCGGCAGAGCTTCCCTGAATGGGGCTGTTTCTCGCAACTCTCTCGCCGAACGCCTGCATATTCTTGTTTGACGCGGCAAGCTCGGGGATATAGCGGCGGCGACCGAACATCGTGGTAACGTAGCCATCGGCTCTTGCGTCCTTCGCCACGTCGTGAAGATATTTGTCGATCGCAGGATAGCTTGAAAGATAGCTTTCAATATATTCCTTCGCCTGTGCGCGAGAGATCTTAAGATCCTCGGCAAGCGAAAATTCTCCCATTCCGTAAAGGATCCCGAAGTTTACCGCCTTCGCTCTCTTTCGCATCTCGACAGTCACCTCATCGGGAGTAACGCCAAAGACGCGGCAAGAGGTCGCGGTGTGTATATCCTCGCCCGACATAAATGCGTCGATCATATTATCGTCGCCCGAAACGTGGGCGAGCACGCGAAGCTCGATCTGTGAATAGTCGGCGTCTATAAGCACTCGGCTTTCGTCCTTGGGGATGAAAAACTCACGGAACCTTCTTCCCGCCTCGGTGCGTATAGGAATATTCTGGAGATTGGGATTGACGGAGGAAAGCCTGCCCGTCGCAGTTCCCGTCTGCTTGAAGGTGGTGTGACATCTTCCGTTCCCGTCCGCGGCTTTGAGAAGTCCCTCAACGTAGGTGCTTTTCAGTTTGGTGACCTGCCTGTATTCAAGGATATCGTCGATTATCGGGTGGTAACGGCGCAGTTTTTCAAGCACCTCGGCATTTGTTGAATAGCCCGTCTTGGTCTTTTTGCCCGAAGGGAGCATAAGGCGTTCAAAGAGCACTTCTCCAAGCTGTTTGGGAGAGTTAATATTAAACTCGCCTCCCGCCGCCATAAATATTCTGAATTCAAGCGCGTGCGCCTCGTCGTCAAGCTCCTCGCCGTAGCGAGCGATACCCTCACGGTCGATCTTAAAGCCCTCGTTCTCCATATCGCAGAGCACCGCCGCAAGAGGCATCTCTACGTCGTAAAGAAGCTTTAACTGACCGCTGTCCGAAAGTCTTTCTTCAATTTTTCGCCACATTTTCGCGGCATAGAATGCGTCGGGAACGGTCTCGTCGTACGCTTCGCCGAGATACGAACCGACCAACGATTCCATAGGATAACCGCTTCTCGAAGAATCGTCAACGTAGGCGCCAAGCATTACGTCAAAATAGCAATCGCGCCAAAATATTTCTTTATCTTCAAAGGATTTGTAGATAGTCTTGCAATCGTAGCAAATCATTTTTTTGCTCTTTAAGAATTCACCTAAGGCGGGGCAAGGCTCACATTCAAAGAGCTTTTCTCCGTCAGAAACAAAGGCTTTTTCACCTGAAATCGACACAGCGTAAAATTCACCTTCAAGAGTCTTTAAGCCCTCGACACAGAGCGACTCTATTTCGGTCTTTTCTGCAGTGGGTGCGGAGACTTCTTCGTTTGAAACCGTTTCTGCGCTCTCCTCCTTGTCAAGTCCCAGTCTTTTGAGAGCCGACAGAAGGTTATATTTAAGCAACAGCGCGCGAAGCTCACCTCGAGCAAGCCCTTTGTGCGCAATATCCTCAAGGGTGATCCCAAGAGGCACGTCGCGCTTAATAGTGGCAAGCTCTCTTGACATAAACGCGCTATCGCGTCCGTTCTCCATCTTGGTTCTGACGGACGGCGTAAGCTTTATCGAGTCGAGGTTTTCGTATATCTTATCGAGACTGCCTTCTTCCGCTATCAGCTTAAACGCTGTCTTCTCTCCCACGCCCGGAACACCGGGTATGTTATCGGAGCTGTCGCCCATAAGAGCCTTTACGTCAACGAATTGAGTTGACCGGACGCCGTATTTCTCAAAGAATGCCGCCGCGTCCATAGTCACGGTATCGGTATTGGTAGCGAGAAGCACGGTGGTCTTGTCGCTGATAAGCTGGAGCGAATCGCGGTCACCCGTGAGAACGTACGCCTCACATTCGCCGTCACTCTCCGCCATAGCCGAAAGCGTGCCGAGGATATCGTCCGCCTCAAAGCCTTCAAGCTCCAAAACGGAAAGTCCCATAGCGCGGCAGACCTCCTTCGCCACGGGAAGCTGTCGGGCAAGTTCTTCGGGCATAGGCTTTCTGCCCGCCTTGTATTCGGCGTACATCCTATGCCGGAACGTAGGCGCTTTCAAATCAAATGCCACCGCAACAAAATCGGGTTTTACAACCTCAAGCTGCTTTGAAAGGACGTTGACCAGACCGAAAAGCGCGTTGGTGGGAAAGCCGTCGGGCGTAGACAGAGGGCGAATGCCGTAAAACTGACGGTTCAGGATACTGTTACCGTCGATACAGAGTAATTTCTTCATACAAAGCTCCACAATCTTTTTATATAACGATATTTTACCACAAAGTACGGCTTTTTGTCAATAATCAGGTAAAATTCTTCAAAAAAACCCTGCAAAAATATCTTTTTTCAGCTTCTCGACGAGCAAAAATAATAATAAATTTTTTTCAAAAATAATCATTTAGTTGTTGACAAGGATTTTTTAGTATGATATAATGTATTAGTAAATATATATCTAAACAAAAAAGATCCAAAAAACAGGAGGACCAAAGAAATGAACAAGAGAATTATTACTATTCTTACCGCTATTGCTCTTGTAGCATCACTGAGCTTCGTTGCCGTGCTTGCATCGTGCAACAAAGACGAAAACGAAGGCAATAACAACAACGAAGTAGAGCTTACCGAAAGCGAAACCGGCGACGAGACCAATGGCACCGAAAACGGTAACGGTTCCAATCAAGAAGTAGGCGACCCCGGCGAATATTCTTACGCTGACCGCAATGAAACCGTATACGTAAGCGCAAGTGCTGCAACTCTCCGTACCGCAACGTATGAGGACAAGGGAAGCATCGCTAAAGGCACCCAGCTTACCAGAACCGGCATCAGCACCGACGAGGCAAATTACTGGAGTAAGGTAACGCATAACGGTGAGACCTTCTATATTGCATCCAAGCTTCTTACAGACATTAACCCTGCCGAGATCGACGCAGGCTTCACTGCATGCAATAAAACGGTTGATCTTAAGGATGGTCAAAACCTCAACATACGCGACCTCCCCTCTATGCAGAGTAGTACTATAGGAAATGTACAAGATAATATTGGAAATATTAAAGGTATTAAGGTAATCGCAGAAAACCTTACCACCGAGTGGTACAAAATCGAATATGTTGATATAAAAGATAATAC
>JAZMZI010000011.1:0-73229 GCA_045585895.1 Eubacteriales bacterium
CCGTTGTTTCTTCCGGCACGGTGGTTTCATCACCCTCGGGGTCGGTGTCGTCTCCGCCTTCGGGATCCGTTGTTTCTTCCGGCACGGTGGTTTCATCACTCTCGGGGTCGGTGTCGTCTCCGCCTTCGGGAGCGTCGGTCGGTTCGCTGTTTGCTGTAGCGATGGGGCCACTCTCCTCGGGAGCGTTGGTGTCGCTGCTCTCGGGAGCGTTGGTATCACTCTCAACGGGCACATTGGTTCCGCTGCTTTCGGGAGCGTTGGTGTCGCTGCTCTCGGGAGCATTGGTGTCGCTCTCTGCGGGAGCGTTGGTGTCGCTGCTCTCGGGAGCATTGGTGTCGCTGCTCTCGGGAGTGTTGGACTCGCCGCCCTCGGGAGTGCTTGACTGATTGCCCTCAGCGCCCGTGGTAGTTTCGCCGCCTATCGGAGCAGTGGTGCCTTCGGTTGCCTCTCCGATCGTGCTTTCGGAAGAACCCAACGTATCATCACCGTTATCTTCATTTGCGCAACCGCACGTCATGCTCAAAACGAGTGCCATCGTTATAACGATCGAAATAATCAAAAACTTATTTTTCATAAATTCATCCTTAAGTACACATTTAAATTTGACAGCCTTTTCCGGCAATTAAAACTTGCCTTCAACAAACTTGACCGCAAAAGGATCGGTAAGCTGCGACCGCTTATTCGGGTATCTCTATTCCCTCTATTTCGGTGTCGCTGAACTCAGCCTCGTCTCTTAGCGGTTGAGTAGTCACGTTCTGCTCCGAACCGTTACTACCGCCTGCATTCTCGTTCGAATTACCGCCGTTGTTTCCGCTTGCGTTAGTGCTTCCTGTAGTGGTATTGCCGTTTGCAAGATTTCCCGGCTCACCTGAACCGTTTGTTCCTTCTGCAATTCCCGCTTCGGTTTCCGAACCGTTGTCTTCGGGAACCAAAGCAACTATACCCGCATACAGGGCAACGCCGATTGCTGACACAATAACGGCAATTACCAAGACTGACGAGATCACGACGATCAAATTTTTATTCTTCATATCATACCTCCGTAAGAATAAAACAACTTCTCTGTAAGTATTATAACATAATAATAATTCTTTTGTCAATACCCAATGTTACATTAAAACATTATATATTCTTGATTATGATGTTATCGGTTGGCAATAATTATACGGAAAACAAGCAAAAACGAGGTGCCGTAATGAGAGAAAAGAAAAAAAGCAACGCCAAAGAACTTAAAACAAGGCCAATCTTAGACCTTACGAGAACCGTCTCCAGAGACATTTTTACGTCTCCACAAATGCCGTGGGATGCCATTCCGAATATTTCCGCCTATATTAACAAAAACGGTTGCAGGCTTCCCTACGACGAATACGACGAAATATCCGAAAACGTGTGGGTACACGTATCTGCCTACCTGTCCCCCAGCGCAAAGATCGAAGCCCCCGCCATAATCTGCGGAGGCGCCAGACTCTGCCACCACACCCACGTTCAAGGCTCGGTGATCGGAGCCTTTGCCACCGTAGGTGAGCTTTCAACGGTCAAGGGCAGTATTATGTTTGACCGTTCAAAGCTCTGCGGCCATAACGCTCTCTACTCCTCTATCCTCGGTTACCAATCGGTAATGGCAGCCGGATCAGTTTGCGCTGATACCCGTCTTGACGGCACCAACGTAACGGTAGAGATGCCCGAAGGAATATACCTGACCGACAAAGGCAAGCTTGGAGCGGTCATATGCGACGGAGCAAAAGTAGGCGCTCTGTGCGTTATAAACCCCGGAACCGTCGTAGACTGCTTCTCAACCGTCTATCCCCTCACGTCGGTGTCGGGGTACGTTTATCCCTATTCTTCCGTAAAATAAAACAAAAGGAGAAGCTAAATGGTGCGCTTCTCCTTCTTCTTTTTTCACTGCTGATTTCTTAACCCCTTGGGATAATGATTCTTGCAGACGCCTCCGCTTATCTTCCCACCGCCCACGGGGCAACCGTTTATCAATACCGCCGTGAAACCGTCGGCTTTGCCGCTGTATTCAAGCTTATCGGCAACCGTTATCTCGTTTCCTTTGAGATAAGCCTCGGTTTCTCCGCACTTCTCGGTTAGATTAACGCGGCGCAAAAAATCTTTACCGAACGCCGAAAAAAGCTGATGATGCGGAGCGAATCTCTTACCGACGATCTCACCGACGCAGACTCCCGCCGCGAACACACCGTAGGGAGGCAGATCTATATCGGGTTTCAGATATACTCTGCCGTTAAGAGCGGTAAGCGTATATTTTACTCCGTTTTCAAATCCCGATCTCAAATTTTCATTCAAAAAGCTTTCCGCTGCCGAAATAAGCTCCGAGTCCTCACGGGAAACCTTTGTTTGAGGCGATTTTTTCTTCTTGTCTTTTTTTGTCGTGCCGGACTCGTTGGTGCAAGGATCGCATCCCGATCTTTTGAGCACCGCCACGAATTGACCCTCCCCTTTAGAAACGTGGGGATAAAACCTACGGGTCTTTTTCATATCGTACGGACAGCCATCCAAAAGGATGCCGTCGGCAGTTTCCGCCTTAAGTCCGTCCTCTGCGTCAACAAGCTCAAAGTCTTTAAATTCGTCAAGGAACCACGCCACGTTCATTTCATTCTCCTCGAGAGAGAAGGTGCAGGTCGAATATATGAGCAATCCTCCACCTTTCACGCATTTTGCCACGTTTGAGAGAATTTCTCTTTGCCTATTGGCGCACATTTTTACATTTTCAAGGCTCCATTCCTCCACCGCAAGCTCATTCTTCCTGAACATCCCTTCGCCGGAGCAAGGAGCGTCACACAGTACGACGTCAAACTTTTCGGGATAGGTCTCCGCGAGTATTTTTGTGTCAAGATTAACCACGACGGTGTTTTTGCACCCCATTCTCTCCACGTTACTCTGCAATATTCTGCATCGCTTCGCCTCGTACTCGTTTGCAACTATAACGCCTTTTTCACCCGCAAAAGCCGCAAGCTGCGTAGTTTTTCCACCCGGTGCGGAGCAGGAATCAAGTATTTTTGCTCCTTGTGGAATTTTTATCGCGTGGACGGTCGCCATTGCCGAAGGATCCTGCACGTATATCATTCCCGCGTGATGGCACGGGAGCACTCCGGGGCGCTCTTCCTCGGTATAATACGCTCCTTCGGGGAATCTTGCGCGTGACCTTTGAATAGAAGGATCTTTTTTTTCAAAATCCTCCACTGAAAGCTTAATATTGTTGATTCTGAAGCTTTTAACCGCCACCCCGTTCTCAATTTCAGAGAAAAGAGCCACACTTTCATCCCCGAGAAGCTTCGTCATTCTGTCTTTAAACTCTTTTGGCAGCATCAAAGCACCTCCGATCCCAAAACGTTAAAAATTTCAAATTCCAATTCCGCCGCATTTGAGGCAAATATCTCCGCTCCGTATTTTTCAAGCAGATCGCGGTCTCGAAATCCCCATGAAACGCATATACAAGGGGTATCTGCATTTTTTGCCGTCATAACGTCGACCTCGGAATCGCCCACGAAGACCGCCCTATTACATCCGAGCCTTTCCATAGCAAGCATTACGGGTTCGGCATCGGGCTTTTTTTTGACGTCCTCTCTGTTCCCGAGGATGAAATCTATTAGTTCTCCGAAATACTCGCGGCACAAAATATTCGTTGCGCGGTCGGGCTTATTTGAAACTACCGCAGTCTTAATACCGCATCTCTTCAATTTTTCAAGCAATTCAAGTATGCCGTCATAGGGCTTAGTCTCGATTTGCGAGTGAGCGTCATAGTATGACTTATACTCTTCAAGATAGGCTTCCAATTCTTCGGTGCTGACGTCATTCGGCAAAGAAAGTCTTATAAGCTCTCTCGCTCCGTTTCCGAGAAACGCTCTCACGTCTAAAGCACTTATTTCGGGAAACCGATATTTTTTCAAAATATAGTTAACCGCGTTTGTCAGATCCGCAAGCGTATCGAGCAGAGTTCCGTCGAGATCGAATATTACCGCCGTTTTTTTTAAGCTTTCCATTTAAGCCACCTCAAAATCAATCTGTAAAACTTCTTATATTTTATACCAAATCGATATTTTTGTCAATCGGTATAAACAAAAAACGCGAAATAATGCTTACTCGCTTAATTCGACCCGATTCCGCACCCGTCGCCATCTCCCACAATATAATGATAATGGGGATTTCCCAATTATTTTTTTGGAGATACGATATGACCGAAACATACACACTTTGCGACCTTCACTCGGGCGAATGCGCCGCTGTGATCGAAATATTACCAACGTGCCCCATAAAGCGCCGACTGTACGACGTCGGACTTATCGGAGGCACTCCCGTAAAATGCCTGTATCAAAGCGCAGGCAAAGATATGAAAGCTTATCTGATAAGGGGAGCAGTCATAGCAATCAGAAACCGCGACTGCGCTCAGGTTTTAATATCAAAGGAGGCACACTCCGATGAAGAAACGTAAATCCGCCTCAAAAATACAGGCCTTTCCTCATCGCGGAAACTCCCAAGGCAAAAAAACCACCATAGCCGTAGCGGGAAACCCAAACGTTGGAAAGAGTACGCTTTTTAACGCGTTGACGGGAATGCACCAACACACGGGAAACTGGACTGGAAAAACGGTAGGATCCGCGGAGGGATACTGCTACATTGACGGGCGTGAGTTCAGATTGATCGACGTTCCCGGCACGTATTCTCTTTCTACTCACTCTCCCGAAGAGGAGATTGCAAAAGAGGTCCTTGTTTCCGATGACGTTGACGCGATATTAGTGGTGTGCGACGCCACAAGTCTTGAAAGAAGCCTTATCCTCGCAATGCAGATACGCGACCTTGGAAAACCTACGATAATATGCATAAATCTCCTTGATGAAGCACGCAGAAAGGGCATAACCGTAAACCTCTCGGTCTTGGAGGAAAGACTCGGCATACCGGTGGTAGGAGCAATAGCCAGAAAAAGACACGGTCTTGACGATCTCAAGCAAATTCTATTGAAGTTGACAAGCAAAAACAAATCGTTCGCTGTCGAAAAGTGTGAAAAGCCTGCGGAAGAATACGTGGTTTCGGCAGAGCGTCTTTGCCAAGGCACATATTTTGTTGATCGAGAAAAAAGCGACCGCCGCGACAGACTTCTCGACCGCCTTTTCACGGGCAAAAAAACGGCATACCCTATAATGTTGTTTTTTCTTCTTTTTATATTCTGGCTTACTATCGTGGGAGCTAACTATCCGTCGGAAATACTTTCAAAGCTTTTGCTGGGTCTCGGCAAGGTTTTAAGCGGGTTTTTATCAGACGCAGGCTGTCCCGAGTTTGTTCGAGGGTTATTTATCGACGGAGCGTATTGCACTCTTGCACGGATAGTTTCGGTAATGCTGCCTCCCATGGCTATATTCTTCCCCCTTTTTACTCTTCTCGAGGATTTCGGATATCTTCCGAGAGTGGCTTTCAACCTCGATAAACCGTTCTGTAAGTGCAAAAGCTGCGGCAAACAGGCTTTGACTATGTGCATGGGATTCGGTTGTAATGCGGCAGGTGTGGTGGGATGCAGAATAATCGACTCTCCGCGCGAAAGAATGATCGCAATACTGACCAACAGTTTAGTGCCATGCAACGGAAGATTTCCCTTACTTATAACGCTTTTGACCGTTTTTTTCATTGGCAGCGGCGGTGGGCTCGGCGCGTCTCTTGCCTCTGCCGTAATGCTCACCGCGCTTATTGTTCTCAGCGTGGCGGCTACTCTGTTGATCTCAAAAATCTTATCGTCCACTTTTCTAAAAGGAAGTCCGTCGGCTTTTACACTGGAGCTTCCGCCATACCGTCCGCCGCAATTCGGTAAGGTCATAATACGCTCGGTCTTTGACCGAACCCTGTTCGTACTGGGCAGAGCCGTAGTCACCGCAATTCCCGCGGGTATAATATTATGGCTTATGGCAAACCTAAAGATTGGCGACGAAACTCTTTTGAGTACGGCAGCCTCTGCCCTCGATCCGATTGCCCGAATAATAGGTTTGGACGGAGTTATCCTCATCTCCTTTATACTGGCGCTTCCCGCCAACGAAATAGTGATTCCGATAATAATCATGGCTTACGCAGGTAACGGTACGGCAGGCGGCGAAGCAAGCATCTTTGAACTGAAAGAGCTTCTTACTTCCAATGGCTGGACTGCAACCACGGCTCTTTGCACAATGCTTTTTTCACTTTTTCATTGGCCCTGCGCCACCACCCTTCTAACCATAAAAAAAGAAACGGGAAGCTTAAAATGGGCGCTTGCAGCCGCCGCTATCCCCACCCTGTTGGGCATCGCACTCTGCGCGGCAGTCAATATTTTGTGTCGGATAATATGCTAATTTGAAGTTTAACGTGGACGCGCGGGGACGCGGGATGGACGCGTTTGGGGAACTTTTGCAAAAGTTCCCCAAGCCCCTCAAAATCTTCCCGAAAAATGAAACAAATAACCCCTTTAGTTAAGTATAAATTTGTTTGAATTTAATCTAAATTTATCTTCTATCGTGTTGCAAGTATTACTTAAACCGTTTATTTGTAAAGAATTTGCAATACACTCGAAACACGATAGAAGATGAGCTTCGCCTCAAATCCCCACCGTTTTCTATTGCAAAACGTAGTTTTCATTCTCTTTTTTCTTGAAGGTTTTTGCCAAGCTTTTTGCCTAAAAAGCTTGCCGCCGGAGGCACCGCATCCCCGACGCCCCCGCGCATCCCCGACGAATCAGAGTTTTAAAAATTCTCACAAAAAACGGAACGACAGGATCAGCTCCTCGTTCCGTTTTTATCATTTATATACTGAACCGCCATATTAAGCACGCGTCTGTCGTTTTCGTGAGCGAGAAGCGACTCGGCATCCTCAAGCGGGATCCAATCCACCTCCGCGATCTCTCCCGGACGCGGCTTTATTTCGGTCTGTCTCGTAAAGGCAAGAAAATAAACGACTTCTTTCTTCACTCCAACCTTCGGTCTGTAATAAACCGGCTGACGGAATTTCTCGTTTATATGTATCCTTACCGACGTTTCTTCCATCACCTCACGTTCAGCGGTCTTGATCTCGGTCTCTCCCGCCTCAACGTGTCCCTTGGGGAATGAATGGTGCCCGTTCAAAGAGTGCTTTATCATAAGCACGTATCTGTGTAGCTCTCCGTCACGTCTTTCGTTACGAAAAACAATCGCTCCGCAGGATTTTTCAAAAGTCATCTTCTCACCTCCTCATATCTTATCAATTCCGAAAAAATGCAAATGCAGGGCGTTTAATACCGATCCCGAGAAAAAACGTTTATCGTTTTCATCGGGGATCGGCATAAGATCCCATCGTGGATCTTGGCGCCCTGCATTTATAAATTATTCAAGCGGGGATTTTGCAAAATGCCCTTATTACTCAGGCTTGACCTCTTCCATAATAAACGCTTCAAGGATGTCGCCTTCCTTGATATCGTTGAACTTTTCAAGTCCTACGCCGCACTCGTAGCCCTGTGCCACTTCCTTGGCGTCGTCCTTAAATCTCTTAAGGGAGGAGATCTTATCTTCAAATATCACGATACCGTCTCTGACTACGCGGATCTGCGCGTTTCTCGTGATTTTACCGTCAAGGATATAAGAGCCTGCGATAGTGCCGACACCGGGAACGTGAATGGTCTGACGAACCTCTGCGTGACCCAGAAGGTTCTCGCGGAACTTGGGTGCGAGCATACCCTTCATAGCCGCCTCGATCTCCTCGATGCACTGATAAATGACACGGTAGGTCCTTACTTCAACGCTCTGTCTTTCTGCGCTGTCAATGGCCGCCTTGTCGGGACGAACGTTAAAGCCTACGATGATCGCATTGGACGCCGCAGCAAACATTACGTCGTTCTCGGTAATTCCACCGACTGCGTTATGAATAACGTTTACTCTTACTTCTTCGTTGGTAAGCTTAACGAGAGACTGCTTGACAGCCTCAGCCGAGCCTACGACGTCTGCCTTAACGATAATGTTAAGATCCTTAACACCCTCGCTGATCTGTGCAAAGAGATCGTTAAGGTTAGCTCTCGCGTTTGCCTTGAAGACTTCTTCCTTTGCCTTTGCTCTTCTCTGATCGGCAAGCTCTCTCGCCATTCTCTCGTCCTCGACTGCCGCGAACTCGTCACCCGCGGTGGGAACCTCGGCAAGACCGATGATCTCAACGGGAACGGAGGGGCCCGCAACCTTAAGGAGCTTGCCGTTATGGTCGGTCATAGCTCTTACACGGCCGACGGAAGTTCCCGCGATAACGATATCACCGTTGTGGAGAGTACCGTTCTGAACGAGAACGGTGGCAACGGGTCCACGACCCTTATCAAGCTTCGCCTCGATAACGAGACCCTTCGCACGGCGGTTAGGATTAGCTTTAAGCTCCTTAACCTCTGCAACGAGAAGGACGTTTTCAAGAAGATCTTCGATACCCATTCTCGTAAGAGCCGAAACGGGAACGCAGATAACGTCACCGCCCCACTCCTCGGGAACGAGATCGTATTTGGTAAGCTCCTGCTTGACCGCATCGGGGTTAGCGGTGGGCTTATCCATCTTGTTGATCGCTACGATAATATCAACGCCCGCGGCTTTCGCGTGGTTGATCGCCTCAACGGTCTGAGGCATGATACCGTCGTCCGCCGCAACGACGAGGATCGCGATATCGGTAGACTGAGCACCGCGGGCACGCATAGCGGTGAACGCCTCGTGTCCGGGGGTGTCAAGGAAGGTAATATCCTGACCGTTTATCTTAACTCTGTACGCACCGATATGCTGGGTAATACCGCCCGCCTCACCGGTGGTGACGTTGGTGTGTCTTATTGCGTCGAGAAGCGAGGTCTTACCGTGGTCAACGTGACCCATTACGCAGACTACGGGCGCTCTGCCCTCAAGCTGCTCCTCGGTATCCTCGGTCTCATCAAAGAGCTTTTCTTCAATGGTAACGACCACTGCCTTTTCGGGCTCTGCTCCGCACTCAACGGCAACGAGAGACGCGGTATCGAAATCGATGGTCTGATTAGCGGTTGCCATAGCACCGAGAAGCATAAGCTTCTTGATAACCTCTGCTACGGTAACCTTAAGCATAGCCGCAAGATCGCTTACCATTATCTCCTCGGGGATCTGAACCTTGATGGGGCCCTTTATAATGGTTACGGGCTGCTTCTGCTCGGGCTTTCCGCCCTTCTTGCCCGCCTTACCCTTCTGGAAGCCGCCTTCCTGTCTGGTCTGATTCTGCTGCTTCTTGAGCTTTTGGTTATTTCCGTTTCTAAGATCTCTTTCATCCTCATGTACGAAGGTGTCGAGCTTTTCGTCGTATTTGGAAAGGTCAACGCTGGAGGAACGGATATCCACGGTCTTTGCCGCGCCCTTCTTGCTGGTTCCGTCGCCGCCCTTGGGGGTCTGCGCTCTTACTATTGCCTGAGGCTGGAACTTCTCTCTGGGAGCGGAAGGAACGTAATCGTCCTTGTCCATACCCATTCCCATACCGCCTCTGTTATTGTTAAACTGAGGCTTCTGCTGGGGCTTGCGGTCGTCTCTCTTCTGAGGCGCCTGTCTGTCGAAGTTGGGCGCGCTCATTTTGGAGAAGCGATCGTTATTGCTCTGCTGAGTGCCTTGAGGTCTGTCCTGTCTCTGCGCACCGCCGAAATTGCCACTTTGAGGTCTGTCCTGCCTGGGCGCTCTTTCGTCGGTACGTCTGTTATTATTATTGCTCTCGGGTCTTTTATTTTCCTGAGCAGCTCTCTGCATAGCCTTTTCACGGGCAGCCTTTTCAATGGCAGCGGCTCTGGCAATAGCCTCGGCTCTGTCAACCTTGGGCTGAGTCTTTATCTGGGGTGCCGCGGGCTCGGGCTTAACCTCTGCGACCTTCTCCTCTTTTTTCTCTTCCTTCTTTGCTACGGGCTCTGCCTTGGCAGCGACAGGCTCCTTGGGTGTAGCTTCAGACTCCGCAGCTTTCTTTTCGGGTTCTGCGGACTTTTCGGCGGTCTTTTCAGCGGGCTTCTCCGCATTCTTTTCGGACTTTTTGACAGTCTTAGGCTCTTCTTTTTCCGAGGAAGCAGACTTCTCCTCCGCTTTCGCTTCGGGCTTAGCCTCCGCTACGGCTTCAGCCTTCTTTTCGATCTTGGAGGGAATATAAGTCACTCCGTCAATATAATCGTCGATTCCCTCGATCTGGTGAGCCGACGTCAATGCGTCAAAAAGGACGTCAAATTCATGAGGCTCAAGAGATTTCTGAACCTTAAGTTCAATTCCCTTGGACGCCATTACGTCCACGATCTCTTTGCTCTTGATACCTAAGTCCTTTGCAAGCTGATTTGCTTTGATTTGAGGTTTTACTGCCATAAATTATACCCATACCTTTCCGGTTTAGTGCATATCGGTCTCGTTCAGCCTTTCTGAAATCGCACGGCAAAAATTTGAGTCTGATATTAAAACTGCCGCTGCCGCTTTTTTCCCTACCGCCTTGCCCAAGGCGGCGCAATCAAAGGCGAGCCTTATATGCTTTACATTGTAGAACGTGCATTTGTCACTTATTTTTTTGTGCGTGTTTTCGGACGTATCCGCCGCTTCAAGAACCATTATATCGGTCTCGTCGCCGTCGTTTTTTCTCTTGAAGCTATGTTTTCTCAAATGTTCGCACACCATATCGGTGCCGATAACGGTCTTACCCGCTCTTCGGCAGATACCGATCATTCCGAGAAGATTCTTTCCGTCGCTCATCTCAAAGCTCCGCCTCCGAAATGCTTTTCTCCATTTCGTCGTATATTTCCTCGGGAATCTTACATTCAAGAACGCTTTCTATTCTCTTGGATCTTCTCGCCTTGGAAAAGCAAGAGCTTTTAGGACACACATACGCGCCTCTGCCCGATTTTTTACCTACGAGGTCGAGCACTATCTCTCCCTCGGGGGTCCTCAGGACTCTTATCATTTCCTTCTTCGGCTTGTGCTCGTTGCATCCGAGGCACTGACGCACCGGGATCTTACGAGGCTTTTGATTATTGTTTTCCATTATTATCACATTACGGGAGAGTTCTTTTCAAGACCCTCTGCATTGATATCGATCTTAACGCCGGTAAGCTTTACTGCAAGACGAACGTTCTGACCCTTACCGCCGATGGCAAGAGAGAGCTGATCGGGAGCAACGGTAACACGGCACATTCTCTCGCTCTCCATTTCTGCGGAGATAACGGTTGCGGGAGAAAGGGCGGCAGCCACGTACTCCTCTATGTTCTCGCTGTATTTTATAAGCTGGATCTTTTCACCGCCAAGCTCATCGAGAATGCTCTCTATTCTCATTCCGTGAGTACCGATACAAGCACCGACTGCGTCAACGCTCTCGTCTCTGGAATAGACCGCCACCTTGGTGGTCGAGCCCGCGTCGCGCGCTACGCCCTTTATAACCACGATGCCGTCGGTGATCTCGGGGATCTCAAGCTCAAACATACGTCTGATAAATCCGGGATGAACTCTGGAAAGAGTTACGATAGGGCCGCGAAGCTCCTTATTAACTTCCTGAACAAAGACCTTGATCTTATCTCCAACCTCGAAATACTCGCCGGGTATCTGCTCGTTCTTAGGTAGAGTAGCATAGCCCGCGCCGGTATCAAGAAGAACGTTTCCGCTCTCATAGTCGATCTTCTGTACGGTAGCGGTAATGATCTCCTCGCGCTTTGATTCGTAAGCCTCCTGCATAGCTCTGTGCTCGCCCTCGCGGATCGCCTGAATAAGTACCGATTTTCCCGCGCCTGCGCTGAGTCGGCGGAAGTTCTTGGTCTTGACCTCAAACTCAACGGTGCCGCCGAGAACGTTTCTCTTACTTATTGCCTTAGCGTCTGCAAGCGAGATCTGAACCGAGGGATCCTCAACGACCTCAACGACCTCCTTCTGCTGATAGACCTTTACGTCTTCCTTAACGGGGTCTATATTGACTCTGACGTTGGTATTGCTGCCGTATTCCTTCTTGAATGCGGAAACCAGAGCAGCCTCGATCTTTTCGATCATATACTCCTGCGGAATACCCTTTTCAGCCTCAAGCAGTCTGAGCGCTGCAAAAAACTCTTTGTTCATGTGTATTATATCCTTTCAAACATTTTTAACAATTAAAACTTGGAATTTTCAAAATCGAAATAGGTTGCGATCTTGGCGATCTCTTCGGGCTTAAACGCTATATTGCTCTCCCCCGCTTCGATCACGACGTTCCCGTCGGTGTCGTACCCGCAGAGCACACCGCGGAAGACCTTGACACCGTTTTTGGGTGCGTACAGTTTGACCTCAACGTCCCAACCCTCGCACGCGTCGATATGCTGAGGCGTCTTAAGCTCGCGCTCTATACCGGGAGACGATACTTCGAGGATGTAGGATTCGCTTATAGGGTCTGCTTCGTCAAGAACGGGATCGATAGCACGGTGAAATCTCTCACAATCCTCAATGGTGATGCCTTCCTCGTTGTCGATGGTTATTCTGAGATACTTATCCGCACCTTCCTTAACGAACTCAACGTCCCAAATCCAATATCCAAGCGCCTCGGCTACGGGATCGATCAGTTGCTTGACTGTGGAGGCTACGTTCTTGTTTCCATTGACCTTCATAAGCAGTTCTCCTTTTACCGTTCTTTTTTCGACAAAATTTAAGAGTGGATCCTCAAACCCACTCCAGCTTACATTATACACTATATGGATTATATCACATTTTTTTCACTTTTGCAATAGTTTTTTGAAATTTTTTATTATTTTTATCTTTTTTGTTCAAAAGATCGGTTTTTTATATATTAACCAACGTTTTGTTGTGCTATTCTTTCAAAATTTGCTTAAATTAATTTATTAATGAAGTAAAATTTCGAAATAGTGTTTACAAATCGGAATGAATGTGATATAATATTATAATGTATTATTATGTGAAGTGTTGTCTTTTATCCGATCGCTTCACGGAAAGGAGAGAATATGCCGAACAAACGAACAAACACAAACATTCCAGAAACGAACGGCATCAACGATCTTTCGCTGCTTGAAAGAGATACCTGTGAGCAGTTTCCCGTAAAGATCACCCTTGTGCTGTCACTTACCGTAATACTTACGTCGCTGACTCTCTCCTTGTTTATTGCCGGATTTACCGACGCTTCGCTTATAACGGCTTGGGGCACATGTCTTTTATGCTCGGTGGTTATGTTTACCACATCGAAAAAAATATCCCAAGCCGTATGGAAGACCCTCGGTCTCGCCTTAGCCGTTTCATTTTTCGGCTACCCCGTGATCCCCGCGCTTATCTTTGGCGGAATCATTTCAATAGGCGCTTTTTCCGCCCTCGTGACCTCCGCAAAGGGACGCGGTCTGCTCGTTCCCTTCCTGCTTCCGATAGCTTCTTACGCGCTTGCTTTTACAATCATCGGGGATCCGCTCGTCTCGCTATCAGCGCCGATCGCGATCCTTCCCGCCGTCCCTATGGGCATCACCGCAAGAAAAAAAGCGGGGATGACTACGTCCGTAGTGGCATCTGCGGCAGTGATGCTCTCTCTCGCAATCGGAACGGCTGCTTTGGCGGTCTTCTTAAATTACGGAGAATTGACGGAAGGAGCCGTCAGGCTCGCCGTGAGCGACATTACGAATTTGGTCTTTGCGTCTACCGAAGATGCTTTGGCGTCGTTTGAAGGAATAGAGTACACCGAAGCCATCCGCAACGAAATGACCCTTGCTGTTGAAACTTACGTCAATTCCGCTATCGGAATCACTATGGCGACATGCGTTACCGCAGCGTACGCGGCAATAAGGATACAGCATTCTCTTTTCGACGCATACGGCCTTGACGAGCACCTTTCGTCCCAAACTACCACCGTTACCGTCAGCCTCGCCGCAGTCGGCGTCTACGCTCTCGCGTACGTGCTGTCCTTCTCGCTGGATTCTTCAAACGGTCTGTCGATCGTCGGAGCGGTGAGCGGCAACATCTGTCTGGCTTTAACTCCCTGTCTTGTCTTTATGGGGTTTGCGGCGATCAAGGAATTGCCCAAAAAGCTCGGAGCGCGCGGCGCTCTGCTTTCCGCCGCCTTGATTTTGGCAACGTTATTTTTGATCTTCATCTTCCCGTCTTTCATCGCCGTAGTCGGCGCAGTATACGTAATAATAACCTCCATCGATGCGTGGGCAAAGGAATTTTACAGCAAAGGAGATAATCAATGAGCATAAAATCACCTACCAAAAACAAAAATACTGCTCAAAGCAGGCGGCAGGCGAGGTTCAGCGTTGACCTCAGCTTTCCCATGATCTTTTGCGCTGCCGAAGCAATATTGCTTCTCGGTGCTCTCGTTTTGCTTGACCGTTTCTCTGAATTTAACCGAAACGGAGCCGCTTTTTCAACCACTGTACTGACCTTCTTTGCCATCTACCTCGTAACGGCAGGATTTGTATGCATCTTTTATTTTACGAAATCCATCAGATCCAAAAAGGCCATATACGAGGCGTCGCAGATAGAGACCGAGATCTACGATATGTTCCGATACATAATCGACTACCCCTATGCCATTGTTGACCGTGACGGCAAGGTAAAGGTCATGAACGGTGCGCTTCAGGACATTCTCGGACACAAAAAAGCGCTCAGCGGCATTTCGCTCTCTCAATTCTGCTCCGTTCCGATAAATACTATCAGCGCAAACGCAAAAAACAAAAACGAATATATCAGCGAAGCTCTCCACGATCTTCCCGGTGACTCGACAATAGAGCAGGTCTCTGTCACCCGCCTTTCCGACGGAAGAAGATACGAAGTTGAATCATACGTTTTCAAAGTGAAATCCGAGAATTATTTTTTCACGGTATTCAAGGATATCGAAGATTATCTTTCGGTACTTGAAAGAGAGGAAAGCGAAAGCCCCGTCGTGGCGTTCATCGTACTTGATAACCTTCAGGAACTGACCCAATACGTTCGCGCAGACTACCGTCTCGCATCTACAGAGGCTGAAAATATAATCAAATCGTGGGTCTCCGAAATGAACGGATTTATCCGCGAATACGAGAACGACAAGTATATCGCGGTATTCTCCAAAAAAGAGCTGGACAGGCAAATGCTTCTGGATTTTGACATTCAGAGAAAGATAATGTCCCTCAAAGTAGGTGACAACAGCTTCCCCATCACCGTTTCAATGGGTATCGCCTCCTTTCGAGGCACGCTGAAGGAGATGGAGAAGGCGGCGTCCGACGCTCTTAACATAGCTATTCAGCGAGGAGGAAATCAAGTCGCCATAAGACGCGAGGACTCTAACGGTTACGCATTCTTCGGCGGAACGCATAAAACTATGGAAAACAACACCGCCATAGTATCAAGAGTAGGCGGCGATATTCTTGAAAGCAAGATAAAGAACGCAGACAGAGTTCTTATTATGGGACATTCCAATCCCGACTTCGACTCTATCGGCTCCTGCGTAGGTATGGCAAGCTTTGCAATGGCAGTCATCGAAAGCGTGCATGCCGACAAATCCCCCTCAGACCGTCCCAAAGTAAATATAGTTATCAACAAAAACGTAGAATCTTTTAAAATATGCTACGCTCAGCTTGAACCGCTCAATATTTATGAAAGCGTATTCATCAGTGCGGAGGACGCAAGAGATCTGGTGACGGGCGACACGGTGCTTCTTATCTGCGACGTTAACAATCCGTACATTTTCGAAGCTCCCGAGCTTGCCAAAAACGTTTCGAAGATCGCAGTAATAGATCACCACAGACTCACCGCCGCTCTTCCCTTTGAACCTTTTCTCCAGTATATCGAAGCGACAAAATCGTCCGCCAGCGAGATAGTTTCCGAGATCTTTTTCAGAAGCAAGTACGCTGATAAGCTTCACAAGGAGGAAGCCGAGGTGCTTCTCTCGGGTATTATGCTTGACACCAACAATTATACGAGAAACGCAGGCGCTCAAACCTTTGAGATAACCCACTATCTCTACACGCGCGGTGCTCACACCTCGGTAGTGCGCGAATTCTTCAACGAAAGCCTTGACGAGCTTATGCTTACGGGCGAATTCGAATCAAAAGCCCGTATCTACCGCGATTCCATAGCGATCACTTGGATGGCGCTCGACCGCCCCTCCACCCCCGAGGACAGAATAGTTGCCTCCAAGGTGGCAGACAAGCTGCTGCGTATCAAAGACGTGGAAGCATCCTTCGCGCTGGTAAAAATGGATAACGACGTAGTTATTTCGGGACGAAGCAAGGGCGGCATCAACGTTCAGCTTATTCTTGAAAGACTTAAGGGCGGCGGCCACTTTGACATTGCGGGAGCGCAGGTCAAGAACTCCAGCCTCACCAAAACCTTCGAAATGCTCAAAGACGCAATAGACGATTATTTCGAATACGACCACAAACAAAAAACATAACGCAAAATTATAAAACCTAAGGAGGTTTATTATGAAAGTATTACTTTTAGCCGACGTTAAGGGTCAGGGCAAAAAAGATCAGATAGTAGAAGTGTCGGACGGATATGCACGCAACTTCCTTTTCCCCAAAAAGCTCGCCGTTGCCGCAGACGCAAAGGTCATGAGCGAAGCCAAGAGTAAGGAAGAAGCAAAGCAATTCCGTCTCAAAGAAGAAAAGGCGGCGGCAAAGACTCTAGCGGAGAAGATCGCCACCCTGACCGTTAAAATATCAGCGACCTCCGGTGCCGACGGACGTCTCTACGGCTCCGTTACCTCAAAGGATATCGCCGAGGCGCTTTCCAAGCAACACAAGATAGATATAGACAAGAAAAAGCTGGTTCTTGCCGAAAACATCAAGGCTTACGGAACCTACAACGTTGAAGTAAAGGTATATCCCGAGATCAGCGCTACCCTCAAGGTTTCCGTAACCGAGTGATCTTTTAGCTCACACGGAGCAAAATTAATTATTTGGAGTAAAAAATGGCTGAAGATATTATCAGAAAGCTGCCCTTCTCCGCCATTGCGGAGCAATCCTTATTAGGCTCTATCCTCATTGATCCCCAGTGTATAAATCTTGTGGCGGACACTATTTCGTCGGACGATTTTTATCTTGAGGAAAACAGACAGATCTATCTTGCTATGCACGGTCTTTTCGTCACCAACAGCCAGATAGATATCGTCACTCTTATCGATGAGTTAGTTAAAAAGGGCATATATTCAAAATCGGGCGGAGAGGAATACATAAAGGTCATCGCAGAGACGGTTCCCAACGCCCTCAACGTAAGGGATTACGCCAAGATCGTTAAAGACAAGAGCATTTTGCGTCAGCTTATCACGATGTGCGCGGAGGTATCCGACGCGGCATACTCCGAGCAGGACGAGGTTGCGGGAATTCTTGAGTCGGCGCAGAGCAAGCTCTATTCCATAACTCAGGGACGCGAAACCAAGAACTTCCGTCACATCCGTGAAGTACTTACTGACGTTTACGCGCACTTAAACGAGCTTCGTACCAATCCCGAAGCAAGCGCGGGAACCTCCACGGGATTCCGCTCTCTTGACCGAGTACTTGCGGGAATGGGCAACAGTGACCTCGTTATCGTCGGAGCGCGCCCCGGTATGGGTAAGACCTCCTTCTGTCTTAATATAGGAACTAACGTTGCAAAGCAGACGAAAAAAGCCGTTGCTATATTCTCTCTCGAGATGTCTGCTGAGCAGCTTGTAAGCAGAGTTATTTCCAGCGAGGCACTCATCGACAGCTACGCTCTTCGTACGGGTGAGCTTAAACCCGAGGAATGGGGTCACATCGCTCAGGCAGCATCCTCTCTTTCGGGATGCGACATCCTTATCGACGACACTCCCGGTATTTCCGTCACCAAAATGAAGGCAAAGCTTCGCCGCGTTGAAAATCTCGGTCTGGTGGTTATAGACTACCTCCAGCTTATGCAGTCCGACAAGAAGATAGAAAACAGAACCCAGGAGGTCTCCGAGATCTCGCGTTCTTTGAAGATACTCGCAAAGGAGCTTAACGTTCCCGTCATCTGCTGCTCTCAGCTTTCCCGTGGAACCGAGGCTAACACCAATAAGCGTCCTATGATCTCTCACCTCCGTGAATCGGGATCTATCGAGCAGGACGCCGACGTAATTATCTTCCTTTACAGAGACGAATACTATAAAAATGCCGAGGGTGGCGACAGCGTTGCTCCCGACACCGAGCAGAACGTGGCGGAAATAATTATTGCAAAGAACCGTCACGGCTCCACCGACACAGTAAAGGTAGGCTGGACGGGTCGCTACACCAAGTTCCGCGAGCTTGCCAACGAAGGCGATCTGCCACAGTAAGACTACACAAATAATAATATCGGAGATCATTTATGATCGTAAAATTTCCCGAATTTTTAAAATCCCCCCACGCGCTTGCGAAAACGAACAAAGACGAGCCCGTGCTTGTGGCTCTCTCGGGCGGAGCAGACTCGGTCTCGCTTCTGCACCTGCTCTGCGAATTGCGAAAGGCATCTCATTTTCCGCTATATGCGGCTCACGTGAATCACGGAATAAGAACCGATGCCTACGGCAACGAAGCGGCGAGAGACGAAGAATTCTGCAAAAAGCTTTGCGAAAGTCTTGAAGTTGAGCTTTTTACGGAGCACATTGACGTCCCCGCCCTGTCAAAAGACTCGGGCAAAAGCCTTGAAACCGCCGCCCGAGAAGCAAGGTACGCGTTTTTCGCAAAAATAATGCGCGAGAGATCGATAAAGATATTGGCAACGGCGCACAACGCCGATGACAATTTTGAGACCCAACTCTTCAACCTCTGCCGAGGCTGCGGCATTGACGGTCTGTGCGGGATCCCGGAAACCCGTCCCTTCACCGAAGCGGAAGCAACCATCGTAAGACCCATTCTTTCCGCTTCAAAGCGCGATATACTCGACTTTTGTTACTCTTACGGCTTCGATTACGTTACCGATAGCACCAACCTTACCGACGACTGCACGAGAAACAAATTAAGGCTGAATATAATTCCGCAACTTAAAGAAATATTCGGCTCTCCCGAACGATCAGGCTCAAGACTTGCCGAATACGCAAAAGAGGATTCGGACTTTATAAGAAGCGAGGCTGAAAAGCTGCTTTTTACCATGGGCGACAAAATCGATTGCGCAATTTTGCGCAGAACACATCCATCCATCGCAAAAAGAGTTATCAGAACGGCTTTTGAAAAACATTCGGACGAGGGACTTGAAAGCGTCCACACCGAAAGCATGCTAAACTTTGTCTGTGAAGGCAAAAACGGAAGTCTTTCTCTTCCCGATAACACTGTTGCCGTTTTCGAGGACGGATATCTGAGCTTTCGCGCAGAAAGTGACGAAAAAACCGAAGATATGCCTTATCTTGTTTCTCTTTTCCACGGGATAAACTTTGCAGGCAATAATTTTGCGATATCACTGACAGAATCAGACCGCAAAACGCTCGAAACTTGCCCCGAGGGATATCGGATCTACGCTTCGGCAAGGATCAAAGCAAAAGGAGAGCTTTCAGCAAGGAACCGCCGCGAGGGAGACACCGTCTTATCCAACGGCATGCACAAGAAGCTAAAAAAGCTTATGTGCGACAAAAAGGTGCCGACGCGCGACCGCAACGGCATTCCGCTTATCATTTCGAACGACGAAATAATCTACGCTCCACTTTGCGCGGTATCAGATAATGCGTTGAGCGGAGAAAACAAAACCGAATACAAAATCACTGTATATAAAAAATAATTGTGCCGCACTGCGGCGGAACGGAGACAATAATGCTTCAGGATATTGAAAGAATACTTGTTAATCGAGTTGAGCTTGACGAAATAACCACAAGTCTTGCAAAGCAGATAACCAAAGACTACAAAGGCTCTAAAAAGCCCCTCATCGTAATAACCATCCTTAAGGGTTCTATGCTTTTTGCATCTGATCTTATGAAAAAGATCGAGCTTCCCTTGGAGCTTGAATTTATGAAGGTGTCCTCCTACGGCGCGGGCACCAAGAACTCGGGCGAGATCAAAATACATCTCGACCTTATGAGAGAAAATCTCGAGCAGTACGATCTGCTTATAATCGAGGATATAGTTGACAGCGGACGCACGCTTTCGCGACTTACTCAGCTCCTCAAAAACAGAAACGCAAACAGCGTCAAGACCTGTACCCTTCTCGACAAGCCCTCCCGCCGAGAGGTCGAATTCGTACCCGATTACTGCGGACGCCAAATAGAAGATGAATTCGTGGTTGGCTACGGACTTGACTACGACGAAAAATACAGAAATCTCCCATACGTGGGAATACTTAAAAGAAGCGTTTACGAAAAATAATTTTCGCAAACCCTCACATTACCGTAACATAGAGTTAACATACGGGTGATATACTTTACTGAATGAAAATTTTATTCTCAAATCACATTGAACTATGCGATTTGAGGCATATAATATAAAAGACTATCCCAAAGCAACATAAACGGAGGACTAAATGAAGAAAAACGTAAAACAGATACTTTTTTACGTCGCACTTATCGCGGTGGTCATCATCGTGTGCGTTCTGCTTTTCCAGAAAAGTGACGGCGCAGAAATGAAATATTCCGACGTGGTCGAGGCGTTCAAGACCGAGCAGGTCGAAAGCTTCGAAATGGGTAACAACAACGTTCTGAAGCTTATTTTCAAGGACGGCGCTCCCATGGCAGAGGAATTCGGTGCAAAAAATAAAGACGGTAAATATACCGCAAGCTACAAGGTCTCAAGCATAGGCATCTTCCACGCAGACCTTGGCGACGATATAGAGAAACAGATCGAGGAAGGAAAGCTCGTGGGCGAATACGTGCCCCCCGCAGAATACTCGGCTTGGCTCTCGTATATTCCGATCATTCTCGTCGTGGTGGCACTTATCGTAATGTATATCATTATGACACGCTCCATCAGCAACGGCGGCCCCGGCAAGATGAACAATTTCGCAAAATCCCGCGCAAAGATGGCTACCCCCTCCGACAAAGATAAGGTCACCTTCAAGGACGTAGCGGGCGCAGACGAGGAAAAGGAAGAGCTTGAAGAAGTAGTCGAATTCCTTAAAGACCCCTCCAAGTTCGCAAAGCTTGGTGCAAAGATTCCCCATGGCGTTCTGCTCATGGGCCCTCCCGGTACGGGTAAGACCCTGCTTGCAAAGGCAGTGGCGGGAGAAGCGGGTGTTCCCTTCTTCTCTATCTCGGGTTCCGATTTCGTTGAAATGTACGTCGGCGTCGGCGCGTCGAGAGTGCGTGACCTCTTCGACACCGCGAGAAAAGCTCCCGCATCTATCGTATTCATCGACGAGATCGACGCAGTGGGGCGTCACAGAGGCGCAGGTCTCGGAGGCGGTCACGACGAGAGAGAGCAGACTCTGAACCAGCTTCTCGTTGAAATGGACGGTTTCGGCTCTCACGACGGAATAATCGTTATCGCGGCAACTAACCGCCCCGACATCCTTGACCCCGCGCTTCTCCGTCCCGGTCGTTTCGATAGACAGATAACCGTAAACTATCCCGACATCAACGGAAGAATCGAAATACTCAAGGTTCACTCCAGAAACAAACCCCTTGAAGGCTCGGTAGACCTTAAGGAGGTCGCAAGAATGACCGTAGGCTTTACGGGCGCAGACCTTGCAAACCTTCTTAACGAGGCGGCGCTTCTCGCCACCAGAAGAAACAAGAGCCTTATCGGTATGGACGATATCGCAGACGCGTTCATCAGAGTTATCGCAGGTCCCAAGAAGAAGTCCAGAGTTATGAAGGACGAAGAAAAGCGCAACACCGCTTATCACGAGGCTGGTCACGCTATGATAGCTTACCATCTTGGTCTCGACCCCGTTCAGCAGATATCCATTATCCCTTCGGGACGCGCGCTCGGTTATACCCTTAATCCTCCTACCGAAGATAAGTACAGCGTATATAAGAGCGAGCTTAAGAAGCAGATATCCATGCTTCTCGGCGGCAGAGCCGCGGAGGAGATCGTTAACGGCGATGTCAGCGGCGGCGCGTCCAACGATATAGAGAGAGCGACCAAGACCGCAAAGAATATGGTAACGAGACTCGGTATGTCCGATATTCTCGGTCCCCGTTGCTTCGGCAACGATCAGGGCGAGGTATTCCTCGGCAGAGACTTCTCCTCCTCTCAGGATTATTCCGAGGAGGTTGCGGCTAAGATCGACAGTGAGATCCACGCAATCATCAGTGAGGCATATAACAAGGCAAAAGATATCCTTACGGGCGACATCGCCAAGCTCCACTTTATCGCAGAGTACCTCGTTAAGCACGAGATCATGGACGGCGATCAGTTCAAGGCTGTAATGGAAAGCGCAGAGCCTTCTATGGAAGAGATCGAGGCTATTGCCGAGGCAAAGAAGCAGAAGAGCCTCGAGGATAATAAGAACCGCGAGATCGAAATTGCCGAAAAGGAAAAAGCCGAAGCAGAAGCTAAGGCGAAAGCCGAAGCCGAAGCTAACGCAAACGGCGAGAGTGCCGAGGCAGAAGCAGAGGCAGAAGCAGAGGTAGAAGCAGAAGCAGAGACCGAAGAGCTTAAAACCGAAGCAGTAGACGGCGAGACCGAAGAAACTGCCGAAACGAATGACGAAAGCTCCGACGGCGAAAACGAATAATATCTAACACAAAAAGCCTATCGCACTCGGTAGGCTTTTTTGTTTTATAATTATAATTTTTTTTTGGGGGTAGCGGTGCGCTTGAGACGAACATTGTCGTAGGGCGGGGGCTTGCTCCCGACGTTATATTGGTTTTAAATCCTTCGTTCACGGGAAGCAGCGCGAGGGTCTTGAATGATACCACGGTGTGGTGTCAGACCTGCGCATAACTATCCCCGACGTCGGTCAAGTTGATCGGCGTCGGGGTTTTGTTACGCAAAAATTACTATTTAATTTTACTTTCCGAGATACTCTTCAAGTGTAATTCCCTTTTCGTGCATCTCGGTTGCGGCGGCGACACCGACGAAGCGGTAGTGCCACGACTCGTAGGCATAGCCCGTAACGTCGGTCTTATCCTCGGGATAGCGGAGGATGAAGCCGAATTTATGGGCGTTTTCGCAGAGCCACTCGTAAGCCTCGGTCTCGGCAAAGCCCTTGTCGGTATCCGAATAATCGGTCTCGCTTCCATAATTTACAAGATCAAGCATTTCGTTGGTGATAAGGTCAACGCAAAGTCCCGTGTGGTGCTCGCTCTTGCCCGGCTCTGCGGAATAAGAAAGCACGTATTCCTTGACCTTATTGTCGCTCCAAGTGGGGTGCTTGAGCTTTTCTTCTACCAGATATCCCTCGAAAAGGGTTTTCTGCCTCTGGTAGCTGCGGTATCCGCTTGTGATAGAAACGTTCTTGATCCCGCAGGCTCTCATTTCCTTTATAAGCGCCTCGGCCGCCGCTGCCGCGTCCTTTTGAAGTGAAATATCCTTGCCGTTCGTGGTATATTCTCCGTCAACGTCGATCAGATCGTCGGGCTTATAGTCGGAATCTACGGGATTTTCCTTGTTGACAAGCTCCAAAAACTTTTTGTCCTTGGTGTTAAGCACCTTCTCAACCTCCTTTATGTCGGTCTTATAATCAAAATCTTTGGTAGACGCTCCCGCGCAGGACGAAAGGAGCAGAACTCCCAAAACAGCCAGCGCGCCTATTTTTACAAATCCGTTTATTTTCATTTTTCCTCCCTGCGATCGGCCTTGGTCTCGACCATAAAGAAATAGGGCGAGGTGGCGCTGTTGATTATCTTTACCTTGGTCACGCAGACCTTGAAGCGGCTCAGTCCTTCGAAATATTCTTCAAGCATCTTTCCTTCCAGATCTCCCTCGGGGTGACCCGGATAGACCGCGATATTAAGTATGGCGTCCTTATCGAGAAGCTCGATCGCCGCCTCCACCGCGGGCATAGTGGTCTCGCGCATAGTGGTTATGGTCTTATCTCCGCCGGGGAGCCAGCCAAGATTGAACATTCCCGCCTTTATAGGCTCCTTGACGTAGTTTTTTACGTTGTGGTGGGAGTCGCAGATAAGGGTGTAGTTATCGGGACAGCCCGCCGCTTTGAGATTTTTTGCGGTAGAGTCCACCGCCGACTGCTGGATATCAAAGGCATAAACGTGTCCCTTTTCGCCAACGGTCTTGGACAAAAACTCGGTATCGTGACCGTTGCCCATGGTAAAGTCCACGCAAACGTCACCCTCTTTAAGGTGAGTCAGAATGAACTGCTTATGTAAATCGAGAAGATCTATCATTTTTATTATATGCGCCTTACTTGGCTGCCTTTCTTATTTTTGGGTTTTGTGAAGATCGGAGCGAAGGAATTTTACAGAGCGCTCCACCGAATCCTTGGAATTATACCAAGGCTCGTCTCCGTATCTGTAATCGAATTTCTTGCAGAACCAGCTCACGTCCTCTTTAAGCTCCTCAAGATATCTTTCCTCTATCCCCTCGACCTGCTTCATAAACTCGGGGATCTTCTTTTTTGGGAGCTTGCTCTGTCCGTACTGCAAGAACTTTCTGTAGTGAGGCAGACAGAAATAGGGCTGCGCGTCAAGCTTTTTTGAAAAATCGGGATCGGTATTCCAAAGCAGGACCGCGGTCTCCACCATATGCTCGAAATTGAAGGCTATACGGTCGCAGACGTAGCAGGAGTTTTCAAGCGCGCCTATGCGCTTTATGGGTTTATCCCCCTTACCTCCGCCAAGTCCTCCGTCACGAAGCTCCTTTTTTAGCTGTTCCAAATGGCTTTCAAGGGTCAGCGCCATCTGGAGCTTTTTCGATCTTCCCAGCATCATGTCGTAATGAGTGCGGCAGAATCCCGTCTCGTTGGTTCGTATTCTTATATCTGGCTCCATCATCGACGCGCCGAGAATGAGATCGAGCTCGTCGTTTTCAAGCTTATTGTAAAGGGCGCAGAAGGGACAGCCGCAGCTTTTGTCGGCGGCGGAGGCTTCAAACGCCTCGTTTACGGGTATGGTATAGATCTGTTCCATATTTATCCTTTCACAAAGCAGAAATTGTTACAAAATTCTATTGAAATCGTGCAAATTTACTGTTATAATTATAATATATTATTTTATCATAATTCACGCATTTTTTCAAGTGCAATTTTCAGAAATACGGAGAATTTTTATGCTGCTTGCTGAAAAAGTTCAAGAATTAAATATCGGTGAGCTTTCCTTTGTGAAAATAGAGGGTGTGGAGCGCTTTGACGTGCGAAAGGTCTTTGACTGCGGTCAGTGCTTTCGCTTCGACCCCGTTTCAGACTCCGTCCACCAAGCAGAGTTTGCGGGATGCGCCCACGGGCACTATATTTCGGTAGCGCAGGACGGCGACACGCTTTACATATACAACGCGACCATTGAAGAATACGAAACGCTCTGGAAAGAATTTTTAGGCCTTGACCGCGATTACGGTGAAATAAACCGTGATATTCTCTCGCTTTCGGGCAACCCCGCTCTCCGAGAGGCGGTTGAAAGATCAAACGGCATAAGAATTTTAAAGCAAGACGAGTGGGAGGCAATCTGCTCCTTTATAATCTCTCAAAACAACAATATTCCGAGGATAAAAAAGCTGGTGGCGGCGGTCTCGGCGGCTTGCGGCGAGGAGATCGACGTATCCCTCATGAACGGTCATATTGCCGACGCGCACAGCGATCAAAAAGGACACTTTTACTCCTTCCCAACTCCCGAAAACATCCTTGCGCTTGGCATTTCCGGACTTTCGGAGCTTAAAACGGGTTTCCGCGCAAAATACATATACGACGCGGCTGAAAAAATGTCGGGAGGCGAGATCGACTTTGAGTTTTTGAAGGGCGCGCCTACCGACGAATGCGTAAAGCATCTTTGCTCTGTCAAAGGAATCGGGCCCAAGGTCGCTTCCTGCGCCCTGCTTTTCGGATTTGCCAAGCTCGACGCATTTCCCATTGACGTTTGGATAAAAAAAGTAATGGCAAAATATTTCGATAAGGATTTTGACCCCACCGACCTCGGTCGTTTTGCGGGAATCGCCCAGCAGTATCTTTTCTACTACGAAAGGTATTTGCAGAGCAAAAACGGAGATTGACATATGAACATTGAAGAAAAGATCGAATATTTAAGAAAAAAGCACCCCGCTTTCGGGCGCAAGGTGCTCTACGACGCAGACCGTCACGGTAACGAATTCTGCGAGATGGTATATCCCAACGAAAATAATCCCTCCATACCCATCACCGTAAGCGTGAGTGACGACGGATGCCTCGTTTCCGTGGGACAGATAAGCAACGTTACGGGCAGTCGCCCTATAACCGTGGAGCAAGCTGCATCTGCCATCGACGACGTAGTGAACGACAGAATAGTTTTCGTTCTCGGCTTCAAGGGTGACGACGACGTAGGCTCGGGAGCGCCCTTTCTCACCGATATATACCCCGTCACGGGCGACGTGGACGACAGAAGCGCCGAGCTTGAAGCCTTCATTTCAAAAATAAGCACTCCCGTTACGGGCTTCAAAAGAAAGATGACCCGTCTCAAAGGACGATTTCTGATCTTTAATTTTTCGGGAAACACGCAAAAAGAGATATTCAGATAAAAGACGGCAGACTCAACCAAAAATTTGAGTCTGCCGTTTTTGTCGGTTATACGTTTTTGGGGAGAAACGTGCTTAAGTCGCCAAGATGGTCGATGTGACCGGTATAAACTGCGGTAAATCTACCGTTTTCGTATTCAAAAAGGCTGATGGAGGCATTGGGCATCCAACCAAGTCTCGACATATCCTCTGCCCTTCCGCCTTCCGCGGCGGTACAGACCGAACGGATCGGCGTCGCGTGGGTGGCAATACAGATAGTTTTGCCATCGTTTTCCGCGGCTATCTCTCCGAGAGTGGCGATTACTCTTTCAAAAAGCTCCGCAACGCTCTCGCCGCCCGTGGGACGCGCTCTGCCGACGTCGGTCTTCCACAGCACGCCGAAGTCATGGGGATATTCCTCGTTAAGCTCCTCAAAGGTCCTTCCCTCCCACTCGCCCGCAAATATCTCTCGAAGACCTTCGTGAGGAATTATGGGGAGACCGTGAGCCCTTGCCACGGGAACTGCGGTGTCGTAGGCGCGCTTGAGATCACTGGCGTATATCGCGTCTATTTTTTCATTTTTCAAAGCCTCGGCGCACTTCTCCGCCTGTATCTTACCGAGATCCGACAGAGCAAAATCGGAATGTCCCGCAAAGCGGTGCTCTTTGTTTGCCTCGCTGAAGCCGTGGCGTATCATAATAAATCTTGTCATTTGTAAATCTTTCCTTTTTTCACCCAACCTTTAAGCGACTTATACCGTCTGATAATTAAAGGCTGTAAAAATTCTCTCTTAAATAAAAGGTCTTCTGTCCAGCACAAGCTTAAGAGGCTTGTCGGACACTATCTGACCGCGGAAGGTCTGCTGAAGCTCCGCGAGACAGCAGGA
Organism: Eubacteriales bacterium; assembly: GCA_045585895.1. Taxonomy (GTDB): domain Bacteria; phylum Bacillota; class Clostridia; order Oscillospirales; family CAG-272; genus SVTX01. The sequence continues at coordinate 27,303 of JAZMZI010000011.1, forward strand.
CGCGCCAAAGAGGCAGTGAAGGTCGTTAAATCTATCGTTGAAGAAGCCGTTTTGAACGAAATAATCCTCCTTGGTGAGGTTTGCAACGTATTTCTTTGCAAAATCCCAAAGCTGAGCCATAGCCTCGTCGTGACGGTGGGGGGTCTGGCGGAGCGCTCTCGTCATGCAGAATACCCAGTCGATTTCAAGAAAATCACAGTACGTACCGAAAGTATCGGGCAATCCCTTGTTATAGAGATCGATACAACTGTCGACTACCTTTTCGGGGTACATCAAAGGCTGCTTTGCGTATTCGTGGTTAAAGAGGTAATGGAAGCCGCCCGCCATATACTGGAAAAGCACCGCCTGCTCTCCTATGCACATAGCGTGACCGTTCAGAGGAGCCTTATCGGCAACTCCCTTCTTCCAGAATCCCGTTACGGGGTCTGCGTTCTCTCTGAACCAAGCAAAGTAGTTCTCGGAGAACTCGGGGGTTATCTCGTCGGAGTTGACAAGCGCCGCATAAACGCCCGCGCCGAGGTGAGACTGACTCCAAGGCTTCTTCTGCCAATCGATGCCGTTTTCAAGAAGGTCGTAAAGCTCCTCACGGCTGTTGAGATATTTATGAAATTCCTTTATGGGGTAAAGGGGCTTGACGTCGAAAAGCTCTAATGCCGCGGAGCAGTGAGCCGTGGTGTGATATGCGTGATGGGTCTTTTCGTGGAAAAGTCCCGTTTCGGGGTCCTGCATAGCTTGCAGAGCCGCGATCCTTGCGCGTCGGGTCTCCTCGTCACAGTAAAAATCGTTGATGGTATAAAGCAGATTCATCGCGTCGGCGCAGCCGTACTCGCTGACTCCCATTTCACGGGTCCCCTTTTCGTTCTGCCAGAGCCAGCGGCGGTATTCGCCGGGTCTGCCCTCTATCTCGTGGCGCTTGACCGCCTCTCTTATTCCTTCGATTATCGGCTGTATGTTCAACTGTTCCATAAATTTCACCGTCCTATTTGATTCGGAATACCTTCCGTGCCTTTATTTTAGCAAATAACTCCATTCCCGTCAAGGGATTTTCGGAAATTGTATTGAAATTTATACTTTTTCATTGTATAATTGTTACAATATTATTTTGAAATATTTATGCATCTTTTCGTTCAAAAAGGCTTGACAATCATATGACCGTGTGATATAATTGTATTAACAATATCGTAAGGGGGATCGATAATGAATATCACTGATCCGAGGCTAAAAAAAGCATTACCGTATATCAGAAATATCTACACCTCGCTTTTTGCATCCCTTTCCGCGCTTCTCTTTTCCTCTATCGTTTTCAACGGATATTACAACACCTATCTGTCTTTCGAGGCAGATCTGACCTACCCCGCAAAATCCCTTCTGCTGACGCTTTTGCCATTTGTCACGATATTGATCGTCTACGTAGTTTACGACTATTTCGACAACGTAGACCTTTTCAACAAAAAGGACTATTTTGAGGAAAAATCCAAAAAGCCTTTGATCTCAAGAACGCCGTATATCGTAAGCTTTGCTATTTCGATGTTGTTTTCGACGCTTTTGCTGACATCAAGCTTTCACGTCGCGCTCGGCTTCTATTTTCCCATGATCAATATTGCCGTGGCAAGATTTTTGGCGGTAGCGGTTATGGCGGCACTGAGGCTGTTCCAGATATGGTCGCTTCAGGATAAATGGCAGACCGAGATTGAAAATCCCCTTTTCGTAGAAAAGGCTATGTTCAAGCGAAACCGAGACATGTACCTTTTCAAGCCGCATCAGTTAATACTCCAACCAATCGGATATTTCTTCGCGTTTTTGGCATTGAGCTTGTTGACCGGCAGTATGATCATCCCCGGCATAATTTTGCCGGTATTGGTTACCGCCGTCAACTTTGCACTCACCCCCGATATGTGGTGGACGGTATTCAGCGTACCTGTAATTATCGTCGCGATCGTAATAGCTATCCGCCTGATACACAACGTAAAAAGACGCCGTATCCTTTTGAAAAAGCTGAAGCAGATGCAAAAAGAGGGACTTGCGAGAGTTGAAATAAAGGGCTCGAAATATCTCAGCTCCACATTCATCACCCTGCCCTTGACCGTCAAGATAACCGACCGCGAGGGCGAAGTCTATAATTGCATCGTCGCCACCTGCGGCGAGATAAACGCCCCGATGTTCTTCAAAGAGGACGAATACTACGTTGAGCACGGTTTCCATTTGCGCGGCGGCGCGCTTATGTCAAGAGGCGGAACCTTTGCACAGGCAGTTGATATCAGCCAAATGGGCGGCAAGGAAAACCCAACCAATCTCATTTTCGGATTCCGAACTTCTCACAAGCTGAAGTTCCCCGAGATCGAAGGACACAAGGTGGTAATTCTCAATCCTACCCCCACCACGGCATATGCCGTTGACTTCCACTCGTATCGCTCTATCGACACGGGCGAGAATATGGGAAAATACACTCTCTACACGGCTACGGGTATTTTCAATCACGTTGAAAGACAGAGCCGTAAGACATTCCGCGACTACGATTATTGAGTTTTATCTACTTGTTTTGCCCCGCTTTGGCGCAATGTCATTAAGATAAAATAATGACACAAAGAAAGATGCACTTAACAACGCAGAGAAAGCGAAGTGAAGTGCATTTTTCTTGTAAAAAGGCACGGTGAAAAGACAGACGAAAAAGTCTGTCAAAAAAAGTATTGCAAAAAGGAAGAATTTATGGTATTCTGTATAAGAAGCTTGTTGTGGTTTTAGGAGAACCTCTTCGAGGGTTGGCGGACCCTTTACGAACAGGTAATAAATGCTGTAACAACAACGCTTCAATATTTTGCGGAGAAATATTTTTTAAGAAGAAATTGCGACAAACATGTACGGCGGCAGCGAAGTTGATTCTGTAAGAATGCTTTCTGTTTTTGTGCTTAACGACTACGTGTGAGGTAATCAGTTCAGTGAAGTTGTACATAGTAAGTCTTGCAAAGACCTCTTGGAGAATATTCTCCGTTTTTTTAGAGTGAAAATAAGACAAGGCAAGCGAATACTTCAAGTCTCTGAAAGAGGTCTCGATTCCCCAACGCATAGCATAAAGCTCTTTTAATTCGGAAACAGAAAACTCATCCTCGGTTAAATTGGTAATAAGAACCTCGTAAGTATCTTCGGAAAGCTTAAAGCGAACGACGCGAAACGAAAGATAATACGGTATTATTGGCACAGTCTTTCTTGTGGTTGACGGTAGAAAATCGAAGTAAACGGAGTGGGATAAATATTTCAAATTGCTTTTTTTAGCTTCATTTGTTTGCTTTCGTGTTAAACCCAAAGATATAAAAACATCGAATTCTTGGTCATTGGGCAGGTCTAACCCGGACAGAATACCATATCCATTACGATCTTTAAATCTAAACAAAAATTTTTGTCCCTTTTCAATGATGTGAGCGAGATTGTTGTAAGATTCATATCCTCTGTCGGCAATATAAATTGTTGGAACGGTCGATTTATCTCTATCCAACATCTCAACAAAAGCTTTGTGTTCATTTCCGCATCTGCTTTCTTGCACAACAGCATCGATATATATTTTTCTTTGTAAATCAAAAAGAGCGTTCAGATGGAAGAGATTGTACGGCTTCTGACCGTTCGCACCTTTGTAATAAGATCCCGGCTCATCTTTGTTTGTTGGCGTATGAAGATCTGATCCGTCAACAGCAAGTAAACGATAGCCTTTAAATAAAGCTTGTTCGTCAACAGAATTGGTAAATGTATGAAACAGAGCCTGAAAAGCACTGTAATCAAGTTTGTTTCTCTGCTGAACGAATGCGGACACGGTGGGCATAGAGTTGCTTAAATTAAAATACTCCATAAGCTCCCCACGAAGAGATTTTCCCGTCATTGATAAAACTGATTTTAAGATTTGATCGAAGGGGAGCTTTCTTTCTCTTGTGAAATCCTTGCCCGGTTTTTTCGCAAACAGCTCGGGGTGTGCCGATATTTCGTTGATACATTTTTTCAATATTCTTTTGATGATCTTAGGTGTGTAATTCATTGTGTTCTCCTTGTCAATAGTGGATTTGCCTCTATTAACAAGGGTCGATTTTATTAGCGAGCTAATAAAATCGACCGCACACTTTTGCCTTTTTGTCAACCCCTTTTTCGAAATTTCTTTAACTTTTTTGCAAAAAAAAGAGCCAAGTCCATTTCTGAACTTGGTTCTTTTCTTAACTTAATGACATTGGCCGAAGCGGGGGGCTTTTTCATATAGTTTAAATTACTGTACGGGAGTGATAGTTACGTCGTCAAGATGATAAAGAACGATTACCTTGTCGGTCGAACCGTCGAGAACCGCACAAACGTAGATGTCAAGAGGCTCCGTGGAATCCTTATATGCGGAAAGGTCGATTATGAGACCGTCACCCTGCCAACCGCCGTTCTTTTTCGTTGTGGCGTCATTGGTGAGGGGAACGTTACTCTTATTTGAGCCGCTGGTGATCATTGCGTCGCTTGCTTCGTACCAGTGACCCTGACAATCGTTCCAGGTCTGTCCGCCGTCAGCGGTCCAGACGTATTTGCTGACTCCTCCTTCAACTACAGACCAACCCTTAAGTCTTACCGCGTAGTCGTAGGTGGTGCCTTTGTTGGTGAACTGATAGGTTGTAACAGACGTGTATGAAGGCATAGTCATAGCAGAGCCGTTAGCTTTGATGTTAGCTGCTTCGTTTACAGAGTCGACCTGAGAGCCGAAATCAATAAGTATTTCTTCGTATTCGGAGTTTTCATCCAAGATCGAAACGAAATCGCAGTTAACTTCCTCAAGAACGTAGAGAAGGATAAGCTTGTCGGTAGCTGCCTTGGGGACTGCCGCGACCGTAATATCGATGGATCCACTCTGAGCGGAGAGGTCTATAGTGAGACCCTTGCCCGAGCTTCCAGCCTGGAAGCTTCCGTTGGTGCGGGAATTTACCTGATCGGCGAAGGTCACGCCCGATCTGCTTTGCGCTGCGTTATAAACTGCGTCGCCTGCGGAATCTGCAGTGCCGATAAGTTGTGTCCAGGTCTTGCCTCCGTCGATGGAGTAAACGTATTTTTCAACGCCGCCGTCAGCGCAGCACCAACCCTGAAGCAACAGGGTTCCGACTCTTGACACGGTGCAACCGTTAATTACGGTGACGCCGTTCTCACTGGAGTTGTTTCCCTTATTGATGTAAACTCCGTTAATGTAGTCAATGGCGGAAGCGAAGGGAACGTCGGTTGCCACCGTGTATCCCGACGAGGGATCGAGGTAGGGATTTTGGGCAGTAGCGGTGTTGACGTCGATCTTTGTTTGCTTGCTGCCTTCGAAGAGGGTAAGAGTATCAACGCCGCCCTTTTCCATCTCACAGATGTCCTCGATGCTTGCGTAAATACCTGCGTAAGCGATATTGATGTGGGTATCTTCGTTGGTAAATTCCTTGTTGAATATATCGAAACGGAGGAATTTAGCCGAATACGTGCCGTCGGAGCCGGAGGTGAACTTAAGCGTGCTGATCTTAGAGAGATCAATAACTTCAACGTGCCATTCGCCGTCTTCAACCAACGAGTGATTGAAGCATTCGGAACCTACTACGGTAGTGCCCGCGGTACTGGTAAAGAACTGGAAATTGCCAACGGATTCTTTGTTGTCCGAGGGAACTCTGTACTTGATCACGAGATACTTGCCCGTCTCGGCAGAGCTGAGGCTGGTAAAGAGTGTAACGTAAGCCTCGGGAATAGGCTTTTCGGTCGTACCGACCTTACCGTAAATGTCAACGTAATCAACACCGTTTTCGTTCTTTACCTCGGAGGAACCGAAGAAGGAGAGACCGTTAACCTTTTCTGCGATATCGTTGTGATCGAAGGCAGTGTCGACGGGCGCGGGCTTTTCGGAGCAATTGATCTCTTCCATGCAGAAGAGAAGAACGAGAGAGGTGGGTTCTTTTACGGGAACTGCCGCAAAGATCACGTCTACCTTTCCTTCAACACCGTTAAGGTCGATCGTAAGACCGTTATCGTTTTGGAAACGACCGTTTGTTCTGGAAGCCTCGCGGTCGGAGAATTGAAAGCCCGAAGGACCTGCTTTGCCCTCAGCCGTTGTGAGGATAGCGTCATTGTTGGCTGTGGTTACGTCTATGGGAGTACCTGCGCAGTCCTTCCAGGTCTTTCCTCCGTCGATAGAGTAAACGTATTTCTGGATACCGCCTTCAACGCAGCACCAACCCTGAACGAACAGAGTCTTGGTTTCGGGAAGCTTTATGCCGTTTATGGTGGTTACACCGCCGCCCTTGGAGCCTGCGGAGGATGCGCCGGGCTTAACTCCGTTTATATAGTCAAGGACAGAGCCGTAGGCGAGAGTGGACTGAGTATATCCCGATTCGGGATCAAGATAGGTCTTTATTATGACCTCTGCGGTTTCAACGTTGAGCTTGTTGGTCTGTCCTCCCTCAACGAAGTCAATGGTTTCAAACTTGCCCTCTTCAAGCTTGCATATCTCTCTGAGATCGGAATCAATACCGATATACGCGAAATCGATATGAACGTCGGGGTCGTTGAAACTCTTGTTGAAAATATCGAATCTTAATAATCTGGTCGTATAATTACCCGAGCCGTCTGCGATATAGCTGTTAAGACCTGCCTTTGAAAGATCAAAGACGACGACGTGCCATTCACCGTCCATTACGGGAGTGTAGCTGAAGTTGCCTGCCTCGGTTGCGTTGTTAGTCGTGGTACTGGTAAAGAACTGGAATCCGCTGACAGGCTCACTGTTGGTATTGGGAACTCTGTACTTGACTACGAGATACTGTCCCATATTATCCTTGGCTTCGCTGTCGTAAAGAGTGCAGTAGCTTTCTCCGATATCCTTATTGGAGCTGACGTAAACGCTGGCGTAGAAGGTTCCGGGAGCATCCTCAAATTCATGCATCTCTACCTTTGAGAAGAAGTGACCCATCGCGGATATGGTCGACTGAAGCTCTTCGGGGTCGGTATAGATGTTGAGAAGGTTTTCGTTTTCGGGTGCGGTGGGATCGGAAGGCCAGCCCGCAAAATCCTCGTAAGCCGAAACGCGGAAGGTCTTGGACTCGGCGTTGGTCATATCCGTAACGAAGGAATAAGAGTAGGTTCCGTCCTCGTCATAATTGACCATATATCCGTCGTAGTAGTGGTACAAGCCGTGTACGGGGTTATTCTTGGAGCTGATAACGTATTCAACCCAGTTACCGTTTTCGTCAAGTATCTCGACCTTGGGGTTGGTAAGCTTTTCGAAGCCGTAAACTCTTATCGTAACGTTATTGATTCCGCCCGAGATCGTGAAGGTAGCGGTCTTGCCGTCTTTGCTCTTGATCTTGGGGAGGAAGGGACTGTCAAGCACTTCGTCGGTAGTGCTGGTGGCGGTAAGAGGATTGAGAAGAGTGTTTTCTCTTACGTCACGAACGTTTTTGTCCATATAGAGCGTTCCGTCGGGAAGAACGGTGCTGTAGGTATATTCGGTGTAACCGGTTGAATGAGGAGCGTTCAGTCTGTTGGCGGGATCGTCCTCGTATTCCTGAGAGCCCCAAGGAAGGAGGATGGCGTTAATAGTTATCTTATCGCCTGCTTTGAATTCGATCGTGCCTGCCTCATTAAGAGTAAGGGAAACGTAATCCTTGGGATTCTTGATGAGGAAGTTGTAATCCTTGTCTACACCGCCTATTTTGAAGCTTGAGTTGTAGATAAGGAAGGCAACGTTTGAGTATCCTTCGGCGCTGCCGTTGTCTCTGTACCAGTCGGGCATCATAAAGAAGGAGAAGTAGGGGCAATCGTCGCCGAGAATCTTCTCGGGAACTGCGGTCTCGTCCTGATTGGAGTCGATCACCTGATATTCGTTGTTTTCGTCGAGATAACCTATCTTCTTATAAGTACCCTCGGGATTGTTGTCGGTTACTTCGTAGAATACAAAATTATCCTTGAAGTTATTGATGGTAAGGTCCTCAAGAAACTCGTACTCCATAGTGTAGTAGGTTCTGTTTTCGTCGGTCTGGGGCATCTCCATATGAGTGTAAGTGATCTTTATCTTACCGTCGTCGGAGAGATTGTGCCATACTACCTCTGCGTAAGTGGGACCGTAAGAGGTAATGATATTTTCCTTACATTCGGACATATAAGTATTGCCGTCTGCGTCGGTGTACTTGAGCCAGGTGTGCGCGCCGCTGCTGTTATGCTGAGGCTGAGACTTCCAGTAGGGAGCCGACATACTTCTGAAGTCGGGGAGAGTGGAGCTGTTGGTCTTGCCAACGTTTACCATTCCCAACCAAGGAAGAATACAGTTGGTCTCGGTAACACCCGTGGAGAGGTGGTAGTAAGGACAGTGGAAGGGAATCTGAGAGAGCTGCTTCAAGGGGAAGTTACCCCAGTTTTGATAAAGATTTATGAGCGTGTAGGTGTATCTTACGTTCTGCGACAATGAGAGGCAGAAGATAGCCTCGGAGAAGGTGGGGTCGTCTATATTGTAAAGGTTCCTTTCGCCCGTTGCCTCGGAGAAGTTTTTGATTACCTCTATCGGAACGGGAAGAAGCATCATATCCTTATCCATAAGGGTCGCACATTCAAGAAGTCCGCTTGAGCCCGAGGTCATAATATAGATGTCTCTGTCTATATCGGAGCGGATCTGGAAGTTGACCTTATAGTTTTTCTGAGGATTGTTGTAGGGAGCGTAGAAGCCTCCGATAGGAGTTGCTATCTTGAGGATATAAATACCTCTGATAGGATCGTATCGGTCGAAGGATGCACCGTCGGAGTTGAATTCCGAAATGCTGACTCTCTGAGAAATAAGGGGATGGCGCTCAAATCCCGTTTCCTTAAGGAATTCGGCAAAATCGTGATTTTCATCGGTGTAGACTCTTTGAGCGAGATAGAAATCGTTGCCGTTGTTTTTAACACCGTCAGCATGTATGTAGTTATCGTTTTCGTCCTTCTTTTCGGTATTTATCGAGGGAATGATAACGCCCTCGGTACCATCTGCAAGTACGGGAGTTCTCGTTTGCTCGATAACGTACATGCCGTCCTTCTCGGTTACCTTGATGTTACCCGCGGCGGGATCGTCGGGAAGAATAAATCCGAAAATACCAGCCTCGGTTACGTCAAAGCCGACTGCTACGACGTCGTCCCAGGAGAAGCCTGCGTCGAGAGAGGTGTAGGTCTTATCGTCCTTGGTAACGATCATAAGCTTGGAGACCGTAGAAGTAGCTATCTCGGTGAGCATACCCACTTCTTTGATATCCTCAGTTCTCTGTGTTACCGCAAACTGGATAGCGTGGTGCATCTTGTTGGAGTAAACGTGGAAGTGACGGTTGATGCTGAGGGAAGCGGGGTAATCCATAGCCTTTCCGAGAGTGATGCTCTGGATGACCAGACCGTCGCCGACTTCGCCGTTGGGGTCGAAGCGGATTCCCTTAAGCGTAGTTGCGTCGGTATATCCGGGAAGCTTGTCAAGAGAGATGTAATACGCGTGGAATTCTCCGTCATTTACAAAGTAAATGTTCGTTGACTGCGTTGGGTCAAAGTCGTTTCCCGTATCGACCCAGAACTGCGCTCCCGTGGTCGAGCCTACGGTCTTGGCTACGATAACGATAGCATTGTTATCGGCAGTAGCGTAGCTGAAATTATTCTTGAATGAAAAATACGGGTCGGCACTCTTGCCTTCCTCGGGCTCAAGGATCTCGTAAAAGTAGGTGATAATGCCGTTTTCATCCTTTATTATGTCACCGTTTGCATCCCTTACGTAGTTAGGTTGTATTTGCTGCTTGTACGAGGAAGTAAACTGGGTTCTGAGATTAATGTGATTGGGATCTCCGAGGTTATACTCTTTTGCGGCAAAGTTCTGGAATTCGAACAAGCCCTGATAGTAGTAATAACCGAATCGGTAGAGGTTAGCCTCTGCGCTCTTGGTGGAGCCCGAAGCGTAGTAGGTGTTTCCGCTGTTCATACGAACGAAAACGTCCATAGTGTTCTGGATGTAAGGAACACCCTGAGTGTTCTTGATGGACTCTACGAGCTGGGGCGCTTTGTAGGAGCGCGCGTAGTTCATAGTCATCTCGAGGTTCTGAATGCTGTAGTGAGTACGGCTTGCGTCGGTAAAGTACGCCTGTACTCCGTTGGCAAGGGAATTGGACATCTGAACGAGAGTGTCGTTCTGAACCTCTAAAGAGCTTTGATCCTTAGGCTTGGTGGTTTCTTCGGGAGCGTTAGTGTCGCTACCTTCGGGAGCGTTAGTGTTACTGCCTTCGGGAGCGTTAGTGTCACTGCCTTCGGGAGAAGTGTTGCCGTTCGGAGTTGAGGAGCTGTCTCCGTTTGCGGATGTGGTGCTGCTTTGATCGTTACCGCTCTCACTACCTTCGCTGTTCTGATTGGTAGTAGAGGTTACGGATCCGCTATCGGTACCGCTGCTTTGTTCGGGATCGGAGGGGTCGTTGCACGACGCCAAAACTCCGAGGATCATAATAAAAGCTACGATCAAAGAGATAGAGGAAATTAGCTTTCTTTTCATAAGAGTTGATTCCTTTCGTACAAATTGCCAAATGAAAGCTGTATTTTTTGGCTGTTCATATACATTATAACATATAATTTATAATATTGCAATATACAATCAATATAAAATTTTCGCTTTTACTTGCACATTTTCCGTATTTTATGCACAATATTGCTTTTTTATATCAAGAAATACTCGGTGATTTTACATACAAAAAGACGTACCGTAAGCGACTTTGCCACGATCGCTTTTGATACGTCTCAGATTTATAAGTTTTATCGTTTGAAATTTTTTGCAGCGCACGGGGCGGCTTGTAAGATCAATTAAAATCAAATACCGCCTTGTCGCCGTCTATCTTAAGTTTTGCGCTAAAACTTTTACCGCTTTTGGATACGAATCCGCCCAAAACGGGTGTCGTACTCGATGAAAGCAGTATTTGCGCCTCAAAAACCGAGATGGGGCGGTTGCATAGCTCTCCGCTGATGCGGAATTTACATCCGTCTTTATAACCGAGACATCCGTAATCGTATTTCCCGCGGATGACGTTTTTGCCGCAGATAGGGCATGAACCCACGATAGCGCCGAGCATTTCGGTCTCTGCAGGTCTTTTGCGTTCTGACTTTTTCTTTTCAAAATTTACTTTGCCGTCCTCAAGCACCAATCGGCTTGTAAAACTGCTTCCGTCCTTTTTTGATTTGAAGCCTTGAATCTCGGAGGTCTTGCCTTCACTTAAAAGCAGGGAAGCGTTGGTCAGCGATATGGCTCTGCCGCAGATGAAGCTGCCGAATTTGAACTTGCACCCGTCCTTATAACCCGAACAACCGTAGCCGTATCTGTCTCTGGTTACGTCTTTGCCGCAAAGAGGACATTTTCCGACTATGTCTCCGTAAAATCCCGTATCGGTATCAAGCTCTATTTCTTTGGGCGTTCTGTCAAAGACCTCGGAGATCTCCGACTGTGCCTGCCCTACGGAATCCTTTACGGTTATATCTCCGCGGTATACCTTTTTGAGAGCCTGACCCAGTACGCTGGTCTTGTATTTGTCCATGGAAATGTTCATTTGAGACAATTGCTCAATGAGATATTCGCCGCCGGGGAGAATGGTGTAAACGTCCTTTTTGAGGTCGATGTATCCCGATTTTCGCGCGTTATCTATGATGCCCGTTCGCGTCGCCTCGGTTCCAAGCTCCAGACCCTCGAATATAGCTCGGTAATCCTCGTCGTCGTTTTCCGGATCGTCGGGAAGGGCAGAAGTGTCTTGCGCGTCGGCTTTTTCTTTCTCCGCCAGTGCCGCTTTATCCTCTCGGAAGGGGTTTTTCAGATAGTTGTTAAGGGTCTCAATGGTATAATGACGGGGAGGAGAAGTCTGCTTTTCGGTGGGAACGAAACGGATATTGACCTCGTCACCTTTTTCAAGCCGTGGCAGTATTTTATCCTTTCTCTCGGAGTCGTCGAAACGCAAAAATCCGCGTTGAAGGATTATCATTCCCTTGAGAGTAAACTGCTCGAATCCGCCCACGTCGATGACGATCTCGGTCTTTTGCGCAATACATTCTTCCTCGCAGAAGACCGACACGAAACGTCTGAATACCGTCTGATAGACCTGCATTTCTTTTTCGGAGAGCTGATCTTTTTTCGGTATTTTGTAGGTAGGGGTCAGCGCCGAATGGCTTTCTATTTTTGAGTCGTCAAAAATTGTCTTTTTATCCTTGAAAACCACGGGATATCCTACGTTTTTTACCCCCTGGATTATCTTTTTGATCTTGTCCTTCTCGTTGGTTGCAAGATATTCGGAATTGGTACGGGGATAGGTCAAAAATCCTTCTTCGTAAAGCTTTTGAACTATAGCCAAGCTTTCCGCCATAGACATCTTGTATTTCTTTCCGAGAAGACTTTGAAGCTTTGAGAGAGAGAAAAGCTTGCCGGGATTAACCGTCTCTTTTTTTGTCTTTTTTGAAATGACGACGGCGCGGCTTGAATTGTATTTTTCGCAAAGTGCCTCAGCCGATTCACGCCTATCCTTGTCGAATTTTTCGCGGCTTTGAAGCTCTATTTCCTCGCCGTTCGTTTCTTCCTTTGAGACGGGAGCGTAATAAACGTCGGGGACGAAATTTCTGATCGCCATATCTCTGTCGTATATTGCCCTGACGATCGGAACGATAACTCTGCCTACTCTCAAGAGAGTGCCGCTTTTAAGCGTTGCGTATCTTGTGAGATTTACCCCGTAGAGCCAGTCGATATAAGTTCTTGCGAATCCCTCGTTGGCAAGATTTTCATATTCGCTTTCGTCCTTCATTTCGGACAGCGCCTTGCAGACGGTCTCGGGTGTCTGGTCGGGCAGCCAGAGACGCTTGAAGCTCTTGCCGCTTGCGAGGACTCCCGTATTCATAACGCAAAGACGAATGATTATCTCGCCCTCTCGGTCAGAGTCTCCCGCGTTTACGATGGTGTCTACGTCGGGGCGCAGGCACAGATATCTGATAGTATCAAATTGCTTTTCGACTCCCGCGTCGGCTTTTTTGTCTGCGCCGAGCCGTAATTTGTACCTGAACTCTTCTGGGAAGCAGGGTAGAGAGTCGAGCGTCCATTTGGCGTTTGCGTCTCCTCCCGTGTAATCTTCAACGTCGCATAAAGAAAAAAGGTGACCGAACGCCCACGTTACCACGTAGTCGCCACCTTCAAAATATCCGTTTCTTTTAGCCATGGGCGCGCCGCCGCCTTCGGTTATGCCTGCAACGATATTTCTTGCAAGACTCGGTTTTTCGGCAATAATTAAGATCATTTTTCGCCTCGTACGATATATTACTTCGTTTATTCTATCATATTTTGAAAAAAATGTCAACCGAGACGGGAAAATATGAACAAAATATGCCCGTGTTCTCAACTTGGCAATATAATATGTGTAAATTGACCTACCGAGGGCAATAATTTTTGTTGGATTTGATTTTACAATATTTTCTCCAAACCTTGACATATTGACGAAAATATAGTATAATAAACTGAGGTATGTTTGGATGTATGCAAATATTCGGTTTGATTTTTGCGCCCAAACGCCGGTCTTATTAAAATGAAAGAGTGCGTTTTTTATGGCTGAATACGTAATTTTTACCGATTCTGCAAGCGATCTTCCCGCATCCGTTGCCGACGGGTTGGGAGTGAGAGTTATTCCGCTTGAGGTGAATATGGAGGGTGAGCTGAAGCTTAATAACGAGATCGACGTTAAAGAGTTTTACGCTTATCTTCGCTCAAAGCACGGCGCAACGACCTCTGCTGTCAATATGGACAGATTCATGGAGGAGTTCGACGCCGTCCTGTCCCAAGGCAAGGACGTTCTTTATATCGGATTTTCCTCGGGACTTTCGGGTACTTATATGGCGTCGAGAAACGCCGCTGAGGAGTTAGCCGAAAAATATCCCGACAGAAAAATAATCGTAATCGATTCGCTCTGCGCGTCTCTCGGAGAGGGACTTCTCGTAAAGCTTGCGGCAGACAGAAAGAATGCGGGCGACGATATCGACACCGTAGCGGCGTACGCCGAGGAGACTAAGAAGAATCTTGTTCACTGGTTTACGGTTGAGGATCTTTTCTTCTTGAAACGCGGCGGCAGAGTTTCGGCAACCACGGCGGTGGTTGGAACTATGCTTCAGATAAAGCCTATCCTTCACGTCGACGACGAAGGAAAGCTTATCAGCATGGATAAGGTTCGCGGCAGACAGGGTTCGATCAAGGCGCTTTTCGATAAGATGAAGGCGACGGCTACAGACCCCGCAAGTCAGACCGTGTTTATAAGCCACGGAGATTGCTACGACGACGCAAAGAAGCTTGCCGATATGGTAAGTGAAGAGCTTGGCGTCACCGATGTGCTTATCAGCGAGATAGGACCTGTCATCGGAGCCCATTCGGGTCCCGGAACGGTGGCTCTGTTCTATATCGGAACCGAGAGATAATAAGAAGTTTAAAAGCAAAAAACATTATAAATTCAAAGCTTGCCTATTTCGGCAGAATGGAGATTTTTTAATGGGTATTACAGGAAATGTCTATCGCAGTATGGTTCTTTCCGGAGCCGCAATACTCAGCGATAAGAAGGAAGAGATCAATAATCTGAACGTTTTCCCCGTTCCCGACGGAGATACGGGAATCAATATGAGCCTTACTATGAGCACCGTAGGAAAGGCAGAGGAGGGACTTCCCGTAGGAGTATGTGCCGACAAGGTCGCCGCTCTTATGCTCAGAGGCGCAAGAGGTAACTCTGGCGCTATCCTCTCGCTGTTTTTCAGAGGTATCGGCAAGGCACTCAAGGGCGTGGATGAGGCAGGCTCCAAGGAGCTTGTAGACGCGTTCAAGAGAGGAACGACGGAGGCGTACCGCGCGGTAATGAAGCCCACCGAAGGAACTATCCTTACCGTTATGAGAGTTGCGGGAGAGGAGGCAGAGAAGGCTTTCCTTGCAAATAAGCGCATCAGCGTCAAAAAGCTTTTCGAGGTCCTTCTTCAAGGAGCGGAGACCGCTTTGGCTCAGACCCCCGAAATGCTCCCCGTTCTTAAGCAGACGGGAGTAGTGGACGCGGGCGGCGCAGGCTTTGTTTGCGTGCTTCAGGGTATGCAGATGGCGCTTGAGGGCAATCCGTACGTTATGGTCAACGCCGCCGCAAGCGAGAGCGACGCGCCTGCAGAGCCTGAGGGAGCAAACTTCTCGGATTTCAATACCGAGGATATTAAATTTGGCTATTGTACCGAGTGTATAGTTGATAAAAATGAAAAGTACGCAGGCGAAGATACGTCGGGCGAGCTTTACGAGTTTATAAAGAGCATCGGAGACAGTGCGGTATTTGTGGATGACGAGAGCATCATCAAGCTCCACATACATACCAACGATCCCGGAGCGGTTCTCACGAAGGCCATACAGTTTGGAAGTCTTGCTACCGTTAAGATCGAGAATATGAGAAATCAGCATACCGCTCTTACGGGTGAGGCTGCTGCCATTACTCCCGCAAAGGAGGAAAAGAAGGAAAAAGCGGTGGCTATCGAGAAGAAGTACGGATTCGTCAGCGTATGTATGGGCGACGGTATTGCGGAGATGTTCAGAGATATCGGAGTCGACAATATCATCACGGGCGGTCAGACTATGAACCCCAGCACGCAGGATATTATCGACGCGGTTCTGAAAACTCCCTCGGAATACGTTTTCGTTCTGCCCAATAATAAAAATATATGTATGGTAGCCCGTCAGGCTGCTGAGATCATAAGCGAGAGAAAGGTAGTGGTGATTCCTACCGAGACCGTTCCTCAGGGCGTATCCGCAATGATCGCGTTCAACCCCGACGCAGAGGTAGACGCGGTAGAGAAGGAAATGAACTTCGCGTGGAAGATGGTCACTTCCATGTCGGTCACCTATGCCGTCAGAGATACCGAGCTTGACCGTTTCAAGATCCGCAAGGGACAGTATCTCGGATTGGTCGAGAACAAGATCGCTTGCGTTACCGACGACAGTATGGCTTGTATGAAGCAGCTCTGCCGCGGAATGACGGGAGCGAGCTTCGTAACCGTATTCTACGGTGAGGGCGTTACCGAGGAGACCGCAAACAAGGTCGCAAAGATGATCTCCGATAAGGTCGGCGGCGGTTGCGAGGTCGCGGTGCTCAGCGGCGGTCAGCCCCTCTACGACTATATCATATCCGTTGAATAATAGTAGTGAAAGAATAAATAAACGAAAAATGCTCCGTTTCAAGCGGAGCATTTTTGTATGAATTTTCTTTGTTATGAGAATATGAGAATAAATATAACTTGACACTTGACAAGCATAGATAAAAATGGTATAATTCCCCTGCGACACAATTTAATATTTTGAATTTATAGCTAAGTAGGCATTTTTACTCTGTAAAAATGCCTACTCCTTTTTTGCATACTTGGCTTAAATTCAAAGTAGAGAAAATTGTGTCGCATCAATCGGAGCGCGTGTTTTTGGTGCGTAGCTTCGGCTGCGCACTTTTTGTTTTTCATTTTCTACCATTGCTATGACCTTGAAACAGTATATTACACGGGAACTGCGGAAGAATGGGCGGCAATCGGCATTGGTTCAGGTAACGATTATCTCAAAAACGCCAGTATAATTTACAACTGCGTTCCCGAAGAATAAACAATATCCCCGACGTCGGTCGAGTTGATCGGCGTCGGGGGTATCTTTAATTAAAAAAACGTTGTTCAAGAAGCCTTTATTTAAGCATTATTTTGTTCTGCGGTTTTCTTTTTCTCGGTCTTGCGCTTCTTCTTGCGGAATATTGCCTTGACTATGACAAGGACAACGACGGCGAATATGATCGCAACTATGCCGACGGGAAGAAGGACGGGTGTTACCGCCGCCAAAACGATGGCGATACCTTGGGCAAGCGTGACCGAAACGTCGAGACCTCCGAGAAAAGCGTCCTTAAGCTCGGTGAAAAAGTCTTTTTCTTCCTCGGCTTCGGTATATTCCTCAACCTCTGATACGTAGAGATGCACCGTTGAGTAGGCTACCTTGTTGTCGTAAAGCTTAAGCTGGGTTTTGTAGGATTCGATCTCCTCAATGACCGAATAGAGCTGATCCTGAAGGCGGAGCATTGTGTCGACGTCCTTGTAATCTGTGTAATTGTCGTACATTTTTTGCAGAGATTCCTTTTGAAGCTCAAGCACCTCTATCCTCGACTGGATATCGTAGTATTGATTGGTAACCTCGTCCATATTGGAAGAGGAGCTTGTGACGTTGAGCATTCCGCCGATCTCGCGGTTGAACTCGTCAAAACGGTCTGCGGGGATACGGATGGTAAAATTTGCGTATCTTTTCGTTTCTTCGCCGTTTGAATTGAGGCTTTTGCCGCTGACCGTGGAGCTTTCGATATATCCTCCGACGTCGTTGCAGAGTGCGGTGATAGCGTCGATACATTCGTCGAATTTCGTGGTTTCTGCGTTGACGGTGGCGGTGCGGATGATCTTGCGAGAGTATTCTCCCTCATTTTCCTTTAACGAAGTGTCGTTGAGGTCGAGATCGACGGCGCTGCCCGCTTCGGGAGATTTGTTGGGATAAGACTCAAAGCCGTCCGCCTTGCCGTCTTTGGCATTGCAGGCGGTAAAGAGCGAGAGAGTGATAAGTATTGCAATGATTGCCGCTAAAATTTTGTAAGATTTCATATTTGTAACCTTTCTGCCGCAAAGCGACCGTTTTTTAGGGAGATCTTTCCCCTTCTACTTATAAAGTCGCTGATTTTTCGGAAAGGTTACGGAATTTCGGGAAAAAATTGAAAAATTTTCCGTTTTTATTTGCAGTCCTGTTTATCGTACACCTATCGCGATAAAATATAAGTGTAAAGCCGATGGCGGCGACGCGTTTTAGGTTTCGTTTCTTTTTTTTCTCACTTTTCTTTTATCACTTTTTTCTCTCTTTCTTTCGGCGCTTTGGTTTACCTGCCACGCCCGTTTCGCGTCGTCGCTCTCGGCTGTCTCTTGAAAGGAGCTTTGTTATGTATAAATACTATAACGCCCATCCTAAAGGATTTTGGGTTGACGATTGCATTGACCGCGCCATTGCGGTCGCCACCAGAATGGAGTATAGCGAGGTCAAGGACGGACTTTGTGAGCAAAATCGAATAGATCAGGAGAGAGGTTTGGCTACTTCCAAAGACCCGAGACGTTTTCTTGAGGACTCTCTCGGCGCAAAAAGGTTCGTGTTTTCAAACCGCGGGCCTTGGAAAATGACCGCCGAAAGGTTCAGCAAGAGCTACAGAAACGGAAGATATATCCTTGATATGGGTTGGCACTTTGCCGCCTGCGTCAACGGTGTGTTGCTCGATACTTGGGATCCCAGTGACGAGACCGTGCGCGCCGCTTATCTCGTCACACCCGTAAAAGACGAGCAGAAGATCACTCTGCGATTCTGTTATACCGTGTCAAAGGTGACCGACGATGAAACCAGTGTCACTTTTTACGACGGGAACGGCAGATCCACGGCTAAAACTCTTTCAAAGGATGATGCCGAAAATTATATCGAGAGCCTTAAAAGGCGCGGTTATCCCGATATGACGGATGCGCGCGAATGGCTTTGATCTGATGCAATGATACGTAAAAACTCCCCGAAACGTTCGGTTTCGGGGAGTGATTGTTTTAAAGGAGGTTTCTGAAATCCTCAATTCTGTGGAAGGTGGAATAATTTGCGTCGTGGTAGTTCCTTGCATTGTTCATCGACGTGCGGCAGAGATATATGATATCGTCTCCTTCGATTTCAAAATCAACGTATTGAAATCCAACCTTGGAGGGGGCGTCGTGCCTTCGGTCGATGAGATCGCAGACCGTCTCCCAAGTCTCAAGGTCGCTTGAAGCTACGAGGGAAAGAAGATTCCTTGCCGTTTTTGGCTCGTCGATGCGTCGGCTGATGATCGAAAGATATTTCCCGCTTACCGTGTCTTTTTTTATCATGAATTTAGAGAGATTTCCGTCAAAATTTATTGCGTGAGAGTATTTGAGAGGCGCATCGGGATCGTCGTCGACGAGAAACGCCAATATCTTCTTTTCGGCTTGGGTCTGGTAGCGCATTATGTTGTAAAGTCTGCCGTCGGGAGCGACCGTAAGCGTGCCTTCGATATTTCCGTGTCTGCCGTCGGGGGCTGCGCCGACCCAATTGGGGTCGTGAACCACGGGAGGGGTAAAGTGCCAGTTTTCGGGATCGAGAAGGTCTGCGTTTTCGTCGCAGGACATTACCATAGCGCCGTGAAAATAACCCTTGTCGAGCCAGCTGCCCCATTCGAGGGTTTCGTAAACCCGTCCGTTGTGGCAAACTACGTTTTGAGGGTTTTTATGGATGCCCGAATACCCCTCTTTTCCGTTTGAACCGCGCAGAAGAGTGACGGGAGATGAAAAGCTCTTGCCACCGTCCTCGCTCTTACCGATAAGCAGGTCGCCGTATTCGGTAGATACGGAAAGCATATAAAGCTCGCCCTTGTGGATGAAGAGCTTGCCCCAGAAACAGGGCATAAGCTCGCATTGATAGTGCCAGCTTTTTCCGTCGTCGTCAGAACGGAAAACAAGGGTAAGATTCTGCGGTGACTCTCCTTTGAAAACGTCCATTGATGCCAGCAGATGACCGTCGGGAT
This sequence comes from Eubacteriales bacterium, assembly GCA_045585895.1. Taxonomy (GTDB): domain Bacteria; phylum Bacillota; class Clostridia; order Oscillospirales; family CAG-272; genus SVTX01. Next base: position 46,913 of record JAZMZI010000011.1, read on the forward strand.
GACGGACGAGGGAAGGGGAGCAGAGCGCGCGACCGGAAAAGGCGTAGCAAGAGTCGTCGGGGTGGAGATAGTTGACGACTGTTCCTACGGTAGCGGCGCAACGCGCCAGACGGACACGGCTTTTTTTATCGCCTGATGTGACGTAAAATTCATAATCGTTTTCGCTTTCAAGTCTCTCGATATCATATTCGTATTCTTGTGTATTGCCGCAAAAAACGAATTCTTCGCTGCCTCTTTTGCGGCAGAAAATTTCATATTTACAACCCTCGCCAAGGGGCAGCCATTCGAGATGAATAGCGTTTTCGGAGGGAGCTATACGGCAGATATAAATCTCTCCGACCTCCCATAAAAACGGGCGGTATGGTGCGTAGCTCCATTTAGTGCAACCTATCATTTTTTGATCCTTTCGATTTGGAAGATGATTTTGTTGTAAAAATCGCTGGTGAATCGACAAAATATAAACAATATGTTTAAAAAACAACAATATGTTCCAAATAGTCGCTTGCTTTTTTCATCTGCTCTACACAACTCTTGGCATAATCGGTCATAATGCCGCCGTCGGGCTTTCTCGTGATAAGCTCGGTCTCAATACCTCGGAGAGTCATATTGTATTTAGCCGTGAGGGGGTAGGGAAGACCGCCCTCGATAAAGCCGAACGTGCCGATGAACGACTGGATAAGCTCTGCCTTTTCGGGCTCTTTGCGGAAATTGTTGCCGAGCCATGCGTAAAGCTTAGGATGGAAATTGCACATTATTCCGCAATATCCCCGAGCGCCCAAACGCAGACTTTCAAGCAGAGTTTGACAGTTTGCGTTAAGAAGCTGAAATTCACTGCCTTCAAGCTGACGGCAACGCTCTGCGATCAATGCGGCATCACAACAGGTGTCCTTCATATAGTGGAATCTGCCCGTGGACAGCGCCCAATCAAGAATTTTTGGTGTCACTAATCTTTTGTAAGGGTAAGGGCATTCGTAGAATCCCAGCTTCGCTTCGGGAGGGAGCTTTGCCAGCAGCTTTTCAGCGTTGGCGATAAAAACGTCGTCTCCCTCGTTGTTGATGTCGAGGCGGTTGGTTATGAGAATGAGCGCGTCGGTACCGCTCTCGTATACGGCGCAAAGCTCCTTTGCCTGTTCTTCAAGCGTGTTGGATACGTGTCCGGAAGACACCACCGTAAATGGGCGGTCGCCATTCGCTTCAAGTTCCTTTGCTCTCGCGTAAACTCTGCGGTTAAGCTCTATGCGCTCCTCAAGAGTGAGGAAAAAAATCTCACTGGATTGGCAAACGGCAAAAATTCCGTCGATGCCACTATTATAATAAAAATCAACGTATTTTTCTGCTGTTTCAAAATCAACAGAGCCGTCTTTTTTGTAAGGTGTTATCATCGTGGTGAAAATATTCATAAGGTCACCGTCCTTTCCATGTTGATTATACAACAAATCAAGAATAATTTCAATACGTAATTTAGGACTTAATTTTATATTTTTCGGACATCCGATTGACATTCTTCCGGAAATCTTATATAATCAAATTGTATGAATTTTAGCTATAACGCTTTGTTTCAGAGGTTTTTATGAAGATATTATACCGTCAAAGTACGAATAGTGATAAGGAAGTAAGCGTTCTTGCGCGTCACGGCGTAAATAATTGCTATTTTAAATCGATAAAGCAAACGTCGGGTGAAGGGATCGGTACTAAAAAGCGACATTCTCACACAGGATTTGAATTTCATATTATGATCGACGGTAAGCAGTGCTACGAGACCGAAAGCGGTGTTTTTATGCTTGAAGGCGGTAATGTCTTTGCCGTTCCCAAGGGTGTCAGACATTCGCTTTCGTCCTGCGATCACCCCGTTAAAAAGTACGCCTTTACTTTTGCGCTCGATAAGGGGGCGTTTGAGCTTGAAGGCTTGTCGAAGTGTGTTTTATTCCCGATATCCGAAAGGGTCTTGTCTAATATACGAACCGTTGAAACCCTTGATAAGGATTCGGATTTTAAAGCAGTATTGATAGAGAATATAGTTTTTGAAACTGTCTGCCTGCTTTTAAATGAGCTTGGAGTCAGATCTGTTTCACAGGTCGCTTGTGAAGAAGATCCATACTTGAATAAAGACAAGGACGAACGCGTTGAGCTTGCCATTCAGTTTATCAAGGACAATATTGAGTCTCCCTTGCAGGTCGGAGAGGTGGCGTCCTACTGCTATATAAGCGAAAAGCAGCTTAACAGATTGTTTTTGAAGGATACCGATACTACCGTCGCGGCGTATATCCGACGTGAGAGAATGAAGAGGATAGAAGAACTGCTTTCAACTGCAGATCTTTCGCTTTCCGAGATAAGCGAACGCTTTAATTTCCCGACGGAGCACGGATTTAATCTGTTTTTCAAGAAAAATAACGGTATGCCTCCCGGCGAATACCGTAAAATGACAAAGAACGGCAAGGATTGACCTTGCCGTTCTTTTCCGTATAAAATTAACCTAATTTAGAGATAGCTGCGAGGATACCGTCGAGGTTTTCGCGGTATTTAGCCATCTTTGCCTTTTCGCCCTCAACGACTGCGGCGGGAGCCTTGGCTACGAAGCCTTGGTTGGAGAGCTTTTTCTCGATCCTCTCGATCTCGCCTTCAAGCTTCTTCTTTTCGCCCTCAAGTCTTGCCTTTTCCTTCTCAAAGTCGATAATGTCGGACAAAGGAAGGAAGATGGTAGCGGAGTCGGTGATGATCTGGAGAGCATTGTCTGCGCTGACCTCTGTTTCCGCGAATGCGTCTGCTACGATAAGTTCGGAAGCGGATGCGAGGCGGGCGAAGAACGCCTCGGCAGACGCGAAGATGTCCTGATACTTGGTAGCAAGGTAGACCTTTGCTTTCTTGGATGGAGGAACGTTCATTTCGCTTCTTCTCGCGCGGATAGCCTTGATGGCGTCGATTATCTTGGTCATCTTCTCGGCGTCGGCAGTGAAGTTAAGAGCCGCAGAAGCTTTGGGATATTCGCTTATCATAATGCTTTCCGCATCGCGGGGAAGTGCCTGATAAATTTCCTCGGTGATGAAGGGCATAAAGGGATGGAGGAGCTTGAGGATGCCCTCAAGAACGTATGCGATGACGTTCTGGCAAACTGCGTTCGCCTCGGTGTCCTTTTCGTTAAGACGCGCCTTGGCAAGCTCGATGTACCAGTCGCAGAAGATGTCCCATGCGAAGCTGTAGATAGCGCCGAGAGCAACGCCGACCTCGAAGTTGTCGAGGTTGGTAACTACGTTTTCGCAGAGGGAGTTGAACTCGTTAAGAATCCACTTGTCTTCAAGAGCAAGCTTGTCGGTCTCGGGAAGCTTTATCTCATCAATGGTGAGGTTCATTCTAACGAATCTCGACGCGTTCCAGAGCTTATTTGCAAAGTTTCTTGCCGCCTCTATCTTTTCGTCGGAGAATCTCATATCGTTTCCGGGGGAGTTGCCGGTTGCAAGAGCGAATCGGAGCGCGTCTGCACCGTACTGCTTGATGATTTCAAGGGGGTCGATACCGTTTCCGAGAGACTTGGACATTTTTCTGCCCTGCGCGTCTCTGACGAGACCGTGAATGAATACGGTGGAGAAGGGTTTCTCGTCCATATGCTCAAGACCCGAGAAGATCATAAAGAATACCCAGAAGGTGATGATGTCGTAGCCGGTTACGAGAACGTCGGTGGGGTAATATCTCTTGAGATCCTCGGTGTTTTCGGGCCAGCCGAGAGTAGAGAAGGGCCAAAGAGCCGAGGAGAACCAGGTGTCAAGCACGTCATCGTCCTGTCTTACCTTTGCGCCGCACTTGGGGCACTTCTCAATGTCGGTCTTGGAGACCGTCATCTCGCCGCACTCGTCGCAATAGAAGGCGGGAATTCTGTGACCCCACCAGAGCTGACGGGAGATGCACCAGTCGAGGATGTTGTTCATCCAGTTGAAATAGTTCTTGGAGAAGCGCTCGGGAACGAAGTTGATGCTGCCGTTCTCGACCGCCTCGATAGCGGGAGCGGCGAGGGGCTTCATCTTAACGAACCACTGGTCGCTGGTCATAGGCTCAACCGTAGTGCCGCAACGGTAGCAAACGCCAACGTTGTGGTCGTGAGGCTCGGTCTTAACGAGGTAGCCCTCCGCCTCGAGGTCGGCAACCAGCGCCTTACGGCAGGCATATCTGTCCATACCCTCGTACTTGCCCGCGTATGCGTTCATCGTAGCGTCGTCGTTCATGACCTTGATCTGCTCAAGGTTGTGTCTCTGACCGACCATGAAGTCGTTGGGGTCGTGTGCGGGGGTGATCTTAACGCAACCCGTACCGAAGCCGATCTCAACGTAATCGTCGGCGATAACGGGTATCTCGCGGTTTACTATGGGAAGAAGAACCTTCTTTCCAATAAGGTGCTTGGTGTTTTCGTCCTCGGGGTTGACCGCAACGGCGGTATCACCGAACATGGTCTCGGGACGGGTGGTAGCTACCTCGACGTAGCCGTCTTCACCGATAATGGGGTACTTGATGTGCCAGAAGTTGCCGGGCTGATCCTTATACTCAACCTCTGCGTCGGAAAGAGCCGTCAAGCAACGGGGGCACCAGTTGATGATACGGTATCCGCGATAGATGAGTCCCTTGTTATAAAGGTTTACGAACACCTCGCGAACTGCCTTGGAGCAGCCTTCGTCCATGGTAAATCTCTGTCTCGTCCAGTCGCAGGAAGCGCCCAGCTTCTTGAGCTGGCTTGTGATGCGAGCCTCATAGGTGTCCTTCCAGCCCCAGACGCGTTCGAGAAATTTTTCACGACCGAGGTCGTATCTTGTAAGTCCCTCGTCAACGCGGAGTCTTTCCTCGACCTTGATCTGCGTTGCAATGCCGGCGTGGTCGGTGCCGGGTACCCAAAGAGTGTTGAAGCCCTGCATTCTCTTGTAACGTACGAGGATATCCTGTAAGGTCTCGTCAAGGGCGTGACCCATATGGAGCTGACCCGTGACGTTTGGAGGGGGAATAACTATGGAGAAAGAGGGGTTATTGTTATTTTTGTCGGGTGTGAAGTAACCCTTTTCACACCACTCGGCGTAGATTCTGTCCTCAAAATCGGAGGGAGAATACGTCTTTGGTAATTCGTTGTAGGAATTCATTTTTTCGTTCCTTTCAATATATTTTCTTGAATTTTAAACAAAATAAAAAATCCTGATATGAAAAACATATCAGGACGTAAAAATACGCGGTACCACCTAATTTACACTTCAAAAGTGTCACTCAAAGGCTTTAACGTTGCCACCGTTGCGAGCTACACGGAAAACTCTTTCACCCACACCGCTCGCGAGCTACCTTCAGTCAATCTCTGTACGCGCTCACACCGCCCGCGCGCTCTCTGAAAAAGGGAAATGACTTACTCCTCTCGGTCAAAGCGTTTTATATTTTACGATATATTATAACATTGGCTTATTGTTTTGTCAATAGCTTTTGATAATTTTACCCAAATTTGCGTTATGATCTTCCGAAAACCTACTTGCTTATATGCAATAAATATAAATAAACATCTTGATTAATCACTTTCTTTGTGATATAATATAAAATCATAGATATCAGACTGTAAAGTGAGGGATGACGATGAATATACTTCACATGAAATATGCGGTCGAGGTAGCTCGCCTCGGTTCTCTGAACAAAGCCGCTGAAACGCTGAGAATAGCCCAGCCCAATATAAGCCGTTCCATCAAGGAGCTTGAGGCGGACTTGGGTATAACTATATTTAACAGAAGCGCAAAGGGAATGGAGCTCACTCCCGACGGCGAAGAGTTTCTTGACTATGCCCGTGATATTTTGCACAGGATAGACAAAATGGAGCAATCCTACCGCGACGGCTCACATAAAAAACATAAGTTTTCTATCTCCGTGCCCCGCGCGTGTTATATATCTGCGGCTCTTGCCGAGTTTTCAAAAAGCATAGGCGATGAAGACGTGGAGATCTATTACAAGGAGACTAACTCCAAGAAGACCGTAAAGAAGCTTTTGGAAAACGAGTACAAGCTCGGCATAATCCGTTACTCCGAAAATTACGACAGATATTATAAAACTATGCTTGAAGAGAAGGGATTGAATTACGAGCTTGTTGCTGAGTTTTCTTACGTTCTTTTGATGAGCCGCGATAATCCTCTGGCGCAGAAGGAAACGATAACCTACGACGATCTCTCGTCTTATATAGAGATCGCTCACGCAGACCCGTACGTGCCTACCCTTTCAATGTCAAAGGTGTTCCGCGAGGAGCTTCCCGATAATATAGGTCAGAGAATATTTATCTTCGAAAGAGCGAGCCAGTTCGATCTTCTTTCGGAAAATCCGAAAACCTTTATGTGGGTATCCCCCGCATCTCAGCAGATACTTGACAGATACAATCTGGTTCAGCGGGTATGTGAGGGCAATAAGAAGATCTATAAAGACGTTCTTATCTACCATAAGGGATACAGGCTGACGAAGCTTGATAAGGATTTTATTACCTCGCTTTGCGATGCACGGAGAAAATTCATAAAATAAACTATCTTTATTCCGAAAATCTTTTAGAGATTCATACCTTTATATCCTCAGTGATATTACCGATATAACATTTTAATAATTCCCAAGTGCGCGTATTTGTGATAAAATATATGCGGAAATGTGGGAGTGCGACGCAATGCGGCATATTCTGTCCTAACGGACGCGATGTGCGGCGCGGCGTAACAGCGTATCGATCAATATATCAGGAGGACATATAAAATGGAAAACAGAACTTACGAGATCGTAGACAGCGTGGAGAGCTTGCATGAGGCTCTTGCCCGTGTAAGAACGGCGCAGAAGAAATTTGCGACCTACACTCAGGAGCAGGTCGACAGGATCTTTTTGGCGGCTGCGTCTGCGGCGGATAAGGCAAGGATAAGCCTTGCGAAGCTGGCAGTGGAAGAAACGGGAATGGGTATCATTGAGGATAAGGTGATAAAGAATCACTATGCCGCAGAGTATATCTACAATGCGTACAAGGATACCAAGACCTGCGGTGTTATCGAAGAGGATAAGGCTTTCGGTATCACGAAGATAGCGGAGCCTATCGGCGTGGTTGCCGCAGTTATTCCTACCACGAATCCTACTTCTACCGCGATCTTTAAGTGCTTATTGGCACTTAAGACCCGTAACGCGATCATAATCAGCCCTCACCCCAGAGCCAAGAGAGCTACTATTGCGGCGGCAAAGCTGGTTCTTGAAGCGGCGGTTGCGGCGGGCGCTCCCGAAGGGATCATCGATTGGATAGATATTCCTTCTCTTGAAATGACTAACACCGTAATGAGGGAAGCCGATATAATCCTTGCTACAGGAGGTCCCGGAATGGTCAAGGCGGCGTATTCCTCGGGAAAGCCCGCTCTCGGTGTCGGCGCAGGCAATACCCCCGCGATCATCGACGACACGGCGGATATTCTTCTTGCGGTCAACTCGATCATTCACTCCAAGACCTTTGATAACGGTATGATCTGCGCGTCGGAGCAGTCGGTTATCGTTCTTGAAAATATATACGACACGGTAAAGGCGGAATTTGCCGCAAGAGGATGCTACTTCCTTGATCCCGCCGAGACCGAAAAGGTCAGAAAGACTATTATCATCAACGGTGCGCTCAACGCGAAGATCGTTGGTCAGAAAGCGGCAAAAATAGCAGAGCTTGCGGGAGTTTCGGTTCCCGTGGGCACGAAGATACTTATCGGTGAAGTAGAGAGTGTAGAGCTTTCCGAAGAATTTGCTCACGAAAAGCTTTCCCCCGTACTTGCTATGTACCGAGCAAAGAGCTTTGACGACGCCCTCGATAAGGCAGACGTTCTCGTTGCGGACGGTGGTTACGGACACACCTCCTCGGTCTATCTCAACGAGACTACCGAAACCGAAAAGCTTGCTAAATTCTCGGCTCGTATGAAGACCTGCCGTATTCTCGTTAATACTCCCTCCGCACACGGCGGTATCGGAGACCTTTACAACTTCAGACTCGCTCCCTCGCTCACTTTGGGATGCGGAAGCTGGGGCGGTAACAGCGTTTCCGAAAACGTAGGTGTCAAGCACCTCTTAAACATTAAGACAGTAGCCGAGAGGAGAGAAAATATGCTTTGGTTCAGATCCCCCGAGAAAATATATATCAAGAAGGGTTGCCTTCCCGTAGCGCTGGATGAGCTTCGCTCTGTCAGAGGCGCGAAAAAGGCATTCATCGTAACCGACACGTTTCTTTATGAGAACGGTTACACCAAGCCCATCACTGACAAGCTTGACGAGATGGGTATTCAGCACACTACGTTCTGGAGCGTTCAGCCCGATCCCACTCTTGCAAACGCTATGGAGGGCGCGGCTCAGATGAGAGCCTTTAAGCCCGATACTATCATAGCGCTGGGCGGTGGCTCGGCTATGGACGCGGGAAAGATCATGTGGGTGCTTTACGAGCATCCCGAAGCAGACTTTATGGATATGGCAATGAGATTTATTGATATCCGTAAGAGAGTCTATACTTTTCCCAAGATGGGTGAGAAGGCGTACTTTATTGCAATCCCCACCTCGGCAGGCACGGGTTCAGAGGTCACGCCCTTCGCAGTAATTACCGATGAAAAGACCGGCGTTAAATATCCTCTTGCCGACTACGAGCTTCTTCCCAATATGGCGATCATTGATACCGATTTTCATATGTCGGCTCCCAAGGGGCTTACCGCCGCTTCGGGTATCGACGCAGTAACTCACGCAGTTGAGGCGTATGCCGCAATGCTTGCCACCGACTACACCGACGGGCTTGCGATTCAGGCTCTCAAGAATATCTTCAAGTATCTTCCCAGAGCTTACGATAACGGTCAGGCCGACGTGGAGGCAAGAGAGAAGATGGCTAACGCGGCAACTATTGCGGGTATGGCGTTCGCAAACGCATTCCTCGGTGTATGTCACTCTATGGCTCATAAGCTCGGCGCGTTCCACCATCTGCCTCACGGAGTTGCCAACGCTCTTATGATCGAGGAGGTACTTCGCTTCAACGCAAGCGAGGCTCCCGCGAAGATGGGTACGTTCTCACAGTACGATCATCCTCATACTCTTGAGAGATACGCCGAGATAGCAGACGCGCTTTGTCTTGGCGGTAACACAAACGAAGAAAAGCTTGAAAACCTTATTAAGGCAATAAACGATCTGAAGGCTCGCGTTGGAATCAAGGCGACCATCAAGGATTACGGCGTCGATGAATCCGACTTTCTTGCCCGTCTCGACGATATGGTAGAGCAGGCATTCGACGATCAGTGTACGGGTGCCAATCCCCGTTATCCCCTTATGAGTGAGATCCGTCAGATGTACCTAAACGCGTACTACGGAGATCATTTTACCGAGCAGGAGATGCCCGACAGAGATATTATAAGCGTTGAAGTCGATGCAGTCAAGGCTCCCTACCTCAAGGGCAAAAAGTCGTAAATCAAGGAGGAAAGAGAAATGAAACTTGACAGAGTAATTGCAGTAAGAAATAATAAGACCGTTTATCGCGACGGTGACAGATGCGTTAAGGTGTTTAACGCAGAGTATTCCAAGGCTGACGTGCTTAACGAGGCCCTCAATCAGGCGAGGATCGAAGAGACGGGACTCAATATTCCCAAGGTACTTGAGGTCACTATGATCGACGGCAAGTGGGCTATCGTTTCGGAGTATATAAAGGGCAAAACTCTCGCTCAGCTTATTGCTGAGGATCCCGAAAAGAAAGAAGAATATATTGATCTTCTCGTTGACATACAGATGACGGTCCACGGAAAGACCTGCCCCCTCCTTAACAAGCTTAAGGACAAGATGAGCCGCAAGATCGCAGAAACCGATTTCGACGCCACTACAAGATACGATCTTCATACCCGTCTTGAAGGTATGCCCAAGCACACCAAGGTCTGCCACGGAGACTTTAATCCCTCGAATATCATAATTGCCGAGGACGGCACGCCCTATATTCTCGACTGGTCGCACGCTACTCAAGGTAACGCATCTGCAGACGTAGCGCGCACGTATCTTTTGTTTTGGCTCAACGGCGATACGGAGGGAGCGGAGTTTTATCTTAATCTCTTCTGCAAAAAGAGCGATACCGCAAAGCAGTACGTTCAGAAGTGGATGCCTATCGTAGCCGCGTCTCAGTCGGTCAAGGGCAACGAAAAGGAAAGAGAATTGCTTTCAAGCTGGGTAGGCGTTGTAGATTATCAGTAATTAAGGTAAGATCACGGGAAGCTCAGAACCATTCGGAAGGGTTTTGAGCCGTTCTCGCAAAATACATAGAAAGAGGAAAAGTTATGATTAAAATTACGGTTTGTATTGGAAGCTCTTGCCATATCAAGGGCTCCCGTCAGGTAGTAGCACAGCTTCAGGATCTTATAGCGGAACATGCCCTTTCGGAGAAGGTAGAGCTTGGCGGAACCTTCTGCATGGGCAACTGTCAGAGCGGCGTTTGCGTTACGGTAGACGACAAATTCTGTTCGGTCACTCCCGAAACCGTTAACGAGTTCTTTGAGCGCGAAGTTTTGGCGAGGGTATAAGTATGATTTTCGTTCAGATCTGCGTTGGCTCGTCCTGTCACCTTAAAGGCTCACAGGAGATAGTCGAGCTGATGGAGAGCGCAATAAAGGAGTATAATATCGAGGACGAGGTAGTTCTTTCGGGTAGCTTTTGCATCGGAAAGTGTAACCGTGTCGGCGTGACCGTTCAGGTCGACGATGAAGTGCACGTCGGTGTCACAAAAGAGAATTTCAGGGAGTTCTTCAAGAAGAACATACTTGAAGCTATAGAAAAAGAAGGGGTTTGACGGTTATGGCAAATTGCTTGACTTTAAAAAAATCAAACTGCAAAAACTGCTATAAGTGTATTCGACACTGCCCCGTAAAAGCGATACGTTTTTCGGGAAATCAGGCTCATATTATAGGTAACGAGTGCATTTTGTGCGGCCACTGTTTCGTGGTTTGCCCTCAAAATGCCAAGGAGATAGTGGACGGCACAGAAAAGGCAAGAGTTTTGCTTCAAGGGGGCGCCCCTGTTGTCGTTAGCCTTGCGCCTTCATTTATAGCTAATTATGACGGCATTGGAATTGAATCTATGCGCCGCGCGTTGAAAAAACTTGGATTTTTCGATGTTGAGGAGACCGCTATCGGAGCGACGATCGTAAAAAGCGAATATGAGCGTATGCTGCTTGAAGAGGAGAGAGACGTAATTATATCCTCGTGCTGCCATTCCGTGAATCTGCTTATCCAAAAGCATCATCCCGCTTGCTTGCCTTATCTTGCCGACGTTATGTCGCCAATGCAGGCGCATTGTGACGACATCAAGAGAAGGATCCCCAACGCCAAGACCGTGTTTATAGGTCCTTGCGTGGCGAAAAAGGATGAAGCCGAGTACTACGAGGGAATCGTTGACGCGGTGCTGACGTTCGAAGAGCTTACCAATTGGTTAAAAGCCGAGAAGATCGAGCTTGAAAGGGAAATGGATAATACTCCCGAAAGCAGAGCAAGGTTTTTCCCTACTACGGGCGGAGTCCTTAAGACTATGGCGCAGAATGCTCAAGGCTATACCTATATCGCCATTGACGGCGTTGAAAACTGTATTTCTGCTTTAAAAGACATAGAAAGCGGTAAGATACATAAGTGCTTTATCGAAATGTCTGCCTGCGCGGGAAGCTGTATAGGCGGTCCCGTTATGGAGAAGTATCACAGCACATCCCCCATCAAGGATTATATAATCGTTTCCGAATATGCGGGTGAGCGTGATTTTGAAGTGGAGCAGCCCGCTCATATGAATTTGAAAAAGAATTTCACGGCAATAGAGCATAAGCTGGCTCAACCTTCCGAGGAGGAGATAGCGTCAGCGCTCCGCCAGATGGGCAAATTTAAGGAATCCGACGAATTGAATTGCGGTACCTGCGGTTACAATTCCTGCCGTGAAAAGGCAATAGCCATTATTCAGGGTAAGGCGGAAAGCTCAATGTGTCTGCCTAACCTCCTTGATAAAGCCGAAAGTTTTTCCGATACCATCGTTAAGAATACCCCCTACGGACTTATCGTTCTTAATGAGAATCTCGAGGTTCAGCAGATCAATAACTCCGCGTGCAAGATAATGAATATCCGCTCTTCCTCCGACGTTTTGGGTGAGCCCGTCATTCGCATCCTTGACCCCGCCGTTTTCGCGCAGGTCAAAAACAGTGGAAGAAGCGTGCGAGACAGACGCACCTATCTTGCCGAATATAAGAAATATATCGAGCAGACGGTGGTATACGACCCGGATTCTCATATGCTGGTCGGAATTATGCGTGACATTACCGACGAAGAGGCAGAGAGAGAAAAGAAGGCGAGACTTAATATGCATACCGTTGAGGTTGCGGATACCGTAGTTGAGAAGCAGATGAGGATAGTTCAGGAGATCGCGTCACTTCTCGGTGAGACCGCCGCTGAGACCAAGATCGCTTTGACGAAGCTGAAGGAGTCTATTGCCGATGAATGATCTTTGTGCAGATATAGGATATAAAAGCATCAATCACGTTGGCGAGGAGCTTTGCGGAGACCACGTTGACGTGGTTGAGGAAAACGAAAATTCCACCGTTATCGTTCTGGCGGATGGACTTGGTTCGGGAGTTAAGGCGAGTATTCTCTCAACGCTGACTTCAAAGATCATTTCCACCATGATGGCGGCGGGACTTCCCATTGAAGAGTGCGTTGCGACTATCGCGGCAACTCTGCCCGTGTGCTCGGTTCGCGGAGTGGCGTATTCGACGTTTACCATCATTCATCTTCTCAACAACGAAATAGCCGAGATCATCCAGTACGATAACCCCCACGTTATCGTTATAAGAGATCTTGAGGTATACGATTATCCCAAGACCGAAATGAATATCGGCGGTAAGAAGATATATAAATCCACCGTGAGATTGCAGGAAGACGACGTGTTTATTGCCATGAGCGACGGCTGTCCTCACGCGGGCATGGGTGCGAAATACAATTTCGGATGGAAGAGAGAGGATATTGCCGACTATATGGTTGCCTGCGTTGCGGGCGGATATACCGCAAAGAACCTTTCGACTATGTTAGTGGACGAGTGCGATAATCTGTACGGTCATAAGCCGGGAGACGATACCACCGCCTGCGTTGTCAAGATCCGAAAGAGAGAGCCGATGAACATACTTTTCGGTCCTCCCTCAAACCGCGACGATGCAAACAGAATGATGTCGCTGTTCTTCTCGAAAGAGGGAAAGCATATTATCTGCGGAGGCACGACCTCGTCTATTGCCGCTAAATATCTTGGCAAGCCTCTTCGCGCAAGTCTAAGCTTTGAGCGAAGCGACGTTCCCCCTATTGCTACGCTTGAGGGTGTCGATCTCGTTACTGAGGGCGTTATTACTATGAATAAGGTCATCCAGTACGCCAAGGACTATCTCGGAGAGAACGAGCTTTACGAGGAATGGAGCTTCAGAAAAGACGGAGCCTCGCTTATCAGCAGACTTCTTTTCGAAGAAGCGACGGATATTAACTTTTACGTTGGAAGGGCGGTCAACCCCGCTCACCAGAATCCCGATCTTCCCATTAACTTCAATATAAAGATGAATCTCGTTGAGGAGCTTTCAGATTGTTTGAAAAAGATGGGTAAGAGGATCAAGGTCAGTTATTTTTAAAGCAAAAGGAGACAATAATGCGTAAGTTTGATACTAAAGTACAGCATTTGAAATATAAGGTTTTGCGTGAGGTCGCACGCCTTGCGTGGGAAGATAAGCTGCTTGAGAACGTTATGGATATTCCCGAAAAGCTTGCGCCCGGTAAGGAGCCTACAGTGCGCTGCTGCGTATACAAGGAGAGAGCGATCCTCGGAGAGCGAGTAAAGCTCGCCATGGGCGGTGATAAAAATAACCCAAACATTATCGAGGTTATTGATATTGCGTGTGATGAGTGTCCTGTTGGAGGATTTGAGGTTACCAACGCTTGCCGCGGCTGTCTTGCTCACCGTTGCGAGGATGTCTGCCGTTTTGGTGCTATCACCTTCGATCACAATCACGTAGCGCATATAGATAAGTCCAAATGTAAGGAGTGCGGTGCTTGCGCAAAGGTCTGCCCCTATACGGCGATAGTCAGCCGCAAGCGTCCTTGCCAGAACGCTTGTAAGGTAAAAGCAATATCCATGAATGAGGATAAGGCGGCAGCAATCGATAACTCCAAGTGTATCCAGTGCGGAGCTTGTGTTTATCAGTGTCCCTTCGGCGCGATCACTGATAAGTCCTTTATGCTTAACGCTATTGATATTCTCAAAAAGAGTGAGCGTAATACGCGCGGAGGCAATTATAAGGTATATGCGGTTGTAGCTCCTTCAATATCCAGCCAGTTCTCCTATGCGAAACTCGGTCAGGTAATAACGGGACTTAAAAAGCTTGGTTTCCACGACGTTATTGAAGCGGCTCTCGGTGCGGACATGGTAGCTATGGAGGAGGCTAAGGAGCTTTCCGAAAAGGGACTTCTCACAAGCTCTTGCTGTCCCGCGTTCGTTCAGTATATCAAGTCTGCTTTCCCAAATCTTGTAGATCATATTTCTCACAATATGTCGCCTATGGCGGTTCTTGCAAAATATATTAAGGAAACAACGCCCAATTCCAAGGTTATATTTATTGGTCCTTGCACTGCGAAGAAGGCAGAGGCTCAGCTTGAGAATGTTAAGCCTTACGTCGATGCCGTGCTTACCTTTGAAGAGCTTCAGGCTCTCTTTGACAGCCGTGATTTTGACCTCTCTGCCTTTGAGGAAGGCGTGCTTGATAACGCATCCTACTTTGGACGTATCTTCGCAAGAAGCGGAGGACTTACCGATGCGGCTGCACAGGCTATGAAGGAGCAGAATATCGACTTTGAAATCAAGCCCGTGGTTTGTGACGGAATAGAGGCGTGTCGTATGGCGCTCCTTAAACTCAGCAAGGGTGCGCTTGACGGCAACTTTATAGAGGGTATGGCATGTATCGGCGGTTGTATCGGCGGTGCGGGATGCCTCACTCACGGTGAAAAGAATAAGGCTGAGGTCGATAAATACGGCAGAGAGGCACTTGAAAAGAATATCAGCGATGCTATTTCGCTGTTAAAATAATTAATATAAAAAAGGAGATTTTGAAATGGCAAACAGATTTGTACTTAACGAGACCAGCTACCACGGCAAGGGTGCTGTCGCCGCAGTTGCAACCGAGATTCAGGCAAGAGGATTCAAGAAGGCACTTGTGTGCTCCGATCCCGACCTTATTAAGTTCGGCGTAACCAAGAAGGTAACAGACGTTCTTGATGCAGCGAATATCGCATACGACGTGTTCAGCGACATCAAGCCCAATCCTACTATTGAAAACGTTCAGAACGGTGTTGAGGCATTCAAGAATAGCGGCGCGGACTGTATCGTTGCTATCGGCGGCGGATCTTCTATGGATACCGCTAAGGCTGTGGGTATTATCATCGAGAACCCCGAGTTTGCCGACGTGAGAAGTCTTGAAGGCGTTGCTCCCACCAAGAATAAGTGTACTCCTATTATTGCGGTTCCCACCACCGCGGGTACTGCCGCTGAAGTTACTATAAACTACGTTATCACCGACGTTCAGAATAACCGCAAGATGGTCTGCGTAGACGTTCACGACATCCCCGTCGTTGCAGTTGTTGACCCCGATATGACGGCTACTATGCCCAAGGGACTTACCGCCGCAACGGGTATGGATGCTCTTACTCATGCTATTGAGGGCTATATCACCAAGGGCGCTTGGGAATTAAGCGATATGTTCCATATCAAGGCTATCGAAATCATCGCAAAGAGCCTCAGAGCCGCAGTTGACAATACCGACGAGGGCAGAGAAGGAATGGCGCTCGGTCAGTATATCGCAGGTATGGGCTTCTCCAACGTAGGACTCGGTATCGTTCATGCTATGGCGCATCCTCTCGGTGCACTTTACGACACCCCCCACGGTGTAGCAAACGCTATCATTCTTCCTACCGTTATGGAGTATAACGCTCCCGCTACCGGTGAAAAGTACAGAGATATCGCCGTTGCTATGGGCGTTGAGGGCGTAGCGGATATGACGATTGAGGAAGCAAGAGCTGCCGCTATCAATGCGGTAAAGCAGCTTTCGATTGACGTCGGAATCCCCGCAGACCTTAAGGAGATCGTTAAGGCTGAGGACGTCGACTTCCTTTCCGAGTCTGCATTTGCCGATGCTTGCCGTCCCGGTAATCCCCGCGAGACCAGCGTAGAGGAGATCAAAGAGCTTTATCTCAAGCTTATGTAATATAGTCAACAAAAAAGGCACCCGCGCGGTGCCTTTTTTTGTTGATTTGTGAATTGAGAATTTTGTCGAATCCTATTGACTTTTGCAGAAAAAAGTAGTATACTGAACAAGTTGAACTGAATAGAGCTAAATGAAATCAGCAGGAGATAAGGCGCAAGCCTTTCCAAAGGGGTAATACTCTCGGGTGTCTTATGACGGAGACTGCTGACGGATAGCAATCTGGAGAAGTCCGCTGTGCGCGGATGCCGAAGGGGCAAGGGTAAAACCGTAATCTCTCAGGCAAAAGGACAGATCTTTTACATTGAATTTTCCACAGGGAGATCTTGTTGTATGTCTTATCGCTTTCACCGCTATCCGTAAGGTTGCGGTGTTTTTTTGTTTTGTTCGGTTTAAAAATTTTTATAGGAGGTTCATTATATAATGGACAAAATTTTACAGGTGGTGGAGAATGTCAACGGCGAAATAAACGGCGTCGTATGGGGCACGTTCGGTCTGCTTCTGCTTATCGGTACGGGCATAATCGTCACCATTCTCACCAAGTTCTTTCAGGTGTCCCACATTGGCATGTGGTTCAAGAATACCCTTGGCAGTCTTTTCAACAAGGACGTTATCAAGCACAGTAAGGAAAAGGGCTCTATCTCTCCCTTCCAAGCACTTTGTACCGCTCTTGCTGCAACGGTAGGAACGGGTAATATCGCGGGTGTTGCTGCGGCTATATGCATAGGCGGCGCAGGTGCGGTGTTCTGGATGTGGGTTGCCGCATTCTTCGGTATGATGACCAACTACGCTGAAAACGTTCTCGGTATTTATTTCCGACGCAAGAACGAAAACGGTGAGTGGTCTGGCGGAGCTATGTACTACCTTGCCGACGGTCTTGGAGGATACAAATTCAACGACTGTCACGGACAGATAAGCTTTAAAAAGCTCGGTAAGGTGCTTGCTATCCTTTTCTGTATCTTCACTATGCTTGCATCCTTCGGTATCGGAAGCATGGGTCAGGTCAACAAGATAGTTACCAACGTTGCGTCTGCTTTTGACGTTTCATCGCTTTCCTCTATTGAGGTTTTCTCGGGCGTTTCTCTCTATAACATCATCCTCGGCGCGGTTATTATGCTTCTTACCGCACTTATAACTCTCGGCGGACTTAAGAGAATTGCAAGCGTTGCGGAAAAGATCGTTCCCTTTATGGTAGTTCTTTTCGTTATCGGAAGCCTTATTATTATAGGTGTAAACTATCAAAATGTTCTTCCCGCATTCAAGGCTATATTCGTGAATGCGTTCAAACCCGAAGCATTCGTCGGCGGCGGTATCGGAGCTGTTATCGGTAAAGTCGTAACTCAGGGATTCAAGCGCGGAGTATTCTCTAACGAGGCAGGTCTCGGCTCGTCCGTTATGGTTCACTCCAATTCCAACATTAAAGAGCCCGTAAAGCAGGGTATGTGGGGTATCTTTGAGGTGTTTGCAGATACTATGGTAGTGTGCACTATGACTGCACTCGTTATCCTTACCGCAGGCGGTCTTGAAGGAGGCGTATTTAACGTTGTTACGGGTGAGATAGCAGAGGGTTATTCCGATGCAACTCTCGTTGGCGGTGCATTCAACTCCGTATTCTCTTGGGGCAATATCGGTGAAAAGTTCATAGCTATCGCTATGTTCCTCTTCGCGTTTACTACCGTTCTCGGTTGGTCTCATTACGGAAGCAAGGCTTGGGAGTATCTCTTTGGCGCAAAGACTACGATCGTGTTCCGTATTATCCACGTATGCACCGTTATCTTCGGCGCAATTCTTACGTCCTCCTTGGCTTGGGATATTTCCGATACCTTCAACGGACTTATGATGATCCCCAACCTCATAGGCGTTCTCGTGCTTTCTCCTCTGGTCGTAAAAATAACTACCAACTATCTCCGCAGAGTGAAGAAGGGCGAAGACATCGAGCCTATGTATAACTTCGATCCCGAAACTCAAGCGGCTGAAAAAGAGCGCGAGATAGACGAGTGATCTAAATAATCTTTTCAATATAATTCTATACCCCCCGATAGGGCAGAAAAACTGCTTTGTCGGGGGGTATAATAGTTTTGACGGCGCAAAACCGCTCTTGTTGAAAAAATGATTTCCAAATAAAAATCAAATCAATCGGAAATATAAGTTCTGTTTTTCCGAAGCTGATTAGGTAATAATCCGAAACGCGAAAAAAAACATTTGGAGAAATACGACGGAGTGTTGAATCCGCTTATATAGGCTATTTCTTTAACGGACTGATCGCTATGCAGAATCAAATACCTTGAATGTATCAGCCTTATCTCTAAAACGTATTGGTTTGGAGTTTGCCTCAATTCTTTCTTAAAAAGCTTTATTAGATGATTTTCGGTAATATGCAGATGATCTGCAATATCTTTAACCGTAATGTTTTTGGTAAAATTTTTTGCTATGTAATCACAAGCGTTTTTCACGTGACGGTTAGTATTATTGACGTAATCGTCTACACGTCCGTATTTTGCCGCATCGTAAAGAGATAGCAAAATGAATTCTTTTATATATTGCGACTGCAATCCGCTATCGACAACGCTCGGGTAAGAGCATTTTGACAGCTTTTCCATCAGATCTCTCAGTTCGTCAAAATGATAGGGGCGAAAAACCGAGGGGATAAGGTCTAATTCCTTAAATTCACACTTAGGCTGAATTTTACCCGTGATAGGTCTGAAAATGTTGCTGTTATCAAGCTCTGCGCCGCCAAAATCCAGCGTTAATATATACATATTGTAATTGCCAATACCCGACGTGATCTGTCCCGGCTTTCTGAAAATAAGACAATGCTCGGTATCTTGGTATTCGGTGTCGTCCAGACGAATTTTGCGATTCCCGTCGAGATAGAGATCGAACTCGTAATTGGTAACCAATCTTTTATCTTCCTTCAAGCTGCTTGAAGCGAAGTGCATACATTCTAAAACTCTTGGCGTAAGTATCATTTCAAATAAGTCCTTTGTTTGATTAATTTATATAATTATACCATAAAAATTGTGAACGATTCAACAAAAAGCATATTTTGTTGCATTTTTAGATTACTGTGTTTCTTTTACTGTTCCCGTAAATGTGATAAAATATAAACAGTAACGAAGATCGGAGGCTATTCAGATTGGATAATAGAGCATATTTGACCGTCGATTCGGGGGGCAGTAAGACTAAATTCAGCTTGTACGCTATAAATGGCGATCTTATCGGTTGTATGACCGCAAAGGGTTTTGGGACGGCAGTTGACTGCGATGAAGCTTTGAATGAAGCCTTCCCCATATTATTTGATTTTTGCAAGGATCGTCTGATATCCGCCGCGATCTGCAATCTGGGAGGGAAAAACAAAAAACAGATGGAGATAACGCTGAAAAGAGCCTTTCCCGATGCGAAGGTGGAGGTTTTTCGCGAATCCGAGGGCGTCGTTGGATCAGAGCTTTGTAAGAAATATTCTGCGCAAGTCACTTTGATGGCGGGGACGGGTACTATTGCCGTTGCGCCCTGTGACGGTAACCTAGTCATTTCGGGAGGCTGGGGAGCAAATATCAGCGATAAAGGCTCGGGATATCAGTTGGGACTTGATGCCGTGCGGTTGGCTTTAGAGGAGATCGACGGAACTGATGCGCTTTCCTTGCTGACTAAAAATATTACGGGAATATCCTCGCCGCCGAGCGCTATGAGCGCAGAAAAATACTGTGATTTCCGTGATAACGTACGAAATGCGATGGCTCCGTTTGACCGCGCAAATATCGCAAGCCTTGCGAAGAAGGTGTATGCTTGCGCTAAGCAGGGTGATGAGCGTTCAATCGAGCTATACGAAAAAGTCGGAAGAGATTTGGCAGAAACCGTGATAGCTGCTTCACGCAAGGCAAGAGTTCGCTTGAATTGTGCGGTGGTAAACGGTGGAATGGTAAACTCTCGGGAATTTTGGCAAGAAAGCTTTGAAAAAAGGCTGAAAAATGAGTATAATACAGAAAAAGTATATTACCTCACTGACGGTATTGACGAGGTAATGTGTGATATTGCAAAAAAACTTTCAGAAGGAGAAGAAAAATGTTTCCAAAAGGATTGATCGTATCTTCACAAGCGTTAGAAGGAAATCCGCTCCGCAATTCCGAGTATTTGGCAGTCATGGCAGAGGCGGCGGTTATAGGAGGGGCTAAAGCTATCAGAGCAAACGGTGTAGACGATATCAAAGAAATGCGTAAGCGTATATCGGTGCCGATAATCGGTATCGATAAGAAAAAGGACTCCACGGGAAGAACGGTAATTACTCCCGATTTTTAAGGAGCAAAACGTGTTGCAGATGCAGGCGCCACGATAATTGCGATGGATGTGACCGATTATCCCAGCGATATAGCAGAGGACAGAAAAACACTTATAGACCGTATACATAATGAACTGGGAGTTATGGTGATGGCTGATATTTCAACCGCATCGGAGGCAAAAAAGGCAGCGGAGATGGGGGTAGACGCAGTTTCTACCACTCTTGCGGGATATGTTCCCGGAGCGTTACACGGTGCGGATGAGTTATACATGCCAAATCATGATTTGGTCAAAACTATTGCGGATATGCGTCTGCCATGCGCGCTGGTGGTAGAGGGCAGAATTTGGGAGCGAGCAGACCTTTCGCGGGCGTTTGAACTTGGCGCTGATGCCGTAGTTATAGGAAAGGCAATCACTAATCCTATGGCTATAACGAAATACTTTTTATCGGGTGTACCGGAGGAGTTAAGATGAATACCGAAAGTGTAAATAAAAAAACCGTGGGAATTTCCGATGCTTCTATTGAGGAAGCACTGTATATGATAAACGACGAGGACGCAATCGTTGCCTTAGCCGTAAGAGAGCAAATACCCAAAATTGCCGCCGCAGTTGAGATTGGTGTTAAAACTCTGAAGGGTGGAGGACGGATCTTTTATTGCGGTTGTGGAACGAGCGGCCGTATTGCCGTTGCGGATGCGGCTGAATGCCCGCCAACCTATGGAGTAAGTCCAGAGCTTGTAAATGCTGTTATAGCCGGAGGCGCTAAGGCTATGGTCAATGCGGCTGAGGGCTGTGAGGATAGCGCCGAAAAGGGAATAGAAGCTTTTGAGAGAGTCGGAGTCTGCGATAAAGATATGGTTATAGGAATTTCTGCCGCGGGACGAGCTCCCTTCGTTCTGGCGTTTATGCAGAGAGCGAATGAGATCGGATGCGTCGTGTGCGCGATAGTAAATAACGTCGATACTCCAATGAAGCAAATTGCCGACGTTGCTATTGAAACGCTTACCAGCGCGGAGGTAATAAAGGGCTCTACCAGAATGAAAGCGGGTACGAGCCAGAAAATGATACTTAATATGTTCTCCACGGCATTGTTTATTCAAATGGGGTGCACCTACAGAAACTATATGGTGAATATGATCCCAAACAATACCAAATTGCGATCAAGAGCCGTTTCTATGATCACGGATATTTTGGAAACCGAGCCTGAGACGGCAAAAAAACTGTTGGAAGAATATAATTGGGACATAAAAGCGGTAATTGATTCTTGTGATAAGCGAGGCTGATATAATGAAAATAATTGATAAAAAATTTTTAACGGGGTCAATGTACGCTCCATTCTGCCGAACGCTCTCGGCTCCAATGGAGGAGTGGGACAGAGATATGCAGAATATGGCGAAGCTCGGTTACAACTGTCTGCACGGATTTGCGGAGTGGCACGATATAGAATACGAAAAGGGACGTTTTGATTTTACCAAAGTGGATCATTTCGTAAGCTGCGCTCACAAAAACGGACTTGTGGCAATAGTAAACGTAGCTACGCAGAACGGTGTGGGCTTTTACTCGCCCCGTTGGTTAATGGAGGAATACAGAGGTATAGGCGAAGGGGTCGTTGACGCTCAGGGGCAGAAGCTTTCCGAAGAGGAATATGTCGTTCCATGTATGGACGATCCCATATATAACGCTTATGCAAAGCGATATTTAAAGGCGGTGGCGGAGCACTTTGCGGGCGACGAAAGAGTGGGTGCGTTCGTGCTTTGGGGCGAGCCGAATATCAACAGTATTCGCCCCGGCGGACTTAAGATCTGTTATTGTAAGCATACCAAGGCGAAATTCCGTCAATGGCTTCGCGAGAGATACGGTGATATTTCAAAATTAAACGAAGCATGGGGAAGAGAGGGCCCTTCCGACTACATTGATTTTTGTCAGGTAAATCCACCTACGGATCTGTCAAGGCAAAAGGGCGGCTTCAATTCATGGGAGGATTGGGCTGAATATATGGAATTTAATCTTGCAGAGCATATTCGCGAGGCAGATAAAATATTCAAGGAAAACGGAGCCTTGCAGCCTACTATAACCGAGATGTTGCCCGGTACGAATAACGGAATAGATCCTTGGAAGCTTGGAGAGGGTACCGACATCGTTGGCGTCAGTCTGTTCGGAAAGCCTACCCGCAACGCGGCGCTTTGTATGAATATGTCAAACAGTATTGCAAAAGCACTTGATAAAAGCGTTTTCGTAGTGGAGGCGGGAGGCGGCTCTATTAAATTTGACGATCCCAACCCCTTTGCTCCGTCGGGCTTTACACCTTCCATAGAAGAATTAAAGACCACGGTTCTTATGCGCGCGGGATATGGAGCCAAGGGAATTATGTTTTGGTGTTGGAGACCCCGACTCAGCGACGTAGAGGGCAATGATTTCGGTATGTGCCGCCCCGACGGAAAGCCATTGAAAAGAACCGTGATGTTAGGTGAGTTTGCCCGAAAGATGAATGATCTTGCGCCCTTGTATAATCGGTGTAATAGAGTTTCCGACGTTGCCATCTATACGTCACAGCAGATAAACCATATAATGAACGGCGACAAAATGGGCAATAATTATCTTAACGCCGTCAGAGGCGCAAATTATATGCTGACCGATCTTCACATCAATTCGGATTTTATTTGCGAAAAGGAGATCTTGAAGGGTTCTCTGTCGAAATACAAGGTTCTTATTATGCCCTGCACCTACGTACTTTCCGAGAAATGTGCGCGTGCCGTTGCCGATTTTGTTGCGGGCGGAGGACACGTCATAGCCGACTATATTCTTGCCGAAAAACGTCCCGGAGGTCTCTGCTATACGAGTCTGCCCGGTGGAGGGCTTGATAAGGTTTTTGGAATTGAAAGAGAGGACGTTCTGTTTATTGCTCATCCGACTATGGAAAGAGAGAACTGCTTAGGTATAGAGACCGGTACTATGATCGAGCAGATGATCCTGACGAGTGCAGAATCGATCGGCGGAGAATATATGCCTGAGTATCCGATTATTTCGAAGAATCGATACGGAGACGGCAGCGCCGTTTATATAGCAACTCAGTATTTCTCAAAATACGTAAAAAAGCCATCCTCTGCATTAAGGCGCGTACTGCTTGATATGTTGAAGGAATACGGCATCACTCCGTATGCAGTTCTTGAAACGGAGGATTCGAAAGCTCAATCGGCGCTTATTACCAGTTTAATATCTGATGAGGATGATACTGTCAATATTATTACTGTAACCAATACTGATTACGATAGGATAGAGGATTCATTGATATTGCCTGAGGGTGATTATAAGCTTGTAGAGGAGATCGAAAAATATACGATAACCCATATAAACGGAAAAACGGAAATCGCTTTTACACTGAATTCTCTTGAAACCCTGTCCCTTTACAGGCAAGAATAATACGACGGTCATAATAAAGCCCCCCGATAGTGCAGAAAAACTGCTTTGTCGGGGGGATTGCTATAATTAAGCTTTAAGAAAATAATTTAAAGCTTCGCTTTATTGTAAAAACACGAAAAAAATGATAAATTTGGGACATGATATTGATAAAAAAAGTAAAAGATGCTATAATCAAATTGTAATAACAAAACTTTTCTTGGAGGCAGATGATGATAAACAACGATTCAAGATTTATAAACAACGGTATAGAGATCCCCACTGCGGGAGGATACGCCGATCAGCCAAGTCTGGTAGTATTGTCCGACGGAACCTTCGTCTGCGCTACAACTACAGGTACGGGTGAGGAAGGAGCCGAAGGAGAGTACGTTTCGGTAATGCGATCAACCGACGGCGGTAAGAGCTGGAGCGAGGGAACGGCTTTGGAGGATACCCGTTGGGAGTCGTCCTACGCAGTGCTCGTAACCGACCGTTTTGACAGAATATACTGCCTTTACAATTACAATCTCGACCACTATACGAAAAGTGAATTTCGCTCTCACCGCTTTGATATGGGCGGTACGTACTGCCTCAAATACAGTGATGATAAGGGACTTACCTGGTCGGAAAGAATTATCGTTGACGTAGGAGTTACCGATCTTGATACAAAATATCCCTATTTTCCGAGAGGAGAGCAGGAGAAGCAGTACCGCTTTATGTGGAACGTTGCGCGCCCCTTTATTGACGGCGACGATCTTTACGTAATGGTGGGTAAGCCCTTTCTCGGTGTAAAAGGTCTGTACGATTTTGAGACCTCACGCGGAGTGCTTTTGGTGGCAAGGGGAATAGTCAAGGATCCCCACGCCCCCTTTGTAACTCTCCCCGAGGGAGCAAAGGAGCTTTTGCCCCGTCCGGGTGACAGAATTACCGAGGAGCACTGTTGCGTTAAGCTTTCCGACGGCACTCTTTTCTGCACTTCAAGAACCGAGAAGGGTTATCCTTTGGTGTTCGTCAGCCACGACGATGGCAAGACTTTTACCGACGGATTTATCCCGAAGCACGTTGGCGGCATACCCGTAAAGCAACCGAGAGCGGCAAACTTCCTCTGGAAGCTTAAAAGCGGAAAGTATCTTTATTGGTTCCACAACGTAGGAAATATGGGATATGATTTCCGAAATCCCGCTTGGTGCGCCCCCGCCTTTGAGGTCGATACCGAAAACGGCAAGGAGCTGGTCTACGGTCAGCCCGAGATACTTTTCTATCATACCACGGGCGACCGCCTTTCTATCAGCTATCCCGATCTCGTCGAATACGAGGGCAGACTTCTTATAACCGAAACTCAGAAGCTTGTCGCAAGAATACATACCGTAAGCGAAAGATTGCAAAACGCATTGCTTAATCAGGACACCGTTTGCGCCAAGCTGGAAGGCATTTCTATGGCAGAGCTTCGTGAAAACGGTATTCCCGTACAACAGTATTCAAAGGTGAACCACGCCGACAGAGCGGAGTGGAAGGAAATCGTAGAAAACAGCGGAACAACTTGGATATTTGAAGGAACCTTCAATGCGGGCGATAAAGTTATTTCGGCATTTGACAGACGCAGAGGCGGGTTTAAAGTCAACGTGAATGATGACGGCACTCTTTCGTGCTATGCCGCAGGAGAAGCCGCTAACTTTACCGTAGAAAGCTCTGTAAACGTATGTGACGGCAAAAATCACCATGTCGCGTGGATAATGGACACATCCGCTTGTATCAGCTACCTCGTTATCGACGGTGTTTTCGATAACGGCGGAAATCTGACCGAATGCGGCTGGAGATTTATCCCGCCGCAGCTCAGCGTTATCCGCGCCATAAAAGACGTAAGCTTCGGAGAGAGCGTTAGCGACGTCCGATTGATCTCGGGCACTATCCTTACCGCAGACGCGATCGGAGACTGGCGAGCAAGTTTGAAATAATACATAGCATTTAGTTTTAATGTAATAAATTCCCCGACAAGTCAGTTGTGCTTGCTTTGTCGGGGGATTCTTGTTATTACAATGAAAATTGATTTGCGGCATTGTCGCGAATCAATTTTTATTATATAACAGTGACGTGTTAATGAATGGTGGAGGTGAGGAAACATCCCTCGGGCATCGAGCCGTCGGGATGTTTGGGAATCGCTCTCGCCTGCGGGCTCGGTCAGGGTCGGCTCTTTCTGCCACTGGCAGAAATTCACCACCGACCCGTTCGATTCCCTCCGTCTAAGCAAAATAAAAAGTACCCCACGAGGGGCAATGTCATTAAGATAAAATAATGACACAAAGAAAGATGCACTTAACAACGCAGAGAAAGCGAAGTGAAGTGCATTTTTCTTGTAAAAAGGCACGGTGAAAAGACAGACGAAAAAGT
>JAZMZI010000012.1:0-30002 GCA_045585895.1 Eubacteriales bacterium
GCGCTTTGGAAGGATAAAGGAGTTTCGCCCTCTGCGGAGGGCGACCGCCGATCGCGGCGGCTCCGACGAGCTTTTGAAAAAGCTCGAGCAAAACTTCCAGCAGACACCGCCGTGGCATCACCGATAAATCAAAATTTGAAAGGAAACTATTATGAATTACGGAAGAGACATGATACAGATAAACGACGCTTTAACTCAGACCGCCGCTTGCGCGGGTGCTATCGCTTACGACAAGGCTAACGGACTTGTATTCGTCTCGTATATGACCGGACTTCGCAAGCGTTACGGAGAATCCACGGGCAAGATTTGCTTGTCTGTTTTTTCACCGTCACAGCCTCACAACGTTCGCCACAAGGTAATAGATTGCGGAGTGGGTCAATCGAGAGGATTTTTGTGCACCGCTAATTACATTGTGGGAGACGGCATAAACCGAATTATGTTTACCACGACGAGAGGCGAGCTGGGCGCGTATTACAGAGATTACGATTTTTACAGCGACACGGTCTCCGATAGGGTCGAGGTCTTCCTCCGCACCGACGAGGGCGACGTCCGTCTCAACAAAACCACCTATCGCGCGTATCTCGCGTCCAAGGGCTTTGAGCTGAACGCAGAGAGCGACCCCATAATCAACAAGGTCACGAGATGTAATGGTGAGCTTTATACGGCAATATCAAACGACGATTTAGGCTATCCGACCCTTTGTAAGATAGAGGACAATATTCTCGTTCCGTTTGCAATATGCCCCGAGCCTATGACTTACGAGTTCAGATATTTTGTAAACGACGAAGGAATTTTCGCTATGTACCGCTTCCCACCCGACGACAACGGCGTGGGTCACGCGGCTTATACGGTTTCAAAAGACGGTGGGGAGAGCTGGAAGACCGAAATTTTTGCCGACGGAGTTCAGTCCCGTCCCGACATTATGGAATATTACGGCAAACCGCTTATCGTTTACAATTATAAGAGCGAGGAGAGTGTGGAGAATTGGCCCGTAATGCATCACTTCCGCAATTCCATAAAGATCATTTACGACGGAAAGGTCATATTCGATTGGTTCACGAAATACGGTATTGTTGAGCACGAGACGGTCAGCATATGCGGTGATTTGTATATGGTATTCACAAATTGTCCGCAAGCACTGTCCACCGAGAATAATTCGGCTTGGCTTGAGTGCGGACGCAGAGTTGAGCAGGGTAAGGAAGCGCTTCAGTGGATGAAATTGGGCTACCTCTTGGGGGAAGAGGGAAAGGGTTAAATTTTGATTTATAGGTTAGTTGGACGACACCATAAAACCGTAGGGGCGGGCATCGGCCGCCCGTTAAATCGATTTAAAACCAACGAACGGGCGGCCGATGACCGCCCCTACGACAATGTTTATCTTAAACGCACCGCTAAACTGCAATTTAACAAATAAATCCCTTCGGTAATTGACAACCGAGGGGATTTTTGTTATAATGATCTTATTAACAAATCGGGAGGGTGAGCGAATGAAATATGATATTGAAAGAGATCAGATCGAACTGAGCGTTCGCTCTCTTTGTGAATCGGCACTGCTTTCGGGTGACATCGATTGCCACCGCAGCTCGGTCAATCTTTACCAAAGAGCCGCAGAGGGGCAGAAGATACATCGGAAGCTCCAGAATTCCTTCGGTATGCTCTATCACAGCGAGATCGAACTGCAAAACGTAAGCAAGCTTGACGAGGTCTATTTCTTTGTCAAGGGCAGAGCCGACGGAATAATATGTCATAACGGTCACTATACCGTGGATGAAATAAAAACGGTGGGAGAAAAGCAATTTTCAAGCGGTGTTGCCGACAAACTTCATATAGCTCAGCTCTATTGCTACGCTTATTTCTTGTGCAGAGCCAAGGATCTTAAGAGCGTCAATACCAGATTGATATATTATAATATAGACACCGATGAGATCGATTACCGCGAAAAAGTGCTTATGGCAGAAGAGCTTCGGGATTTTTACGTTAAGCTTTTGGCGCGCGTTATGTGGAAGGCAAGATTTTTGCGCGAAAGATTGCGAGTGAGAATGCCTCAAGCCGCCAACGCACCCTTTCCGTATAGCACCCTTCGTGACAGTCAGGCTGAAATGATAAAGGAGTGTTACCGCGATATAAAGCAGGGTAACCGCCTTTTCTGTCAGGCACCTACGGGTATCGGTAAGACGGTCTCCACTCTTTACCCCTCCGCCAGAAGAATGGGTGAGGGATTTGCCGACAAGATCTTTTATCTCACAGGAAAAGCAAGTATAAAAAGAGAGGCTTTTCACGCTCTTGAAAAGATGAACGCGGCAGGCTCGCGTTTGAAGGGAATAGTCCTTTCCTCAAGAGAGCAGATGTGCCTTAACGACATGGCGAAGGCGAAGGGAGGAAGACTATCCTCAAATTGCTGTCCCGAGCTTTGTCCCTACGCGAAGGATTATTACGACAAGGTGACGTCTGCCGTCGAGCGGCTTATGGACGGCGGAGATTGCTTTGACAGTAACACCGTTAAGAATTTTGCGAAAACTATGGGAGTTTGCCCCTACGAGCTGTTGCTTGATCTCTCCGAGCTTTGCGACGTTATAATCTGCGACTACAACTACGTTTTCTCGCCGACAGTCTATCTCAAACGCTATTTCGACGAAAACGCAGGCGGCGGACGGGAAAAATATATATTTCTCGTGGACGAGGCGCACAATCTGCCCGACCGCGCGAGAGATATGTTCTCGTCAAGATTGTCCTCCGAGGACTTTGAAAAAATCATATCGATGCTTGAGGAGAACAGTAAGCTGACCGAGGCCTGCCTGTCGGTGCTCAAGAGCTTTGAATATCTTGAAAAGCTTTGCGCCGACAATATGAAATACAACGGCGACGGAATGGGGGCGGGATACAGTGTGGAACGATCTCTCCCCGAGAATTTTATAAGAGATCTTGCGGCTTTTACCCAAAAATGCGACGGCTGGATGAAGTATAACGGCGATCACCCCGCATACGGAGCGGTGGAGGAGCTTTCATACCGCATCTTTGAGTTCGAAAAGATCTGCGAGTGCTACGACCGCCATTATCTTACCTTTATAAATACGATAGACCACAAGGTTTCTCTGCTTTTATATTGTCTCGACCCGTCGAATAATCTGTCCATAGCGCTTGACCGTGCAGTGGCGACTGTAATGTTTTCTGCTACCCTCACCCCCACAGATTATTTTGCCGACCTTTTGGGCGGCGGCAAAAAGACGGTGTCGGTCAGCTTCAAGTCTCCATTCCCGAGGGAAAATCTATGCGTAGTGGCGGTGGATAAGATAAGCACGAGATTTGAGGACAGAGAGAAATCGAACAAAAAGATAGTTTCGTGTATTGCCGCAACTCTTTCGGGCAAGGTCGGAAACTATATGGTCTTTTTCCCGTCATACGGATATATGGAGAGCGTCCTCAAGCTGTTTCGCGCCAAATATCCCAAGGTAGAGGTGCTTCCCCAAAAGAAAAATATGACTATTTCCGAGAAAGAGGAGTATCTTTCGTCGTTCAGGGATGACGGCAGATTGCGCGTTGGATTCTGCGTTCTCGGCGGCTCCTTTTCCGAGGGAATTGATCTGCCGGGAAAGCGTCTTATCGGCGTGGTGGTGGTTGGAGTCGGTCTGCCCGGAATTTCCGACGAAAATAACATCATCCGTGACTATTACGAAGAAAAATGCAACGCGGGCTACGACTATGCGTACACCTATCCCGGTATGAATTCGGTGCTTCAGGCGGTGGGCAGAGTAATACGAACCGAGACCGACCGCGGCGTTGCCGTTCTTATCGACGACAGATTTGCCGAGTCAAAATACAAAGAACTCTATCCCGCCGAATGGAAAGGGATGAATTTGGTGGGAAATCCCGCTTCTCTTGCAGAAATAATACGGAGATTTTGGAAAAATTAAGATTTTTTAAAAAAATTTGCAAAATTTCAAAATATATCTTGCATTTTTGCAAAATGTGTGGTATAATCCTATCTGTTGTTATTTTTTAGAAAAAACGGAGTAAATTTTTGAAATGAAATATTGCGAAATGTCCCGCGAGGCACTTGTTGCCGAGCACGAGAGCCTTGTAAAAAAATATGAAGAAATAAAGGCAAGCGGCCTTAAACTTGATATATCCCGCGGTAAGCCCTGTACCGAACAGCTCAACCTTTCCGACGGTCTTTTGACCGTTCTTGAAGGCGCTGACGACTGTAAGACCGAGGCAGGCTTCGATTGCCGTAACTACGGTCTTTTCGAGGGTGTGCCCGAGGCGCAGAAGTTGTTTTCAGAGTTGCTTACGATTCCTTCCGAGAATATCCTTCTCGGCGGCAGCTCGTCCCTTACTTTTATGTACGACACTATCGCTCGCGCAATGCTTTACGGCGTAAGAGGCAGCGAGAGACCTTGGTGCAAAGAGGATAAGGTTAAATTTATCTGTCCCGTGCCGGGCTACGACCGCCATTTTATGGTAACTCAATCTCTCGGTATCGAGATGGTAAACGTAAATATGACTCCCACGGGTCCCGATATGGACGTGGTTGAGGAGCTTGTAAAGGATCCCGCAGTCAAGGGAATCTGGTGCAACCCCAAGTATTCCAATCCCGATGGTATTACTTACTCGGACGAGACCGTGCGCCGTCTCGCTTATATGGAGACTGCGGCGAAGGATTTCCGCATTATGTGGGATAACGCTTATGCCGTTCACGACCTTTGCGACGAGGGCGACGAGCTGCTTGATATAATTCAGGAGTGCTGTGACGCAGGCAACCCCGACAGAGTGCTTTGCTTCTATTCAACGAGTAAGATCACCTACCCCGGCGGCGGTGTTGCGCTTATGGCGGCAAGTGAGAACAATCTCAAGCAGATAAAGGAGATCATGAAGGCGCAGACTATCAACTTCGACCGCCTCAACCAGCTCCGTCACGTAAGATATTTCAAGAACGCGGACAACGTCAAGTCCCATATGAAGAAGC
The DNA here is from genome assembly GCA_045585895.1 of Eubacteriales bacterium. Lineage (GTDB taxonomy): Bacteria > Bacillota > Clostridia > Oscillospirales > CAG-272 > SVTX01. The sequence continues at coordinate 4,964 of JAZMZI010000012.1, forward strand.
ACGCGGCTATCATCGCGCCTAAATTCCGGCTTGTTAAGGAGCACCTTTCAAGAGAGCTTGCGCCCAGAGGCATCGCACGCTGGACCGACCCCAAGGGCGGATATTTCATCAGCCTTTTCGTGGAGAAGGGATGCGCAAAGAAGGCATACGCTCTTGCAAAGGACGCAGGACTTACCTTGACTACCGTCGGCGCAACCTATCCTTACGGCTACGACCCTGATGACTCCAACATCCGTATCGCGCCCACTTATCCCAAGCTTGAAGAGCTTGATAAGGCTATGGCGGTGCTTACGGTTTGCGTAAGGCTTGCGGCGGTAGAAAAGTTTTTGAATAATTGACCAAATCTGGGAGGGGAAGCCCTCCCTTTGGTGTATAAATTGCAATTTATCGGGGAGCTTAGTGGCGAAGCCCATATAGTTTTCGGTCAAGCCTTTTTTAAAAGGCTTGGCTGAGCCGCCGAGCTCGGCGGTCGCGCCTCACAAGGCGCGAAACTTCCTTTTCGGCATTTCTTTTTTGCCAAGCTTTTTTCTTTGTGCCTCTGGTTTCAAAGAAAAAAGCGGGTGAGCAATTTAAAAAGTACTTGTGGGATAAGGGGAACCCCCCACTTGTGCGGTTCCCCTCTTTTCGCCTTTGGCGAAAATTCACCCTTCGGTGGCGCTTAAGAAGGATAAAGGTAGTTTCGCCTCTGCGGAGGCGACCAACGCTCCGCGCGTTGGATCAGCGGTCGCTTTTTGGAAAAAGCGACGTAAAAACTTTCCACAAGACACCGCCGTGGCATCACCGACAAATCAAAATTTGAAATCATCCTAATATTACACTTCGCAAAAATCAAGGAGGGAAGAAATGAAAATAAAACAATCCGATATAAATCCCTTTGAAAACAGCGACTCTAATAAAAGATACTACACCTACGATTACTATCTCCGAAAGACCTTTGGCGGTAAGTGTATGAAAATACCGCTTGACGCGGGCTTTACCTGCCCGAATATTGACGGAAAATGCTCTGTCGGCGGTTGCATCTATTGCTCTCCGAGGGGAAGCGGTGACTTTGCCGCGGATGCGGTCTTGCCTGTTGAGGAACAGTTCGAGATCATAAAAGAACGATTGTCGCACAAGTGGAAAACCGACAAGTACATACCCTATTTTCAAGCTCACACCAACACCTACGCACCCTTGTCGGTCATCCGCGAAAAGGTGGAGAGCGTGATGGGCAAGGATGGAGTTGTGGGTCTGAATATCGCAACGCGAGCCGATTGCCTTGAGGATGACACTGTGGAATATCTTGCCTCGCTTGCCGAGAGGACGGTGCTGACCGTGGAGCTGGGTCTCCAGACCTCCCACGATTCTACCGCGTTTCTGATAAACCGAGGTCATACGTTTGAAGATTTCCTTGTGGGATATAAGAAATTGCGTGCCGCGTCGGATAAGATCGGTATCTGCGTACATCTAATTTTCGGTCTGCCCGAAGAGAGCCGTGAAATGATGATCGAGACCGTTAAGGCGGTCGCTGAGCTGAACCCCGATCAGGTGAAGATCCACCTCTTGCACGTCATTCGCGGCACGAGACTTGCCGATATATATAATGAAGGGAATTACCGCCCCATGACGATGGAGGATTACGTTGACGCGGTATCTGAGGCTCTGACCTATCTGCCTTCCGACACGGTGGTGGGAAGGCTTACGGGCGACGGAATGCAAAGCGAGCTTCTTGCCCCCGATTGGAGCAGAAAAAAGACGGTAGTTATTAATAATATTGATAAAAAAATGTTTGCCGAGGATCTTTGGCAAGGGAAAAACTATAAAGGCGTTCTTTGACGGGCGCCTTTATTTGGTAATATGCCCAACGGGATGAAAGAAAATTTGTGGAAAGTGTTGATTTACTTTTTGCGCAAAATGTGGTAAAATTTAAGTGGAGAAAATTATATTTTTAAAAGGAAAATTTTATGAAAAGAATTTTGTCGGCAGTACTTACGGTCGCTATGCTTTTGTCGCTTGCGGCAATTACGGCGATCCCCGTTTTTGCGGAGGACGAGGGCGATTGGATCGTTTACGCAAGCTCGGGAGAGCACAGGGACGATTTTAACCCGGTTGAACAGGATTACGCCTGCGTCCCCGGTTATTCCTACGTAGCGGGAAAGGGACTGGTGGTCACTCCCGCAGGCTGGAGCGACTGTAATCCCAAATTCGGAATTCAGACCAAAGAAAAGATCGATATCCGAAACGGCGTTTATATGGTCGTGAGAATAGACGAGTTTTCTTACGACGCTTCGGATAAGTGGTTTTCCTTCTCGATCTCCGATAAGCAATACATATCGGTAGGTTCTCAGGATATCGCCAAGGACGGCGAAAGAATTATAGGTATGGTGCGCCCCAACAACCAGGGGAAGGTCAGCTCAGTTGCGTGGTATTATTCCAATTTTAAGGGGGCGTCTTCCACCAATATGACATTTACTCAGGATTCTATGTATGCCGAGGACGGCGACGTTTTGCTGGTGTTCTGCGTTTCTTACGACAAGAGCACGGGCTACAAGGTAACGTTGAACGGAGCCGAGATGCCCAAGGTTGCCGCAGAATGGATGCTTGAGCATTTTGCCGATGGTGACGCATACGTTGGATTGAATGTGATGAACAACAAAAAGGGCGGAACGGCGGCTTGTACGCTTTGTGAATTCGGAGAGAATGAATTCAACAGTTACGTGCCTTACGGTACGGACGAAGCCAATGCCGTTACCTATCCTCACACCAACGCAGAGATAGCCGAACCCGATACCGTCCCCGAGGGTCAGCCCGCCGTATTTCTTAACGGAAGCCGTGAACACTCCGACTCCAAGACCACCACGAAGAACAGCGGCCCTTATTCTCTTACCGAGGAAAACTATATTCACTATCTCAGCCCCAAATCCAAGGTTGAGCTGCTTATGAGCGTTAAGAAAGAAGTCTCTTACGATATATACGATTTCCCTTATATCCTCGTAATGGTAAGAAATTTCTGTACCTGCGGAGAGTCCTAAATAACGAAATGCATGGCGTTTGAATCAATGAATATGTACGTTATGACGGGAGATAATATCGCGGCGGGCAGCAATTGTCTGGTAACTGGCATTCTGACCTGTCAGGACGAGGAGGGACCGTGTATAATTAACGATGATACTTATCTCTATTTTGTCGTGGATATGACCGAGCGAGGCGACGCCGAATTCGTGGCTGACGGAAGGATTAACGGTGTAAGATTCGACGCTGAGCTTGATATGGCTACTATGGGACGAAACGAGTTTGATCTTTGCTTCGTTGCGTTCTTTGCGGATGAGAACGAGGCGATTGATTATGCCGACGAATATCTTGAAAAACTTGGGCTTGGCGACGATACGGATGAGACTGTAGATACCGAAGATACGGAGAATACGGAAGAGACCGAAACTCAAGTACCCGCAGAATCCGAAACTCAAGTACCCGCAGAATCCGAAACTCAAGTGCCCGCAGAATCCGAAACTCAAGTACCCGCAGAATCCGAAACTCAAGTGCCCGCAGAATCCGAAACTCAAGTACCCGTAGAATCCGATACTCAGGCACCTGTAGGATCCGACACTCAAGTACCCGTAGAATCCGATACTCAGGCACCTGTAGGATCCGACACTCAGGCACCTGTAGGATCCGACACTCAGAAACCAACAGAATCAACCCCTACAGACGGTAACGATACACAGATCGCCGATAACGATGACACCGATACTCGGACTCCCGCAGAGACCGAGTCTAAAAACTCCCCACAGACCGAAGGTAAGACTCAGTCAGATGCCTCGGCAGACGTTTCGGGTTGTTTTGGAACCGTGGGAATAGGTACCGTTGCGATGATAGTGATGGTAGTCGTAGCAGGATCCACAGTTTTAAAAAAGAAAGAAAAGCGTGAGTGATTTTTTAGTTGTGTAATTAGCACAAGAAATAAAACTTGAATTTGTGGATATTGCGAATTTACATCTTTTGATATTTATGTTAAAATATATTGACGCAAAAGTGCCTTCAACTTTTGTAATCCTAAAATCTATTTTATAAAAGGAGAAAAGAATTATGAGAAAGATTCTTTCGGCTCTTCTGGTTGTTGCAATGCTTTCCGCTATGTTCGTTTGCTGGGCAGTTCCTTCTGTTGCGGCAGATGAGGTAACGGGCGACTGGAATACCCACGCAAGAGCATTTGAAGAGATGGACGGCTATGACCAAAATGACCTCAACTCCGTTGCCGGATACGAGTATACCAACGACGGTCTTAAGGTCACCACCGCAGACTGGTCCAAGTCTGCATCCACCCCTTGGTCTTCTGTATTTACCACTAAAAAGGTAGACCTCAGAGACGGTGTTTACATGAAGGTCAGAATTGACGAGTTCGATTACAACGCAGGTGACAAGTGGTTCAACTTCAGCATCTGGAGTGAGCAGGCTATCGCAGAGGGTTCAGGTGACCCCAGATACGGTACCGGTGTTCAAACCCTTATCCGTCCCAAGGATAACGGCGACATCAAGAGCATTGAGTGGGCTTACAAGCAGTTCACCAAGGCTGCGGTCGACCCAGGCGTTGCAGCTCCCACTGCTATGAAGGATGATAGCGGCAAGACCGTATTTGTTCTTGAGGTTGAGTACAATTCAGGCGCATTTACCGTTAAGATCAACGGAAGCCCCGCTCCCAAGAAACTTACCGACTGGATGAACGAATACTATGCAGCGAACAATTACGAGGCATACATCGGATTCACTGCAATGTGCAGTAACATGGATGCTGCCCAATCCTTTACCGTAACCGAATTCGGTACCAGCAGCAGTACCTACGTTCCTACTACCGATGACCGTACCACCGACAAAAAGGACCCCCAGAACTATTCCTACGATATAGCAGAGATAGCAGATGCATCCGACGTTGAGGACGGTATGCCCGCTATTCTTATGGACGGTAAGAACCCCGGTTCCGACCTTAAGGGTATTCCTTCTTCCGTTGTAGGTTCTATAGTAACTCTTAACGATGATAATACCGTTCACGTTCTCGGCGATACTTCTCTTGTTGACGCAGGTGAGTGGCACGTTAAGTACGACACCTCTTACGATATAGCAGATTTCCCCGTAGTACTCTGCATTACCAGAGATTACTGTAAATGCGGTATGGATACTCTTGACGACTGTATGGCGTTTGAGGCAGCATACCTCTATCTCGCAACCGGCGAAGTAACCAAGGCAGAGTCCAAGAACAAGGTTGAGGTTACCGCATACGAGGAACTTTTCCAGCACGACGGCCACAACTATCTTGCATTCATTTACGATGCAACCGACGATCTTAAGTACGGTGAAAGCGGTAAGTTCGAGGGCCGTATCAACGCAACCCGTTTTGACTTTGAGATCGATATAACCACAATGGGTAGAAACGAATTCGACGTAGTTCTTCAGGCATTCTTTGCAGATGAAGATGCTGCTCTTGAGTTTGCTATGACTTATATCTACGGTGAAGGCTCCGAGGATACCACTCCCGAAGATTCTGATACTCAGGCTCCCGAAGGTTCCGACACTCAGGCTCCCGAAGATTCTGATACTCAGGCACCCGAAGGTTCCGACACTCAGGCACCCGAAGGTTCCGACACTCAGGCTCCCGAAGGTTCCGATACTCAGGCTCCCGAAGGTTCCGATACTCAGGCTCCCGAAGGCTCCGATTCTCAGACTCCCGAAGGTTCTGATTCTCAGACTCCCGAAGGTTCTGACTCCGAGTCTAAGTCCGAGACCAACGCACCTACAAATAACACGCCTACGACCAATGCTCCCGCTCAGACCGATGCTCCCGCTGATGACGATGCAGGATGCTTCGGCACCGTTGGCTTTGGCGCAGCAGCTATAGTAATGGCTTCTCTCGCAGTAGGCTTCGTAACCTTCAAAAAGAAGAAGGACTAATTTGAATTAAGTAATAATCTGAATTAATAAACTATATCCCCTCGCTTCGGCGAGGGGATATTTTTTGTTTGTGGTTTGTTTCAAATTTTGATTTGTCGGTGACTTCACGTCGGTGTCTTGTGGAAAGTTTTTACGTCGCAGAGTTTGCTTGCAAACTCGAGCAAATCTCGCTTGCGAGTTTGCAGTTTTTCTCAAAAAGACACCGCCGTGGAGACCGTTAAACCCCAATTTACCAAAATATTAAAAATCTATTGACAAATGTTGTTTAATGGTGTATTATTGTATTAGTACAGTGACACACTGCTTTGAAATTCAGAAGGGAGGAGAGTTATGGCTTGGCAATTTAATCAGCGAGAGCCTGTTTTTTTGCAGATTACCAACAGGCTTCGCGGCGATATCCTGCGCGGAGACTATAGTGCCGACGAGCAATTTCCGTCGGTAAGACAGTTAGCTTCCGTGGCGGCGGTCAATCCCAACACTATGCAAAAAGCGCTTATCTGTCTTGAAAATGAGGGCATTTTGTATAACAAGGGTACGGTCGGACGTTTCGTGACCGTGGACGAAGAGATATTGCGGGCGGCGCGCGATAAAATGCGCCGAGAGCTGGTCAGAAGATTTATTGACGATGCCGAAGCTATCGGTATGAGCGTTGATGAGATCGTAAAATACGTTAAGGAGGAAAGCGTTTGTGAGTGATATCGTTTTAAACTGTAAAGAACTTAAAAAAAGCTATAAAAAGGGACGCCCCGTATTGGATGGCTTCAATTGCGCCCTTCCCAGAGGCAGAATAATCGGTCTTTTAGGCCCTAACGGTTGCGGAAAGTCCACACTTATGAAGCTTATTTGCGGAATACTTCAGCCCGATGGCGGCGAAATCGAGATCTGCGGAGAAAAGAGAAGCGAAAAGACCAACGCTTACGTTTCTTATCTTCCCGAAAGAACCTATTTCAATTCCTGGATGAAGGTCGACGAGCTTATAAAGTATTTTTCCGAATTTTACGCGGATTTTGATGCCGCGCTGGCAAGGAAAATGCTTTCCGACCTAAAGATCGACACCAAATGCAAATTGAGGACTCTTTCAAAGGGAACGAAGGAAAAGGTTCAGTTGGTTATGGTTATGGCGCGCCGCGCCAAGCTCTATCTGCTTGACGAGCCTATTGCGGGAGTTGATCCTGCGGCGCGAGAGTATATTCTTAATACGATCATAGGAAATTACAATCCCGAGGCGACGGTGATAATCACCACTCACCTTATTCACGACATAGAGCCCGTGCTTGACGATTTTGCCTTCCTTGGATTTGGCGGTCAGATAATTCTGTCGGGCAACTGCGACGAGGTAAGAGCCGAGAGGGGAATGTCACTTGATGAAATATTCAGGGAGGTGTTCAGATGTTAAAGAAGCTTTTAAAATATGACTTGTGCGCCGTTGGGCGTTATTGGTGGATCGCTATGTTGACTATGTCTGTTATGTCCTTCGGCGCGGCAATCTCTTTGAGAATTTATAATGAAATTTCATTGATTCAGGATTTTACCGACGTTCATTTGATGCTCCAGATATTTTCTTACATTTCGTTTATGCTGTGCGCTATCGCAATCGGTATCTGTATGACCGCGGTAGCTATCCTTATCTACGTAAGATATTTCAAGCATTTGTTTACCGACGAGGGATATCTCACCTTCACGCTTCCCGTAAGCCGCAAGCAGATATTTTTGTCCAAAACCATAAGCGCGGTGAGCTGGGTCTGTCTTTCCGATATTATCTTGTTTGTTTGTATTATTCTTATTGGGCTTGTTTCGATGCAGACCGTTGACAATAGTATTCTGGCATTTGATAAGTATGAAATATTCCTCAAAAGCGTAGTGGACGACATTTCGGAATTCGGACTTTGGCGAATAGTGCAATTTGTAGCGTCTATGCTAATTTCGCTTTCTTCCGTGGTGCTTTCGATAAGCGTGGGTTATTTCTGCATAACTCTCGGCGCGACGGTGGTGAAGAAAGCTAAGATAGTGGCGGCAATCGGCGTTTACTATCTTTTGAACATGATATATTCTTCGGTATTTATGACGCTGGGCGTGGCGGCTCTGATCTTTATGGGCTTTGGTCTCGTCGATTTTCTCACTTCCGCAACTCCCAATATGTTCAATGCGGTAATAACGCTTGGAATGCTGGTTGCTTTTGCGGTGATATCCACATTTGCGGCACTCTTCTGGTGCGTAACGCAGAATATACTTGAGCGAAAGCTCAATTTGGCGTAAGGGGGTGTGGATATGAAAAAGAATTTCACTAAAAAAACAGTCCTTGCGCTCTCGCTTTTAATTATCGTAAGTCTATTTACTACCGTTGCGTTTGCGGCGGACGGCGAGTACGTTCAGTGGAAGATTTCCGACGATGAAACCGTAGTAAGAAACGTCACCGACGATATATCCTACCGATATTTCTGGAACGGTACGGCTATCTTCCCCGATTCCGACGTTGAATACGTGTACGATCAGGATATTCAGTACGCAGGTACCGATTATCTTACGGTGATCGCGTCTCCCGACTATAAGGACGCGGTTTGGATAGACGACCCTTACGGATACAGAAATATTTTCGCTACCGAAAAGGGCGCTGAAGATCTGAACGCTTTTACCAACGGTAAAACCGGCAGCTTCGTTCTCGTTAACGTGGACGGAGAACGCGCTCAGATCTCAAAGGAGACCGTAGAGGCTTTTGATGCGGCTCTGCGCTCGGGCGAGGGAGTCAAGACCTTCGATTTAAGAGATCTTAAGCCCGTGGGGCAAAAAAACGAGGTCTTTGAGCTTATCGCGCGCGACGAAAGCGGAACCTTTGCGTATAATTACGGCGCGATATACCGCTTTTCTGACGGAAAATATTGGTACGTCAATTTTTCCGACCTTGAAAATAACTGCTTTGATTCATACGGAGATCTTTCCTATCGCTCCGGAAGCATTGAAATGGTGCCGATATCCGACGTTTCGTTGCTTGAAGCCTCGTTGTCGGATATGAGTTACAGATACACTGAATACGTTTACGAGTGGGAGGGCGATACCTTTATTGATGAAGACACGCAGAGCGTATTTACGATACTGTTCTGGATATTTTACGTCGTTATCGTGGTAGTACCTGCTCTGCCTTTGATGGGTCTCGGAGTGCTGTTTGCAAATCTGAAGAAGTTTGGCAAGCCAAAATACTGGTATTTGCTTACGGCGTTTGCGGCGCTTTGGCTTATATTTGCGATCGCGCTGGCTGTCGTATTTCTGATTATTATGATTTAACAAAAACCTCGGGATAGTGTGAATGCTCTGTTAAGAGCATCGCGCTATCCCGAGAAATTTTTTGTTTATTCTGTTGTTTTTTCTGTCGTTTCGGTTTCGGAGGTTTCCTCCGTGAATGTTTCTTCCTCGGTGGCGGGAAGACCTACGTATCCGTGTGTTCTTACGTAGTTGAAAAAGACCTCGTAGCCTTCTGCGTTCAGATGAAATCCGTCGCCCGAGTCGTATTTTGTGTCGAGATAATCGCCGTTTCCTTTAAGCGCAGAGGCGGAATCGAGATACTTTACCCCTTGCTCCTCGGCAATTTCGGATATCCAGAGGTTGGCGCGGTCGATCTTATCCATGCTGATCCCTTGGTTTTTAAATTCGTATTTACGAGATATGGGGAACAGGGAATTGAGGATTATTTTGGTGTTGGGGGAGGCTTCCTTTACGGCGATTATGATTTTCGCGTAGTAGCTTTTGAACTGCTCCTCGGTACAATATCTGACGCCGTTTTCAGACCCCAAAGATATAAGCATATATTCGGGTTTGAGTCTCGCCGTCGCGTCGGCAATATATACCTCCTCGCCGCTATGGGGAAGGACTATTTCGGTTCTGTCTATGCTTGAAGATAGGGGAAGTGAGCCGTCGACGGCGGTCCAGAGCGTTTTCACGGTCTCGCCTTCCTTCAGCGCGCCTTCGTTTCTCATATGAGAGAGAGTTCCGTCGCAAAGAAAGATCATATTGTCAAGGTAATACTGCCCGTAGTCGGTTGTGCTTTGCAACGTGACGGAAGAGGCGGTATCGGACGGGTTGCTTTGCGCCTGCTTCAATTCGGGACGGACGCCCCGTATTCCCAGAGTCACCAGCGAGACCGCGCAAGCGGTAATAAGTATCGCCAAGAGAGAGCTTACCGCGCGCCCCATAAGGTCTAATTTGAATTTGAACATAATATTTTTTATGAAAACAGATTTTTGTACGGCTCTTTTTCCTCTTTTTTAGCCTTTTTGGAGGTGCTTTGCGCCTCGGAAGGCTTTGATTTTGCGTTTGGTACCTTCTTTTTGGGCGAGGATACAGCTTTTGTTATCATTCTTATGGAGATCATAGTTACGACGTAGACGACGGCAAGAATAAGCGTTCCGATGACCGCCGTTGCGAGACGGCTGTTGTCGCCGTCCTTATAATCGATATTCAACCAGAGAAAAGCGAAAAATCCCGAGTTATAGATAACGGCATGGAGGCAGACGGCAAGAGCTTTGTTTATGCCGTCGAGACGGTAGAGAGTGCTTCCCACCGCCATAAGGAAAGATAGCAGAAGAATGAGGAGAAGGCTTGAGGGATCGAGAAGTCCCGCCGAGATCACTTCACTCTCCGACATAACGAGGATCGCAAGGCATATCACAGTAGATATTGCGGTGAAAAACGACGCGGTGAAAAACCAAAGGTTTTTTAAGATCTTTGAAATCTGCATTTTAACAACCTCTAAAAAACGTAATACATATTTTATTTTATCACAGATCGGAGGATTTTGCAATAGATTAGAGCTTTTTTTAGAAGATAATTTACGGATATTTTTTGTTTTCGGTCAAAAGAAAGGCTTTTTTTCGATCTTCGTCCCGTTTTATTCGCAGGAATGAATAAATTTTCATTTTTTACGCTGAAATTTGTCACATAACCTTGACATTTGGGAGCAAATTATGTATAATTAAAATGACTATTTTTATATAAAATTATATATTATAATATTTATTGCAAAAGAAAAGCATAAATTGCTATCGGAGGTTTTTATGGCAAAGGTGACGAGACAGGAAGCGAGAGAGCTGCTTTTCGGTCTGCTTTTCGAGACCGAATTTCATGAGGGAAAGAATCCCGCGGTGATCTACGATCTTGCCTGCGAGGAAAGACAGATTCCCGCAGACAACAAGTATATCCGCGAGACCTTTTTCGGAATAATTTCAAAGAGTGAGATCGTCGATGCGGCGATCAGTAAATATTCCAAGGGCTGGAGAGCTGACAGACTTTCCAAGGTGTCCAGAAGTATTATACGCATTGCGGCTTACGAAATGCTGTTCGTTGAGGATATCCCGATGAACGTTTCTATAAGTCAGGCGGTGGAGCTTTCGGTAAAATACGGTGAGGACAGAGCGAAGCAGTTTGTAAACGGAGTGCTTTCGGGTATGTTCAAGGATATCAGCGCCAAGGGCGCGGATGCGGTGATCGCGGAGGCAGTCGCGGCGGTCGAAGAAAAGGCAGACGAAGCGGAAAATGCGGAGGATGCAAGTGAAATTGCGGTTGAGGAGACCGCCAAAGAGAGCGAAAATGCTTGAGAAACGGCTTTTTCTCGGTATTGATACCAGTAATTATACTACGTCGGCGGCGATCTGCGACGGCGAGGGTAAAATAGTTCTTAATTTGAAAAAGCTTTTGCCCGTCAAAGAGGGAGGGAGAGGACTTCGTCAGAGCGACGCGCTTTTCGCTCATACCAAAAATCTCCCCGAGATAATGGGCGGTGTCAAAGCCTTTCTGGATGAGAATTATCCCGAGAGAAACGTGGTTGCCGTTGGGTATTCCGCAACTCCGCGCGACGCAAAGGATTCTTATATGCCTTGCTTTTTGTCGGGAGTGGCGACTGCTTCGGCAATATCCGCGGCGGTTGGGGGTGAAAGCTACGCTTTTTCTCATCAAAACGGACATATAACCGCGGCGCTTTATTCGGCGGGCAGACTTGATCTTATAGACGGTGACGCTCCCTTCGCCGCATTCCACGTGTCAGGCGGTACTACCGAGGTGCTTTTGGTCACACCCCGTGACGGTGGCTTTTCGGTGGAGCTTGTGGGCGGTACTGCGGATATAAACGCGGGTCAGGCTATCGACCGCACAGGCGTGCTTATGGGACTTAAGTTCCCCTGCGGCAGAGAGATGGAAGGTCTTATTGGAGACAGAGAGATTGCAAAGGCAAAAACGAGGATATCGGTAAGAGGACTTACCTGTAACCTTTCGGGGCTTGAGAATCTTGCTGAAAAGCTATACGCGGAAACGGGCGACAAGGCTATCGTTTCTGCTTACTGTTTTGATTTCGTGGCGGATACTCTTTGCCGACTTACCGAAAATCTCCGAGAGAAATACGGAAATATTCCGATAATCTACGCAGGCGGCGTTATGAGCAATAAACGAATCGGCGCGCGCCTTGCAAAATACGAAAATACTTATTTTTCCGCTCCCGAGTTTTCTTCGGATAACGCGGCGGGAATTGCTCTGCTATGTCGCAGAAAATATATGGGAAACTGAATCTTTAAGGAGGATAGTGGCTACGATGCTAAAGGATAAGGCTTTCAGCGTAACTGAGGTAAATGAATATATCAAAATGACGCTGGAATCAAGTCCCGTGCTCAGAGATCTTTGGCTTCGCGGCGAGGTCTCCAATTTCAAGAGCAACTATTCCTCGGGTCACCTGTATTTTTCGTTGAAGGACGAAAGCTCGTCGATTCGCGCGGTAATGTTCCGCGGATATGCGTCGAGACTTAAATTCCGTCCCGAAAGCGGAATGAAGGTACTGATACACGGAAAGGTCTCGACGTACACCGTCAGCGGCGACTATCAGATAATAGTCGACGATATGCAGCCCGACGGAGCGGGAAGTCTTGCTATCGCCTTTGAGCAATTAAAGACCAAGCTTGCGGGGGAGGGACTTTTCGATCCCGCGAGAAAGAAGCCGATACCGCCCTTTGCAAGACGCGTTGGAGTTATCACGTCGGCGTCCGGCGCGGCTCTTCACGATATAATCAACGTGTCGGGCAGACGTTGCCCCTCTGCGGAGATAACCATATACCCCGCCTACGTTCAGGGCGAGTTAGCTCCGAGAAGCCTCGTAGGGGGAATTAGATTCTTTAACGAAAAACATCCCGTTAATCTTATAATCATAGGTCGCGGCGGCGGTTCTGCCGAGGATCTTTGGTGTTTTAACGATGAAAATCTGGCGAGAGCCATAGCCGCGTCGGATATACCCGTTATCTCGGCGGTAGGTCACGAGACCGATTTTACTATTTCCGATTTCGTGGCAGATATGCGCGCCCCTACTCCCAGCGCGGCGGCTGAAATAGCCTTTCCCGATACGAGAGAGACGAGGGCGAGGATAGAGCATCTTCGTCACAAGGCGGAAACAATGCTTTCAAGAAGACTTTATCTGCTTGAAAGCAGACTTGACCGACTGAAAAAGAGCGCGGAGCTTCATTCGCCTGCCCGAGTGCTTGACGAAAAGAGCGAGCGAGTTTTGCGCCTTAAACAAAAATTGGATACCCTCGGTAAAGGCGCGGTGGATGCGGCAGATAATAAATTCCGTATGCTTTGCGTAAGGCTGGAGGGTGTCAATCCCTTGGCGGTGCTTTCCCACGGTTACGCTATGGTCGAGGGTGAGGACGGCAGAATAATTTCCGCAGCCGCGGAAGCAAAGATCGGCGAGAAGGTGAAGATCGGACTTGTAGACGGAAGCCTTATTGCCGAGATCAAAGAAATAAAAGAAAAAAACGAGGAGGAAGATAATAATGGCAGATAAGAAAAAACTGAGCCTTGAAGAGGCGATGGTGCGACTTGAGGCGGTAGTTTCGGAGCTTGAAAACGAAAAGCTTCCTCTTGAAGAATCCCTTAAGCTTTACGAGGAGGGTGTCAAACTGGCAACGCTTTGCGCGGGCGAGCTTGAGGCGGCTAAGAGAAAGATCAGGATCCTTCAGCAGGGAGCTGACGGAGAGATAGCCGTCGTTGACGTTCCCGAAGGTACCTTCTCGGACGAGATGTGATAATAACCGTGAGATTTGCGTAAGGCAAAAGTCTTATAATATACGCCGCTTGTCGGCTGATTGGAGTTTGGAATGGAATACAACAAGGTTCTTGCGTTGAATGCAATAAAAAGCACGGTGGAAAAAGTAGAAGCCGAGCTTGATAAAATATACCCCGCGGAAGCCGAAGGAACGGCGGCGGAGCTTTACAAAGCAATCAGATACAGTCTTTTGTCGGGAGGCAAGAGAGTGAGAGCAACGCTCGTTACAGAGACCTGCAAAATGCTGGGCGGTAAAGTGGAGGCAGCTTTGCCCTTTGCCTGCGCAGTGGAGATGATACATACCTATTCGCTTATTCACGACGATCTGCCCTGTATGGACGACGACGATATGCGCCGCGGAAAGCCTACCTGTCACAAGGTTTTCGGCGAAGCGGTGGCGACCTTGGCAGGTGACGGACTTCTTACCGACGCCTTTTCGATATGCGCTATGAACCCCTGTGTCAGCGGTGATTGCGCCGCAACTGCGGTGGCGCTCCTTTCGGGTGCTGCGGGTAGCTTTGGTATGGTCAAGGGACAGATGTCTGACCTTTACGGCGAAAGCCACAGCTTGAACGAGGACGAATTGGTTGAGCTTCATCTGGGCAAGACGGGAGCTATGATCTGCGTGTCGGTTCAGCTCGGATGTCTCGCGGCAGGATACGCTCCCAATAGTGCCGTAACCGAAAAGCTGACGCTTTTTGCAAGAAATATCGGACTTGTTTTCCAGATAGTGGACGACGTTCTCGACGTAACCTCCACCAGCGAGGTGCTCGGCAAGAATATCGGGTCGGATAAGGAAAAAAACAAGACTACGTTTATGTCGTTTATGTCTGTTGATCAGGCGAAGGAGTATGCAAAGACCCTTACCGAAGAGGCAACAGGCTATCTTGATGAGATCGAGGGCAGTGAAGTTCTCAGAGCTTTGGCGCTCTATCTTTGCGACAGAAGCAATTAAAACTTGAAAACATTTAAAGGACGTTAAAATGAGTAATTATTTTATTATTATTTGCGCGGCATCTGCATGGTTTGTGGCGCAGATACTTAAAGTGTTCACGGGAGTATTCAGGGTAAAGAATTTTTCTTTGATCGAGCTTTTTTTCGGCACGGGAGGCATGCCTTCGTCCCATTCGGCGACCGTATGCGCATTAGCTTCTGCCTGCGCTATCAAAGAGGGGCTTGATTCGCCTGCGTTTGCGATAAGCACGATTCTGGCTATGATCGTAATGAGAGATGCCATGGGAATGAGACGTCAGGTCGGTGAGCACGCAAAGGTAATAAACAGACTCTTTAAAAACCTTTCGGAAAGCCTTAACGATCCCGAGCTTACCGAAAAAGCGCTTGAGGAACTTGCGGGGCACACCCCCCTTCAGGTCTTTGCGGGAATGATACTCGGAATATTGCTTCCCATAGCTCTTATGGGTATTCCGATATTTGAGCTTGGCGCAAACGCTCCCGAAGCAACGGCCGAGGCTTGTGCGATGATCGGCAACATTTTCGGCGCGGTGTTATGAGAATAGACGTATATCTGGTTGAAAAGGGTCACTGCGAGAGCAGAAACCGAGCCGCAAGGCTTATCGGAGAAGGAAAGATCTTACTTGACGGCAAAAAGGTGTCCAAGCCTTCGGAAACCGTGTGTGACGGTGAGCATCTTATTGAGATCACCGAGGCTGAACGCTTCGTGGGGCGCGGAGGACTTAAATTAGAGGGAGCCTTGGAGTGTTTTAAGATCGACGTTGAAGGAAAAAGATGCATCGACGTCGGCGCATCCACGGGAGGCTTTACCGACTGTCTGCTTCAACACGGGGCGGCTCACGTTTGCGCCGTGGATTCGGGCAGAGGTCAGCTTCATCCGAAATTAATTGAAGATATAAGGGTTACAAGTCTTGAAGGATTTAACGCAAGAGAGCTTTCGCCCGAGGAATTCGGTCGGTTTGACATCGCCGTCATGGACGTTTCGTTTATTTCGCAGACTCTGCTTCACGCGCCGATCTTTTCGGTACTGAATGAGGGCGGAACTCTTATAAGTCTTATCAAGCCCCAATTTGAGGCGGGCAAAAGCGCCCTTTCAAAAAACGGAATAGTAAAAAAAGCCGCTGACCGAGAGAGTGCGATACGCAGAGTTATCGAGTCGGCGGAAATATGCGGTTTTGAGGTGACAGACCTTATCCCCTCGCCCATAGAGGGCGGTGACGGAAACAGGGAATACCTTATCGCGTTAATAAAAAAACGCTGTGAGAGGCATATCGACGGTATGACAATCAAGCGGATCAGCAAGGATTAAACATGGAAAAGAGCATTAAAAAGGTACTTATCGTTACGAATTTCAATATAACGGAAAAGGCTCGTTCGGCTTTATCGGTTGCAGAAAAGCTGTCAGAGCTTGGATGTGAGATATGCACGCTGATTTATAACAAGGACAGAATAATCAAGCTCCACAGCCGAGTTTGGTTCACCTTTTTGTCGGCGGAGGATGCATATTCGTCGGTTGACGCTGTGATCGTTCTCGGCGGAGACGGTGCGATCCTTGAATCTGCCCGACGTTCGGCGCCCTACGATACTCCCGTTATGGGACTTAATCTCGGCAGACTCGGATATATGGCGGAGCTTGAGATGGGCGAGATCGAGGAGCTTTCAAGACTTGTTAAGGGAGAATATAAGCTAGAGAGCCGTTCTATGCTTAATATCGAGCTGATAAACGGCGCCGGTGAGGTCAGAAAGAGCGAATACGCGCTTAACGACGCGGTGCTTTCCAACGGAAGCATTTCCCGCGTGGTCGATCTGGAGCTTTATGAAAGCGGTGTTCATATAGCAAGCTACCGCTCGGACGGAATGATAGTGGCAACTCCCACGGGCTCGACCGCATATTCTCTGAGCGCGGGCGGCGCTATCGTTGATCCGAGGCTCGAATGTCTTTGCGTAACGCCTATATGTCCCCATTCACTCTATGCCCGTCCGATGATATTCCCCGACGGAGCAAAGCTGGAGATCAAAAATACCTGCCAGAGAGAGAAGTCTCTTTTCCTCACCGTGGACGGCAGAGTAAATTACGAGCTTGCTCTTGGTGAAGCGGTACGCATTACACGCTCACCTCTTAAGACTTCCTTCATTCGCTTGAAGGAAGGAAGTTTCTATGAACGTCTCAGACAAAAAATGAACGATAAATAAATTCAGGCAATTGGCGCAAAAGTTGCTTGCGACCTGTAGTGGATAAACTGTTTAACGCGAGGATTTTGCCAATCAAAATTCATCGATTACAGTTAGTGCCGCTTGGGCGGCGGAATGGAGATAAAAATGAAAAAAGGCAGACAGGAAAAAATACTTGAGCTTATCAAAAAATACGAGATAGAAACTCAGGACGAGCTTATGGAATTTCTCTGCGAGGAGGGCTATATAGTTACTCAGGCAACGGTCTCGCGTGATATTCGAGACCTTGATCTCGTAAAGATAGCCGTACCGGGAGGAAGCTATAAGTACGTCGTTTCGGGAATACCCAAAAAGACTATCGGCTTGGGCGCGCTCTCGCACTCGGTGTCGGATACGGTACATTCGGTGATCTGCGCCCAGAATATCATAGTTTTAAAGACCGCCACGGGAATGGCACAGGCGGTTGCAATTGCCATCGACCGACTTCCCGACGAGGATATTTTAGGTTGTGTTGCGGGCGACGATACGATATTGATAGTGACCCCAGATGCTTACGTTGCAGTGAACGTTGCGGAAAGACTGAAAAAACAGCTTGCGGTGCGCTGACAGCGTAAAAAAATACAGAAAGGAGACTGCCGATGCTTAGAGAACTGCATATCGAAAATATTGCGGTGGTAAAGAGCGCCGACGTTGAATTCCCCGCGGGCTTTACCGCACTGACGGGCGAAACTGGCGCGGGAAAGAGCGTTATAATCGATTCCATAAATATGCTTTGCGGCGGCAAGGTCTCCCGTGACGTTATCCGCTCGGGCGAGAGCTTTGCGCTATCGGAGGCGTTGTTTGACGGCGTTTCAAGTGAGATAGCGGAGAAGCTTGCGGCGCTCGGTATCGAGACCGATGACGGCGAGGTGTTGCTTTCTCACAAATTGACCGTTGATGGGAAATCTACTGTAAGAATCAACGGCAGAGCGGTGACCAAAACCGTTTTGCGTGAGGTCGGACGCCTGCTTATTTCGATCCACGGACAGAACGACAGTAAGGTTCTTTTTGATAAGGGCGCATACGTCTATATGGTAGACTCCTTCGGCGATATCGAAGCCGAGAGAGAGGCTTACGAGGCTATCTATCGCGAGCTTGACTCTTACCGCAAGAAGTTGCGCGACGTTTCAACCGACGAGGAGCAAAAGGCACGCGAGAGAGATATGCTGGAGTATCAGATAAAGGATATCGACTCCAAAAAGCTCCGTGACGGCGAGGAAGAAGCCCTCGAAGCCGAAAAAATAAGGCTTAGCAGCCTTGAAAAGATAAACAAGCATGTAAATTTTGCCGAAAGATGCCTGTCGGGCGGAGAAAAGGGAGCTTCAGCTTCATATCTGCTTTCCCGCGCGTCGGATTCGCTTAATAAAATCGCCGATGTGATACCCGAGGCGGCGGAGATTGCCGAAAAGCTGCTTGATATGAGCTATGAGGTCTCGGATATTGCCGACAAGGTTGCGTCCTTCGGTGACGACGGCGGCGAGGATATCGACACGAGGTTGGATAAAATCGAAACGAGGCTTGAGGCAATTTCGGGACTCAAACGCCGCTACGGAAAGGATATCAGAAGTATTCTTGCCTTCCGCGACAAGGCGGTTGAGAGGCTTGACGAGATCGTGCTTTCCGACGAACACGCGATAGAGTACGAAAAGAAGATAAAAGAACTTGAAAAAGAAGCGAAGGCGGCGGCGAAGGTCTTGACCGATAAGAGAAAGATCGCCTCGAAGCAGGCAAGCGAGAAAATAATGGAGACCTTGACCTATCTTGATATGCCCAAGGTCAAGTTTGAGATAACCCTTTATAAGACCGAGGAGTTCACTCCTTCGGGATGTGACCGAGTCGAATTTATGGTCGCCACCAACCCCGGTGAGCCGCTCTCTCCCATGAGTGAGATCGCGTCGGGCGGTGAGATGGCGAGAATTATGCTCTCTCTCAAGAGTGTACTTAACGAAAAGGACGGGGTCGGTTGCGCGATTTACGACGAGATCGACACGGGAATTTCGGGTAAGACCTCGAGAAAGATAGGCATGAAGCTCCGCGAGATAGCAAAAGAGGGACAGGTCATTTGCGTCACCCACTCGGCGCAGATCGCCACCCTTGCAGACAATCATTTTCTTATCTCCAAAAAGGAAGTGGACGGCAGAGCGCAGACCTCGATACGGCTTCTCAATGGCGAGGAGAGAGTTGAGGAGGCGGCGAGAATCCTCGGAGGCATCAACGTCACCGAGACGCAGAGAGCCGCGGCGCGAGATATGATCGAGAACGTTGAAGAATAAGAATGGCACAGAAAAAAACACCTAAAACCAATGCTATGCGGATGCTCGACATAGCGAAAATACCTTATGAAATAAAGGAATACGAGGTCGACGAAAACGATCTTTCGGGAACTCATATCGCCGATCAGGTAGGACTTCCTTACGAAATGGTTTTCAAAACTATCGTTACGAAGGGTGACAAGACGGGATTTTGCGTTTTTTGTCTCCCTTGCCACAAGGAGATCGATTTCAAGGCGGCGGCAAGAGCCTCGGGCAACAAGAGCATCGAGCCGCTTCACGTCAAAGATCTGCTCGGTGTGACGGGATATATCCGCGGCGGATGTTCACCTGTGGGAATGAAGAAAAAATTCCCCACCTATTTCGACGCGTCTGCGGGCGGACTTGAAAAGCTGACGGTCAGCGCGGGAATGCGCGGAGCACAGCTTTTGCTCGACGCAAAGGCGATAATTGCCTATACCGAGGCAACGCTTTGCGATATTGCCACAGAACCTTTAAAATAAATTGAAAAAATTTCGCGGAAATCTTGAAATTGCGTTTTATTTGTGATAAAATATATAAGTTGTGAAAAAACAGAGAGGTTATAGTAAAAATGTTAAAGATCAAATTACAAATAGCCGAAAAAATACTTGAAGGAGTGAAGGGAATCAATCCCGACGCGCCTCTGACAGCCGCCGAGATTGCGGATATGCTCGAATATCCCCCCGACGCGTCTATGGGCGATCTTGCATTCCCCTGCTTCAAGCTTTCCAAGACCCTCCGCCGCGCTCCCGTGCAGATCGCGTCCACTATCGCGGAGAAGCTTTCGGGCGGCGCTATCGGCTCTGCCGAGGCGGTCAACGGCTACCTTAATATTAAAATAGATAACGCGTATCTTGCGGAGAATATTCTGCCCGAGATACTTGATAAGAAAGAAAACTACGGCGCGCCCCAGCTGGGTCAGGGAAAGACGGTCGTTCTCGACTATTCGTCGCCCAACCTTGCCAAGCCCTTCCATATAGGACACCTTGGCACCACCGTTATCGGTCACGCTATTAAGAGACTTCACGAATTTGCGGGCTATAAGTGTGTAGGTATTAACTATATCGGTGACTGGGGAACTCAGTTTGGTAAGCTTATAGTTGCCTATAAGAAGTGGGGAGACAGGGAAACGGTTGAAAACGGCGGAGTTGATGCTCTTGTCGATCTTTACGTTCGCATTAATAACGCGATCTCCGGCAATGAGGAGATGGGCATACCTGCCGATCCTTCTCTCGCTGACGAGGCAAGAGCAGAGTTCCTTAAAATGGAGCAGGGAGACAAAGAAAATCTTGATCTTTGGCGTTGGCTCGTAAAGCTTTCTATTAAGGCTAACGATAAGATATATAAGCAGCTTGGAATTGAATTTGACAGCTATAAGGGCGAAAGCAGCTATACTGAGGATATGCCTGCTCAGATCGAAAAGCTTCGTGAAGAGGGTCTTCTTAAGATCGACGACGGAGCATCTCTTGTTGATCTTAATGAGTACGGTATGCCCCCCTGTCTCATTCTCAAGCGTGACGGCTCGACGCTCTATCCTACCCGTGATATTGCGGCGGCTTACGACAGAAAGCAGATGTATGATTTTGAAAAGTGCATCTACGTAACCAGCACACAGCAGATACTTCACTTTAAGCAGTGGTTCAAAGTCGTTGAGCTTATGGGCTACGATTGGTATGATAAGCTTGTCCACGTTCCTTACGGTACAGTTTCTATCAACGGTGCAAAGCTGGCTACAAGAACAGGTAACGTAGTTCTTCTTAAAGACCTTTTTGAGGCTGCTATCGAGAAGGTAAAGGGAATTATGGCGGAGAAGAACCCCGATCTTGCTAATAACGAGGAGGTTGCCGAGGCTGTTGGCGTCGGCGCGATAGTATTCTATTACCTCACCAACAACCGTATAAAGGACATCAACTTTAACCTTGAAGATGCGCTTTCCTTCGACGGAAACACAGGCCCCTACGTTCAGTACACCTACGCCCGTACCTGCTCGGTGCTTGAAAAAGCAACGAATTGCGGCGGCAAGGTAACAATCACTTGCGACGAAGAGGCGGCTCTTCTTAAGACCCTTTGCCAGTACGAGGAGAGAGTTCTTACCGCTATCCGCGACTACGAGCCTTCGGTTATCACAAGATTTATTCTCGACGTTGCGGTTGCGTTCAATAAGTTCTATCACGAGTGCTCAATCCTCAATGCGGAGAACGACGACGTAAAGGGAACCAGAATATTGCTCACCGAGGCGACCAATTACGTTCTCGGCAGCGCGTTCTCATTGATCTGCTTGAAGAAGACCGAGAAAGTATAAAAAGATTAAGGGGGAACCCCCACTTGTGTGTTCCCCCTCTTTCGGCAAAGCCGAAATTCACCCCTTCGTGGCGCTTGCTAACGATAAGGCGATTTCGCTCGTTGCGACGAGCGACCAACGCTCCGCGCGTTGGATCTGCGGTCGCTTTTGAAAAAGCGACGTAAAACTTTTAAAGAAGGCTTCGCCTTTTGAGGTGAAGTTTATCTTTTGATAATTTGGTAAATAATTGAAAGGAAATAAATATCATGTCAGGACACAGCAAATGGGCCAACATTAAGCACAAGAAGGAAAAGACCGACGCTCAGAGAGCAAAGGTATTCACAAAGATCGGTAAAGAGATCACTATCGCCGTAAAAGAGGGCGGCGGAGATCCCAACTCCAACGCGAAGCTCCGCGATCTTATCGCAAAGGCTAAATCCAACAACGTACCTAACGACAATATCGAGAGAACCATCAAGAAGGCGATGGGCGGCACCGGTGAAAACTACGAAGAGGTAGTTTACGAGGGCTACGGCCCCGCAGGCGTTGCGGTCATCGTTGAGGCTACCACCGACAACAGAAACAGAACTGCAGGTAACATCCGTTCCTACTTCTCCAAGTATCACGGAAACATGGGTCAGACCGGTTGCGTAAGCTTTATGTTCGAGGAGAAGGGCGTTATCGTTATTACCGATGAGGATGGCAAGATCGACGAGGACGTTCTTATGGAGACCGCTCTTGAGGCAGGTGCAGAGGACTTCTCGGGCGAGGACGGAGTATTTGAGATCTATACCGTTCCCGACGACGTTTACGCTATCGAGGAGGCTCTTAAGGAGGCAGGATATGAGATCGCGTCCGCTGAAAAGACCAAGGTTCCCCAGAACACCATCGAGCTTACTAACGAGGACGACATCAAGTTTATGGGTCTCCTTATCGAAAAGCTTGAGGAAGACGACGACGTTATGGAAGTTTATCACAACTGTGATAATGAATTATAATTGATTTCATATTTGTACGGGCGACCATTGGTCGCCCATACATTTCCAAATAAAATTTAAGGAGGATAGAAATGAAACAAAACCGATTGACGCGACTTTTGTCCAACACGCTGATTTTCACCGTGGGAAAATTCGTTTCGAAGCTGATAGTCATTTTTATGCTCCCTTTTTATACTTCGTACTTGTCAAGCGCGGAGTACAGTACCTCGGACCTTATTACGAACCTTTGTAATCTGTTGATTCCGCTCGCTTGCCTTGGTGTCAGCGAGGGAATTTTCAGAAACGCGGCAACGAAAAACGTTGATAAGGAAGCGTTCTTTACCAACGGAGCTATGCTGATGATCTTTGGTTCGCTTGGTTTTTTGGCGCTTTCGCCCCTCTTGCTTCTGACGGGATATTTTAACGACTACGTTTGGCTTATTGCATGCTATGTTTTAGCGTCCAACGTTCATTCGGTCTGCTCTCAGTACGTTTGCGCTATTGGAAGAACCAAGCTCTTTGCAGGTCAGGGAGTGCTTAACACTGCGCTGACGGTAGTTTTGAATATAGTATTCCTCGTGGGCTTTGATATGGGTGTCACGGGATATGTATTATCTATCGTTATTGCCGATCTGCTTTCAACCGTATTTGTTTTCTTCGTGGCGAAACTCTATCGGGCATTTAAACCCAAGAAAATAAGCCGTGCCATAATGAAGGATCTGCTTCGCTTCTGTCTGCCACTTGTTCCTTCCACTATCTTCTGGTGGATAACCGGTGTTTCCGATAGATATATGGTAGCGTTTATGCGCAGTGACGCGGAAAACGGACTGTATGCCGCGGCATACAAGGTGCCTACGCTTCTCACCTATGTGGTGACTATTTTCAACGATGCGTGGAAACTGTCGGCGGTCTCGGAATCCGAGGACAGAGAAAAATGCGCCGATTTCTACTCGCAGATATACAAATATTATATCGCGGCGATGTTCGTGGGCGGAGGCATCCTTGCCGTCGGCGCGCAGATATTTGCAAAGATACTTTTTGCCGAAAGCTATTATATTGCGTGGATTTTTATCCCCGTTTTGTCGGCGGCAACGGTCTTTACCGCTCTCGACACCTTCCTCGGAAGCGTATATTTCACGGTGAAAAAGACCTCGATGTCGCTTTATACCGCCCTTGTGGGCGCGGTGGTAAATATCGGACTCAACTTTCTGATGATCCCCGAATGGGGACTCGGATGGGGAGCGATGGGCGCGTCGGTCGCCACCTTCGCAAGCTATTTTATCGTTTACGCTATCCGAGCCTTGACGATGAAAAGATTTTTGCCCTTTAACGTCTATCACGGCAAGCTGATAGCAAACACCGTCCTTTTGGGAGCTATAACCGCCCTTATGACCTATTACGGTTACAGCGGCGAGGTCTGGGGACTTGTAGTTGCCGCCGCAGTGCTTGCGGTAAGCGCTCTCTTCAACGGCAGAGACGTATTTTTAGCCTGCCGTCAGGTGCTTTCCTCGGTAAGAGGCAGAAAAAAGGGGTAATTCCTAAAAAACGCGAAATTTACAGAAAATTCACATTAATTTGAAAATATCTCTTGCAAAAGGGAATTAAATATGGTATAATTATACCCGCGTGTGAAAAGCACGCATAGAACAAGGGTGGTCCGCTGCTTTGCTCGCATGAACATCCGGATTTTAAGGAGGGCTTTAAAATGGATCTTATTAAGGCTTTTACAAATGAGCAACTCAAGGAAGAGGTACCCCAGTTCAACATCGGTGACACCGTTCGTGTTCACAACAAGATCGTAGAGGGTACAAGAGAAAGAATTCAGATGTACGAGGGCACCGTTATCGCTAAGCACGAGGGCGGCATTTCCGCTACCTTCACCGTAAGAAGAATCGCTTACGGTTGCGGCGTTGAAAAGACTTTCCCCGTTCATTCTCCCAACGTTGTGGCAGTTGACGTTATCCGTAAGGGTAAGGTTCGCCGCGCAAAGCTCTACTACCTCCGTGGCAGAGTGGGTAAGGCTTCCAAGGTTAAGGAAGACCTCTCCAGAGATTGATTTCTTTAAGCTTAAAAAGCAAAAAATATCCGAGGAACATATGCGTCCTCGGATGTTTTTTTTGTTTTATAAGTTTAGATTGATATAAATTGGGTTTTAACGGTGAGTTTATTATTTGTTCATTTCTTGCCCGTGTCGGCAATGAAAACTGCCTACGCTACGCTTCGGCTCGCAAATGCCGGGCATTTGCTCTCACCAAAGAAACTCCGCTTAAGGGCATGGGGTCTCACGAATAAAAAAGCAGCAAGCCGCATTTTT
>JAZMZI010000013.1:0-5828 GCA_045585895.1 Eubacteriales bacterium
CTTAAGATATTATAAGGAGGAAACGAGTTTATGGTTTATTCACATGAAGTTGAAAAAATGTGCCAGGTTAAAGTTGGCGCCAGCCATGGTTGTGCTCCTATTCCTGAAGAAGGAAAATGGGTATATTCCAGAGAGATTAAAGACATTTCCGGTCTGACACACGGTGTGGGCTGGTGTGCTCCTCAGCAGGGCGCTTGCAAACTGACCCTGAACGTTAAGGATGGTATTATTCAGGAGGCTCTGATCGAGACCCTGGGTTGCTCCGGTATGACTCACTCTGCTGCTATGGCTTCTGAAGCTATCGTTGGCAAGACTCTGCTGGAAGCTGTTAATACTGACCTTGTTTGTGACGCTATCAACACCGCTATGAGAGAACTGTTCCTGCAGATCATCTACGGACGTACTCAGTCCGCTTTCTCTGAGGACGGTCTGCCGATCGGCGCTGGCCTGGAAGATCTGGGTAAGGGTCTGTGCACTCAGGTTGGTACTTCCTACAGCACTCTGGCTAAAGGTCCTCGCTACCTGGCTCTGGCTGAAGGTTACATCACCCGCATGGGTCTGGACGCTGATGATCAGATCATCGGTTACGAGTTCGTTAACCTGGGCCGCATGATGGAAATGATCAAGAAGGGCGAAGACGCTAACGACGCTATGAAGAAGGCTACCGGATCCTATGGCCGTTTCGCTGATGCAGTGAAATATATCGATCCGAGAAACGAATAAGGGGGACTGAACATCATGGCATTATTTGAAAGTTATGAGAGAAGAATTAACCAGATCAACGCTGCTCTGGCTAAAAACGGCATCGGTTCCATCGAAGAAGCTAAACAGATTTGTGACGACGCAGGTATCGATGTATACAACATGATCAAAGGCATTCAGCCCATCTGCTTCGAGAACGCTTGCTGGGCTTACATCGTAGGTGCTGCTATTGCTATCAAGCAGGGTGCTAAAAAGGCTGCCGCTGCTGCTACCGCTATTGGTGAGGGTCTGCAGTCCTTCTGTATTCCCGGTTCTGTAGCTGATGATCGTAAAGTAGGTCTGGGTCATGGTAACCTGGGCGCAATGCTGCTGTCTGACGACACCAAGTGCTTCGCATTCTTGGCTGGTCACGAGTCCTTCGCTGCTGCTGAAGGTGCTATCGGTATTGCTAAATCCGCTAACAAAGTTCGTAAAGAGCCCCTGCGCGTTATCCTGAACGGTCTGGGCAAAGATGCTGCTAAGATCATTAGCCGTATCAATGGTTTCACTCATGTTGAGACCCAGTTCGACTACTTCACCGGCGAGCTGAAAGAAATTTCTCGTACTCCTTACTCCGATGGTGAGAGAGCTAAAGTTATGTGCTACGGCGCTGACGACGTTCGTGAAGGCGTTGCCATCATGCACAAAGAGGGCGTTGACGTTTCCATTACCGGTAACTCCACCAACCCCACTCGTTTCCAGCATCCTGTAGCTGGTACCTATAAGAAAGAATGCACCGAGATCGGCAAGAAGTACTTCTCCGTTGCTTCCGGTGGTGGTACCGGCCGTACCCTGCATCCCGATAACATGGCTGCAGGTCCCGCTTCCTATGGTATGACCGATACTATGGGTCGTATGCATAGCGACGCTCAGTTCGCAGGTTCTTCTTCTGTACCCGCTCACGTTGAGATGATGGGCTTGATCGGCGCAGGTAACAACCCCATGGTTGGTATGACAGTTGCCGTTGCTGTTGCGATCGAGGAAGCAAGCAAGTAATTCTCGAAGCGAATTACAATGAAATTTGCCCTTGTGGGCAAATGATATACAAGAAAAAACGTACACATCACTCGGAAAAATCCTTGTGATGTGTACGTTTTTTATCTATCCGCCCACGGTCAGAGAAAAAAACGTTACCAAAGCGCGAAAATCACACCTTGGTAACGTTTTTTTAGTTTTGCCTTCATTCAAGCGTCTTTAAAAACGCGTTGGTCTTCATTATCATTGTAAGCACTCTTGCCGCGCAGATCTTTACCTCGTCACGGGAGATAATCCCTCTGTCCAGCGCCGCGGTCACGCCCGAAACGTCGCCCGTACTCATTTTAAGGTCGTGTCCTGCACGAAGCTCAGAGACGTGATTAGCTCCGTTATCCCAGTCGGTCATAAACATGCCTGTCCAGCCCCACTCGTCACGAGGAAGATCGGTGATAAGCGCAGGATTCTCGCTGACCTTGATATTATTCACAAGGTTATAGGAGGACATAATGCACCACGGGTCGCCTTCCTTAATGGCAATCTCAAAGCCCTTGAGATATATCTCGCGCATAGCTCTTGCAGAGATTCGGCTATTGGATTTAAGTCTCTCGTGCTCGGTATTGTTGACCGCGTAGTGCTTCGCAGTAGCGGCAACGCCGCAAGACTGTGTTCCCTTGGCAATATTTGCGGTGATCTTACCCGATATAAGCGGATCCTCGGAATAATACTCAAAATTTCTGCCGCAACGGGGGTCGCGCTGGATATTCATACCGGGAGCAAGCCACATATCAACGCCAAGCTCGCGCGCCTCTTCGCCCACGGCAAGACCGTAGGTGTGCGCCAGCTCTACGTCCCAAGAGGACGCAAGCAGAGTGCCCGAGGGGTACGCTGCGGTGGTCGTATTAAGTCGGAGACCGAGAGGGCCGTCCGCAGTCTGACCTGCGGGAACTCCTCGCTCGGGAAGCCTTTGAGATGTGCCGGAGGTGCCAACCGCAGACACGTTTTTGCTTGTTCCCGAAACTATTATCGCCAGCTCTCTGTTTGAAAGCTGATCGAGAAACGCCGACATAAGAGACATATCCTTATAAACGTCTTGAAGCTGGATCCCATTCTTTGTGACCTCTCCAAGCTCCTCGTAAACGTTGGGAGGAATAGCCTCGATCTGAGACACTGTATCGTGATTTGCAGAAGAGCCGCTTGTCGCCTTTGCCACAGCCAAACCGTTATTGCTCTTCAAAATGATCGAGCAGATATCGGAGCTGAGCTTATTTGCACAGACTATCTTCAAATAGCATTCGCCGTTGGGGAGAGATATCTGCACGGGGTCGCTTGTGCGAAGAATTCTCTCCGCAGATTCCTGACTCTCGGTGGTCTTATACATCATAACATCTGCAATAGACTGACCCACGTTGGAAACGAAGATCGCCATGCAATCATTGATGGTTGCATCCTCCTGGAATCTTGCATAGTTGAACGCAAGATCATAAGTGCCGCCGCGCTCCACGTTGAGCTTGAACACCGCATAGCAACCGGGACGGCGCATATTAATTAGGCAGGTGCAGGGCTTTCCCGTTCCGTCGTTGGCAAAGATCTTTGTGATAACTCGGTAGGAGCTTTCGCAATACTGCTCGCTTCCAATGATATTCTCAACGTCCGCCTTGACGAAAACGGTAGAGTCAGCCTTTTTGAGAACTATCGTATCGATGGGAGCGAAGTCCTCTTTGGCGGTAATGGTCATATTAAATTTATCCATAGGAAGAACGATGATTCTCGTCTCGCTTTCACCCTTGACTATAGGCATATCCAGCCCGTTTACCTGCGCGCTGTCAACCACGACCTCTGCAATATCCGCAAAAATTCTGCCGTCGTGTTTAGCTGAAATAAAGCTGATCTCATATCTTCCCGAAGAGCCTGCGTTAAGATTATAGGTAACTCTCTGCCCCTTCTTCATGCCGCAAAGGCAACCGACATTTTCAAAATCTGCCGCCGCAGAAAGCTTTACGGGGATCTCAAAGCGACCCTCCGCAGGGATCTGAAGCCCCTTTGCGGGATCGGTGGGAATGGTATCCAGCTTCTCAAAGCTACCGTCTGCCAAAAGCCTCTCGGTGAGAGCCGTGGGAAGAGCGTGACATCTTTCAACCACCTTGAGCTTGTCGCGAGTATACGTACCCACCTTAACGGCGTTCATTACGTTGTCGCCGGCATAGATCGTATAGTCGCCCGCTTCAAGCACCCAGCAAGATCTATGCGTGCTACCCGTGACACCGGTATCGTCAAAGCTTGCCATAGACTTGATGGGGAAAGCGATCTTGATGACCTGTGACCTTCCGGGAGACAGCTCTTTAGTCTTTGCAAAACCGCCAAGTGCCTTTGCAGGCTTGCCAATCTTCGCGTCTCCCACGCCCATCTGAGGAGCGCCAAAGTATACCTGCGCTACGTACTTGCCCTTATATTTTTTACTTGTGTTCGTAACCTTCATAGTAATGTGGATCTTACTTGAGCAAGCGTAACATTCAATGTCACTCACCGCAAAATCGGCATAGGAAAGTCCGTAACCAAAAGGATAAAGAACGTCTTCGTTTGCGCCCTCAAAGGTCTCAAAATATCTGTAACCTACGAAAATATCCTCTTTGTAATCCTGAAGAATGCCACCGTGGCTCTGTCCAAAGTACTCGGATGAAGGATATGCCTCGTAATTCTTGGCAAAGGTAGCCGTAAGATGTCCCGAGGGTGTAATCTTTCCCTTTATCACGTTGCCGATAGCGTGACCGCCCTCCATACCTGCCATATTCATGTAGAGAACGCCGCTGATGCCGTATTCTTCGATAAAATTCAAGTCCATTACGTTGCCGACGTTGAGAATAACGATGGTTTTATCAAAAACCTTCGTCACCGCCGCAAACATCTCTCTTTCCTCGTCAGAAAGATAGTAATCGCCCTTAACAAGACCCGTATCCTCGTTCTCGCCTGCGGTTCTTCCCACTACGATGACAGCCTTCTTCGCTCCGCGTCTCTTCGCCGCCTTTGCAAGAGCTGGATCAACGGGCATTTCGGGATTGGAGTGCATTCCGCTTCCCCAAACGCCGAAAGAGGGAATGGGATTAGCATCCGCCCACTCTCGATATGCCAATGCAAGCTCCTCGTCGAGATTTACACCCGCGTCACGAAGACCGTCCTGAATAGAAACCGAGTATTCGCCGGTGCTGTTTGCCGAGCCCGTGCCGCCCTTAATGGTGTCGATCTGCGTTCTGCCGAAAAGTGCCACCTTCTCTCTGCCGAGAGGAAGCACCGCATCTCTGTTTTCAAGAAGGACTATTCCTTCCTCCGCCATCATACGGGCGAAGGTGTGTCTGCCTTCCTTGGTCGTAAAATTTATCTTTTTATATTGATTTGCCATCTTGCCACCTTCAAAATTTTTTTAGTAATCGTAATCATTATAGCATGGCGATATAGATAAGTCAAGAGGTTTTCAGGTTTACTCGCGAATTGGTTTTTCGTTTTCTATTGCAAAATCAGCGAAAATGTGGTAAAATAGACTATCAAATAAAAGGAAACGCTCTATGCTGGGCAATGATTCGGCAAGCGCCTTTTGGACAGCCTCACCTATAAGATAAGCATTTCCATTCACGCTCCCGAGGCAAACCCGCATTTTGCCGACGAAAGCTATCTCGATAACTGCATTTCCTTCGCAAGGACGCAGCATACATCATTTCCAGAATCAACGGCTTCACCTACGTTGAAACCAAGTTCGATCCTTATACCGAGGAAGTAACCGTTGTTCGTGAAGTTCCCTTCTCCAAGGGTCCCAGAGCTGACGTTAAGTGCTATGGAAGTGACAACATTCCCGAGGGCGTTGCTATCATGAAGAAGGAAAACGTTGGCGTTTCCATCACCGGTAACTCCACTAACCCCACCAGATTCCAGCACCCCGTTGCAGGTACCTATAAGAAGTGGGCTATCGAGAACGGCGTAAGCTACTTCTCCGTTGCTTCCGGCGGCGGTACGGGTAGAACCCTCCATCCCGATAACATGGCTGCGGGTCCCTCCAGCTACGGTATGACCGATACCATGGGAAGAATGCACTCCGACGCACAGTTCGCAGGCTCTTCCTCCGT
>JAZMZI010000014.1:0-21670 GCA_045585895.1 Eubacteriales bacterium
CCCGTGAGGTCGGCACTAAGCTCTGCTTCATGGACGAAGGTAATATCGTCGAAGAAAATACCCCGAACGAATTCTTCGACCACCCCCAATCCCAGCGCGCCATCGACTTTCTGTCGAAGGTCCTCTAAAGAAACAAAAAAAGAAACCTCGTGTCTTGACAAACACGGGGTTTCTTGCTATAATAATGCAGGAAACCAATCGAGGTGTTGCTCAGTTGGGAGCGCGCGACATTTGGGAGCATGCAGGCACTTTCCTGCCGTGAGTTTTCTAAAACGCTGAAAACCCTTGAAAACACTCACTTTTTCGGCTGTTACCCTTTTCAAAAAAACACCGACAAAATGTTTTGACCACAGATTTGACCACTTACGGAAATTGACCTAAAAATCGAATATTTTTCACACTTCGGGGTGTGGCGCAGTTGGTAGCGCGCGACGTTTGGGAGCATGCAGGCACTTTCCGCTTCTTGATTTTTCAAATGCTCGAAAACCCTTGTAAACACTGACTTTTTCGGGCATTACTCTTTTCAAAAAAACACCGACAAAATGTTTTGACCACAGATTTGACCACTTACGGAAAACTAAATAAAAATTTTGCATTTTGCACTATGCATTTTGCATTTATCTCGGGGTGTGGCGCAGTTGGTAGCGCGCGACGTTTGGGACGTCGATGCCGCAGGTTCGAATCCTGTCACTCCGACCAAAATCAAAAAACAAAAAGGAGCATCGAGATGAATTTCAGGGATTTTATTTCAAAAGGTGAAAGTGAACAATATCGCTATTTATTTGAATTAGTTGAATATGGTCTGCATGTCGAATCTATGGAATTTTTAATTGATGTAGTCAAAGATTGCCCATACGCAATGTGTAAATGGTTGGCAATAAAACAACTTGGTGTAAAAAAACATTTACCGTCAATATCTACAATAATTGAGGTGTTAAAATTACCCAATGTCGTTTTCGAGGGTACTTCACTTCATTTGATTGCTGCGTATAGTCTCGGTCAATTTGGGGAAGAGTCAGTCCCATATCTCACAGCACTTTTAGATGAAGATATTTCTTCAGAAACATTAATAGCTGTTTATGACGCAATGGGAGAAACAAAATCACAAACTACAATTCCATATCTGCTGAATGGATTAAAAAATACAGAAACATCTGTGGCAGTTTGGGCTGGATTGTCATTGAGCAAAACATGTTTAGATTCCAGTTCTATTATTGATAGTTATTATGATTTGAATTCCAATAATAGAGTTATCGCATTGGATGCTATAATTAGAATAGGAGACGTAGATGGTCTTCATTTTGTTGTAAAATCTCTTTTGGCTGATTTTTCGTTACTTGATGCTATGAAATCCTACAATAGCAGTAATTGGAATGTAGTGTGTGAATTTGTATCCAAAAATTATCCCCAGTCACTTAACATTTTTCTTGGAGGTCTTTAATATGCAACATCATATCATTGCAATTGTTGGAATGTGCGGCTCGGGAAAATCCGTTGTAACAGAATGGTTTTGCAATAATGGATACTATCAAATACACTTTGGCGATTTCACTATGATAGAAGTAAAAAGAAGGAACCTGCCCGTAACGGAATCTAATGAAAAAAAAATTCGTGAAGAACTAAGAAAAGAACACGGACCAGATGCGTATGCAAAACTTGCATTGCCACAAATCAACCAAATGTTATCTGTTGGCAATGTTGTAATTGACGGTATGTATTCATGGTCGGAGTATAAGTTTTTGAAGGAAAGATTTAACAATCGCATATTGGTTGTTTCAATTGTAAGTGATTTAAGAATTAGAAAACTACGCTTATCTACAAGGACAATTAGACCACTAACCTCCGAGGAAGTAGATAAACGTGATTATGCAGAAATAGAAAATATCGAAAAAGGCGGACCAATTTCTCACGCTGACTATTTCATATGTAACAATAGCGGATTGGACGATTTGATTTTCCAGTGCAACGAGGTATTCAAATGTATAAACTCCCATCTCCAAAACGAATCATAATGTGGGCGTTAACCTACAAATGTAATGCATCCTGTGAATATTGTTTTTTGGCAGACTATCAGCAACCTATGCCAGATATTTCCTATAATGATTATAAAACAATTGCAACAAAAATTATCAATAGTCCGTGGAAACCGGATGCAATTTGGTTAACTGGCGGTGAACCCACAGTACTCCCTTTTTTTGCGGAAATTGTTGATATTCTAACTTCAGCTGGAATGAAAGTTGTTATTAACACGAATTCATTAGTCAAAGATCATAATTTAAAAAACATTCTTAATGCGCAGCCATCAGGAATTATCGTTTCCGTTGACAATAATTTGAATGAGCAACTTGAATCCGGTTACAATCGTGGCATCCCAGCATCTAAAATTTTAGAGCGCATACAGTTCATATCTAATAATAAATACCCTAATACACTTCTGGGAACAGCGGTAGTGTTGTCAAAATATACGCTTGATACATTCGATGACTATATCTCTAAAATGATAGAGTTGGGTGTTGATTATGTTTCCATAAATCCAATGCACGGTAATGATTCTCTGTCACTTGAACAGT
The DNA here is from genome assembly GCA_045585895.1 of Eubacteriales bacterium. Lineage (GTDB taxonomy): Bacteria > Bacillota > Clostridia > Oscillospirales > CAG-272 > SVTX01. The sequence goes on from JAZMZI010000014.1 coordinate 2,571, forward strand.
ACAATAGATTTTGTGCTAAGCTCGAAACATATAGAAAAAACTGTAACATTTTATTTCCAAGCAAGTTCTATTTTGATTTGTTAAGAGAAACACTATTTTCCCACATTGATTTTTACGCACCGTGCCCTGCGATGCAATCTTTTTATTTTATATCTCCTTGGGGATATGTGTATCCTTGTAGCAATGAGATATGGCACGCAACCGATTCATATGTAAATATGTTGACAAGTGATGATTGGTTTAATAAAGCAAAAGAAATAGGCAGAAATCAACAGCTAAATTTGTCAACTACATCTAAATGTTTTGGGGAGCGATGTGCGGGATGTTGGAAGTTGTTTTTTGATACAATTTTCTCTGGGGAGCTTTTATACCAATGAAAAAAAACAACTCAGCTCAAAAATTCAAAAAAGCATTAAACCAAAACAAAATATTAATTAATATCATAATTATTTGTGTTGGATTAATATCAGCAGTTATTGGCTTCTTTTTGCAAGATCGGATTGTTGTAGTTTCTCAATTACTAATAGAGATAGGAATATCTATCCTAACCAGTGGATTTGTTGCTTTGTTTGCAATTTTAGCTATTGATGATGCAGATGATGATTCTCTTAATTCTTGGGGGTTAGCTGATATTTATAAAACGCGTTCTCAAATGAACTCGCATACAGCAGAAGTGTTTCCAGAAATGAAAAAAGAATATCAACAAATTGCATTTGGCATAAAGTCACTGAGGGATGCATATGATACTCTTTTCGTTCAAAAAGCAAAAAAAGGGTTGAAAATAAAAATAATAACTATGCACCCTAATTCCTTATATCTAAAAGAACGTGAGAAGGTGGAAAACAAACAAGAAGGCGAGATAAGAAAAACAATTATTGACTTAATTGCATGGATAGAAAAACTTCAATCAATGAACAAGAATGGAAAAAAAAACATACAGATTAAGTTTTACGATTCAACCCCTTTGGATTTCTACTGTAAAATTGATGACAATCTGTATATTGGACCGTATCTCTATGGAAAGGAAAGCCAACAAACCATTTCATACAGATTTAACTCCGATGGCGATGGATATAAATATTATACGGAGTACTTTAACATGCTTTGGAATAGCGATATGATGGTTTCTTTAGAGACAGTCAAAGAGGAAATTCAACATGGATAAAACATTAGAATTTGTATTGGAAGACGCAAAGCGTATTTATGCTAAATGTGATCGTGCACACGATTTCCATCATATTGAAAGAGTGCTTTATAATTCAGATTTGATATCAGCAGACATTAAATGCGAAAAACATCTGTTATATTTAATATGCATTCTCCACGATATAGACGACAAAAAAACGCCGTTGTATCAAGGAGATGGCGTGAATGCTACTAAAATTTTAAGAAAGCACGATTTCCCCGATGAGCAAATTGATCAAATTATAGATGAAATTAATTTGATTTCATATTCTAATGGAAAAACACCTAAAACCATAGAAGGAAAGATCGTTCAAGATGCTGATAGAATTGATGCATGTGGCGCTATAGGCATATCACGTACTTTTACATACGGTGGTGCAAATAACATTCCAATCTATTCAAAAGAAGAGTATTGTACAATTCAACATTTTTATGACAAACTACTATCTTTAGACGAGCATATGAATTTCTCAATCTCAAAAAATATTATTAAAAGCCGTATTGATTTTCTTAAATTGTTTTTAAAAGAGTTTTATTATGAACTCGGTATAAATACATAAATTAAGGGACTGCAGCAAAGCTTTCAAAAATCGTAAAAATTATATGTGAAGTCGTAATATTTAGAGTTGAAAACACCTTCAGCTTTTTCTTTGCTTACTGCACCGCAAATTTTGAGGGCTGAACGCTTCGTTCAGCCCTCTTTCCTTATGCGTTTTTTGCTTGTTTTTTCATCTCTGCGATTTCGGCTTTCATGGTTTTGATCAGCTCGGCGAGCTTTTCTTCGCATTCCTCTCGTGTCTTTGCGTAGACATTCTTGGAGATGCGTTTGCCATTCACTCTCGGTGTGAACCGTCCTTCGTATAGGTGGTCGTTTATCATGGTGACGCATCCCGTGCCGGGCTTACGGATCTTGCCCTTGTATGGTTCAAATTTTGGCTCCGTGGGGGCTTTCGGTGTCGGCTGCTCACTTGCCTTTGGAGGTGCCGGTTCGGGCATCTGTGCATCTGTACCGCCGATCTCGCGGTCAATCTTGACCGCCGCTTGAAGCTGCATGGTGTCGGTGATGTGGGAATATATGTTGAGCGTGGTCTCGGCGCTGACATGGCCTATCATGGCGGACAGCGTTTTAATATCCATTCCGTTCTCAATCGCCATGGTGGCGAAGGTGTGGCGCAGGTCGTGAAAGCGCACCTTCTTGCACTTGGCTCGTGCAAGAATGGTCTGGAAGCGGTGGTAGAGGGCGCATGGGTTGCGCGGTTGCCCCTCGTTGACGGGTGACGGGAACATCCACTCACCCTTGACCTCGGCTTTCAGCTCGGCAAGGATCTCGACCATATCGGGTGCGAGGATGACCGTGCGGATCGAGGATTTTGTTTTGGGCTGTGACACCACCGTTTCGCCCTTGACTCGGATGACCTGCCGTGCGATATGAAGTTCGCCTGTCGCGAGGTCGAGGTCACGCCATTTCAGCCCGATGATCTCGCCACGGCGCATGCCCGTGGTCAGTTCCAGAAGGAATATTTCGTAATAGCCTTCCTCCTTGGCTTGGGTGAGGAATCGGATAATCTCGGCAGGTGTCAGCACCTGCATTTCTTTTGCTTTTTTGGGCGGTAGCTTGCACCCAACCGCAGGATTGACGCGTATCAGCCCCTCGGTCACAGCCTTTTCCAGCGCGGTTCTGCAAGTCGTGTGGCAGGAGCGCACCATGCGATCGGACAAGCCCTCTCCGAATTTCTCCACGTGCTTCTTCCGACCACTCTTTTTCAGCCGTGCGTAGAACTGCTGAAGCTCGTTCTGCGTGAGCTTGCACAGCGGTATCTGCCCGATGCCGGGGATGATGTGGGTGTAGATGCGCCCCTCGTAGCACGCCTGTGTGGTGGGGCGGAGCTTGGGCTTGGAAAAATTCTGATACCAGAAGTCGATCCAATCCCCGAACAGCATGTCAGGCTTGATCCTCTCGCTTCTGCGTCCGACTTCCTCACGGAGTTTTTTGAGTCGTTCCTCGCACTCGGTTTTTGTTTTTGCGGTTACGCTTTTGGTCTTGGCGTAGCCGTTTTCCTTATATCCTACGACAAGTCTGCCTTCCCATCTGCCGTCCTTGCGCTGAAATACAGAGCCGTCACCGTACTTTCTTTTTGCCATAATCAATCTCCAATCTTCATATTTTTCATCATGTTGCCCACCACGACCGAGGCTTTCTTCTGCATGTCGGTGGTCACGTGTGTGTAGGTGTCCAGCGTGAAGCTGGCGTTGGTATGTCCGAGGATGCCCGACAAGGTCTTGGGATCCACACCGCCATCGGTCGCATGGGTGGCGAAGGTGTGGCGCAGATCGTGGAAGCGAATCAGCGGAAGCTCCGCATTTTTGAGGATCACCTTTAGCTTGCGGTAGGCGGCATCGGGATTCATCGGCTCACAGGGGTTGGTGAATTTATAGAATATCCACTCGCTGAGTGCCTCCGCTTTTCTGCGGAGCAACATATCCTTGACGCTGGGCGGCAGGATGATGATGCGCTTGCCGGTGTCTGTCTTGGGTTCACCGATCTGAATACCGCCGCCCTTTTTTACCGATACCGAACGCTCCACGCGGAGCTTGCTCTCGCCAAAATCCACGTCGCTCCAGCGCAGACCGCAGATCTCGCCGCGCCGAAGTCCTGTCATGACCTCGGTGTAGAAGAAGTCTGTCCACTCGGGGTAGGCTTTGATCGCGTCGAGGAAGGTGCTGAGCTGGCTGTCACCAAGCACCTGCTTTTCGGGGTAATTACACTTTGGAATGGTCGTACCATTGGTGGGATTCTTCACGATCAGTCGCTCCTTGACCGCCATGTCAAGAGCCTCGTGGAGCATCATGTGTACCCCTCTGACCATGCTGTCGGCAAGCGTTTTGCCGTGGATCGGATGCTCACGAACCCGTCCTTCTTTCTTGATCTTGTTATAGAATTTCTGCATTTCGGAGGTGGTTAAGGCCGAGAGAGGCTTGCTCCCGATGAAGGGCTTGACTTGGTTTTTCACCATACTCCGATAGGAATCAAGCGTGCTTTCGCGGATGGTGAAGATCATATACTCGTCCAACCACTTGTCAAGCCATTCGCCAAGCGTCATGCGCGAGTCCTCGGTCAGATCCACGTCGCGATAGGTTTCGATGGCTGTATGCAGGAGCTTTAATGCTTGCTTCTGCGTCTTGGCGAATGCCGACTTGTACATGGGCGAGCCGTCATTCTTGTGACCGATGATGATGCGGGCTTCCCATCGTCCGTCACTTCTTTTTCTGATCGTGCCGTCACCCTGCGGTCTGCGTTTTGCCATTATAAATCACTTCCTTTCATAAATTTTGCGTACCACAAAGATACCACAGGTTCAAGAGAATATCCAGCGGCAACGGTAAGAGTTATCAATAAGTTATCAATTAAAATCCCGACATGGTGATGCCCATACGCTTGGCTTTGTCTTCCTTCTTGACACGGATATCCACGCCATCCGAGTGGTCGTGGGAATAGTAATCATCGCTTCTCTCGTCAAGAAGATTGGAGGCATAGTAGAACAGGTCACATATGCCGATGACAATGCGAGCATCCAGATTTTTCTCAATCGCTCGTATGGCTTCTGTTGCAGGGGCATAACCATCATCAGAGGCGGATCGAAGCAGCATCATACCTCGATCCCAATCGTCAAGTGAATAGCAGTAGAGTAGACCAAGTTGCATCCGCGCCATGCTGTCACGCCGTCCTGCTTTTTCAAAATAGTAGAGCGCATCATCGATCTGATCTCGTTCGTAAAAGATCTTGCCGATGGCATATTCCGCTTGACCGCATCCATGATCGGCGGCTCTTTGGAGATACTCAAGCTTGACCTCCGGCGTGAGCTTGTCCTGCGTTTTCGCATATTCATACTCGGCAAAGCCGAATTTTTTATCTACCGCCATGCGAAGATATTTGAGCTTGTCGGAAGAGTTCTCGGAAAATATCCCGTCGCGGTAGCCCTTGTACACTTGATACATAGCCAGCTCGTTGCCGTGATCTGCCGCCAGCTTCAGCCAATAGAGGGCATCGTCTGGATCGTACTCTTGCTCCAAGTAGTACCGACCGACACGGTACATGGCAACGTGATTGCCCATGTCCGAGATCATTTCAAGGTAGCTAAGGTCCTTGGCGCGATCCTTCAGCTCGCTGTAATCGTAACCAACATCGTGGAAGGGAACGTCGGAAGGTGTACCAATATTTGCGGCAATTGTGATGACCTGATTGCGAATGGATTTGAATTCCTTGTTGTCCTCCAGCGCGATCTTGTCGGGCATCACATCGGTATAGGTTCGAAATGTCTCGCAACGAAGCTCGTGCCAGAGGTCATACATCTCCGCAATTCTTTTGTCGGTTGCAAGAATTTTTACGACATCATCCACCAAGGATTTTGTTTTTCTATCGAGATAAGCATAAGTTTTCTTGCCCTTATGCTCCGAAAGGTTCTGACACAGCAGAGAGAATTTTTGATAGAACTCGGGAGAAATTTCTCCGGGGCTTGTCTGTAGCTGCCGCGCCAGCTCGTGCAACCGCTGACGGAATTCTTCCTTCAGCCCGTCACGAATCTCGGTCTGCTTTTTGTAAACCGACATCATTTCGTAGCGAAAGATATCGCCGGCAATCTTCTGTTTGATGTTGTGAATACCCGTGGGCGAGAGGTAGGGTTCGGAGGGTCTATCTGACCAAACCAGCATGTGTACGTGAGGATTTTTCTCCTTGTTATGGTAGGCTGCGTACCATCGAAAGTTCATGGGATCGATGTTCATTTCCTTTGCGATATCATTGCGCCGTGAGCGCAAAAGATACATCCATTGCTCGGCGGTATTGTAGCCCAAACGCTCGGCATCCTCACGCTTCAAAGAGAAAATTAAAGTCCAAACGTTGCCGCGATGCTCGTTGATCTCCTCGGAAAGCTCCTTCAGATTGATGGTTATACCTTTGTCGGAAAAGAGTCCGCAGGAGCCTTTTCGCGTGCCGATATAGTCAACAAGACCTCCGCGCAACAGCTCTACACCCTCGCGAGTTGCCACGTATTCCAGCATCCCGCCGCGCCCACGACCTTCCTCGGTCTTGTGTCCGGGCTTGTAGTAAGGGGCTTTCAGAATGAGCTTTGCCACGCTCAGTTACCTCGAATGATTTCGTCCACGCGGATCGTACCGTTGGTTTCCAGCACGTCACGAATGGCTTGCGCACGGAGCTCTTTCACCACTTCATCGGGAATATCGTAGGTGTATGCGATGATTCTTGCAAGGTGATTTTGCTCTACCGCCAGCCTGTAAAGGTTTCTGTTGATGCGTCCTTCGCTGTCACGGTTCTTGGCGTCAATGACAGACTCAAGGGCAGGAGTGAGAAACTTGGAGGAGCTTTTCGCATTGAGAAACTCGATATAAAAGTCCACGGCATCGCGGATGAAGTGCTTTTCCGAGGGCAGAGATAGCTTTTTAGCAAGTCGGTCACAGTCCTCCCATTGGTCTACACGGAGGCGAACGTTCTTCGCCGGCATTGCTTCTTGATTCTTTTTGTTATCTTCCATTGTAATGATCCTTTCGTTTGTGATGTTGATTTGAGCCTCGGGAAAAGCCTGAAAACCTTAGGAATTTTGGCATTATGAGGCTCGGATTTTGAAATATTGTGCCGTTTGAGGCTCATAGAATAATTGTGGCCGTATTCGTAAATCTTGTAAAAAGGCTTAAAACAGCCGTAAATCTCCACCGCACGGCGTTGCCGGGCGATGTGATATGTCGAGGCGAGCCTCGGCTTTATCCTGTTTTCCAGCATACGCTGTGTGCGATGGGTGAAAATGCCTTTTCTTTGTTTCTTGTGGCATCGTTTTTGGTGGGTGGTGGCAGATGGGAGGTCTACTCCCACCTGCCATTTTCGGAGAACGTATTACTCCGTTTCACAGAGCGCGTTGGTCATCAGATCCGCGAGACCTTCGCATCTTGGGAAGAGTCTGAGCTTGTCCTTTTCCCATTCTTCTTCGTAGGAATGAAATCCAACATCAAGAAGTGCTTCGGGGAAAAGCGCGCTGACACAACCGTAACGGTCAGGCTCACTCGCGATAAACATCACAGGCTCTTTTTTCTGTGCTGCCTTGAGACTTTCAATCAAGTCCTTATCGAAAGTGTCAATGTGTACGAGACCGTCTGCTTTGTTAAAGCGGATGACCGTGACCTGATCCTTGGGATCCAACTGATATTTTACGTCTACCATTATCTCACCTCCTTTCTGATCATTTCAAAATTCGTTTGCTCATCCAGCCACTCAAAGAGTGTATCTCTGGGAATGATGACACGTCCGGGTACGAGCTTCAGCTTCGGGAAGCCTTCTTCGGCGGCGAGCTCGTATGCGCTGGAACGTGAAATGCCGAGCAGGGCCGCCATGTCCATGACCGTTAGGAACATGGGGAGCTCGTCTTTGCTTTTGATGATTGATGATTTCATTGACTCACCAGCCTTTCTTAAAAATTGGTATGTATGGTAGAAGAAGACTCCCTCAATTGGTAGGCAGCGAAAAGAATAAAAAAACAACAATGTTTTGTGAAATTTTCAAAAAGTTTTTCTTTGACTTCTGCGTGTCAAAATTTACTCCTTCACCTATACCCATCAATAAGGGGGGATTTACAGGGGGATTTGAGAATGATTTGCGTTTTGTTTACAAAATTTGAGTCCCCGGATATCCGTTTAAATGGTTCAGAAAAAACTCTCCTCACCTATATGAAAATTTACAGGGGTTTGAGGGGGTGTTTTGAAGGATGATTTACAATTTGTTTACGGAATACAAGTTCATGGCTATCTGTTTAAATGGATCGGCTAAAAAACTCTCCTCACCTATATCCAAAAAAACAGGGGTTTGAGGGGGTGTTTGAGAAAATGATTTGCAGTTTGTTTACAAATCAGGTTGGTACAAAACATTTAGCTCCTCACCTATATCCATAAAAATGGCAGTTTGGTACCCCTGTTTTGGAAAATGTTCATCGATTGTTTACAGCTACTCTCACTTAATAGCCAGAGGAAAACCCAAAGTGCACCCCCTTCCCAAAAAATATCTCTCTCCTATATGCACGAAAAAGCGGTTTTAGGGACCATGTCTCAAACCATATTTACATCATGTTTACAAATATCCCCTCACCTATAAGGACAAAAAACAGCTGTTTTACAGGGGTATCTGCGATTTATTTTCATTTTGTTTACAAATTCGGCGTGCTATCTCTCATTTAATAGCTACAGGAAAAGCAAAAGTTTAGGCTTCATCAAAAAAACATTCCTCACCTATATGAATTTTTGTGGGGGTGTTGTCACCCCTTTTGGGCAAATTTTTAAAAATATTTTTCTATCCTCACCTAATAGGACAAAAAATCGGCAAAATTCACCCCTCAAAGCAACAGATTTACAATCTGTTTACAAAATTCAATACTCCTCTCACATATAAGGACAAAAGCACACCCCCCTTGTTAAAAAACATTCCTCACCTATATCCATGAAATCGCGGTTTTGAATACCCATTTTCAAAAATGTTTATAGTTTATTTACACTTACGGGAAGTTTGAAAACACCTTCATTTAATAGCCATGGAAAAACAAAATATCAACCCCTCTTGTCCGAAAAATTTTTGTCCCTCACCTATACGCATAAAAACGGGGTTTTGGAAAGGTGCTTTCGAGGATGGTTTACAGTTTGTTTACAGAAAACGTCCTTGCAAACAAAAAAGCGCCTTTTGGCGCAAAGTAAAAATGGTCCGGGACGTTTTGACCCAGACCTCATAGTTGTGTTGGATTGGTTTTACAAACCGGTCGTGGCCTTTGGGGCCACAACCAAATCATATGATAACTGGTCTGGGCACCTGAGACCCAGGCCACTTGTAGGCTTCGTTTGCGATAAAAATGTGGGGTGGGCATCAAATGCCCACTCCACTTTCAAACACTTTATAGGATGGGCATTTCGTGCTCACCTTATAATCGTGATGCTGCTATAGGGGTGGACTTGGGGGCCACCCCTATAAATTCTCATCCTCACCCAATGGCAGAAGGAAGGATTCAGCCATCAGCTGCACTCCAAGTCGGAAGCCGTAGGAGAAGGCATCGCGCTCGGTGATGCTGTGCATCTCGTTCATGCAATCCTCAAATTTTTCCAGCGTTTCCTTCTGCTTATCCGTGAGCGTACCATCCAGTTCCTCTCGGTTCCGGGCAACAAGTTTCAGCAGTTCCTTCAGTCGTTTATCGCCACGAGTGCATTGCTCGAAGGGGGAGATGTTGCCGTACCATAGCTCATTTATCGTGTTCATCGCTACCTCCATTTGCACCATTCGGAAACCTCTCAATCACTTCCGATATATCTTTGAAGCCCTTGCTGCCTCGCACATAACACCGCCTTAAGTAATCGTGTCCACCGTCCACCGCGCAATCCCCACATTTGCATTGAACATAGTCGTGCCGGTATTGCGACTCGATAATATCACCGCAATTGTTGCATTGAATGGCGTTTCTAATAATCCGTTTCATTTTTGCACCTCCTTTTTGGTAACACACAAGATACCACAGATGGAGGAGGAAGTCCAGACTTTTTTCTGTTAACAAACGGATAATTATTAGTTTTTTCCTTTTATTATCTGTTTTAAAAAAGTATTTGTCTGTAATTAAAAAGCTAAACGGTTGAATATTTTACAAAAAAGCATAGAAAAATGTGACGGTATGTGATATAATGTATGTACTTTTGATTTAAATGTGATCGCGTATTATCATATGGAGGCGAAGTATGTCTGTAACATTAAATAAAAACATCAAAATCGTAGACAAGAACCGAAAGATACATTCTAAAGCATCCGAAGAGTATATTCATGTTCAATTTATATATGGAGATCGCACTTGGGATGGGTGGGTACCTGTAGAATACAGGAGAACAGGTATATCGCTAAAAACTAACGATGAAGTTATCCAACATTTGAATGCCGTGTATGAGCAAATGCGTCCTGAAAACTTTTCCACTTGGAAAAAGAAGCAAAATGCATTTTGGTCAGAAAAGCCAAGGGCTGCTACCACTAAAGCATTTTATGATTGCTTAATTCGTGGTGGATGGCAATGTGTAGAGTGTACATTACCGCAGAATCCAAATTGGGCAAGAAGAATCCAGGACCTTAAAGAATTTGGATATACACTTGCGACGGATACCAATCGCTACTGTCCTAAGTGCAATGCTAACAAAACACATCTCATTTTATTGCCCATTGAGCGCGGTGGCCTTGAGGGTAATGGTTATGAAACATGGACTCCGGCTTTGAGAAAAAGAATCATCAGTGTTTTAGGTGGTATCGATGTTTATGAAGGCACGGTTAATGCCCATTGCCTTCCTGACCATAAATTTTCTGAAATTCGCTGGGATGATGAGACCAAGGGAGAAAATCTTGATTCAATGACAGATGATGAAATTCGTAAGAAATTTCAGTTGTTGACCAATCAGCGTAATCAACAGAAACGCGAAGTGTGCAGAAACTGTTTCCAAACCGGGAAACGTGGATATCCTTTCGGCATTAAGTTTTATTACTTCGGCTCAGAGGATTGGGATCCTAATATTCCTCAAAAAGGAAAAAAGGCTGAATGCGGTTGTGTAGGTTGTGGTTGGTATGATCTTGCGGAATGGAGAAAGCAACTCTTGTATCGACTCGCACATTTCAAGCATAAAGATTAAAAAACTTTGTTTGCGCATAGCAATATAATTAAAAAAGACTTGACTTTTAATGCAAAAAGAGTAACATATAAGAAAATAGTCTTGGGGAGATAATTATGCCAATAAAAACTGTTGGTAGCATTTGTTCGGGCATAGAGGCGGCCTCAGTTGCTTGGAAATCACTTGGTTTTGAGTTTCAATGGTTTTCCGAGATAGCCGCCTTCCCAGCAACTGTACTATCTGAAAAATATCCCAACATTAAGAATTTGGGAGACATGAATCTTATACCGGATTTAGTTTTGCAGCAAACAATTTCTGCACCAGATATGATTTGCGGCGGAACACCTTGTCAAGCATTTTCGCTTGCAGGATGGAAAAACGGCTTAAATGATGATCGAGGAAATCTTACCTTAAGATTTGTCGATATCATAGAAGCTAATGATGAAATCCGTATACAACAAAATAAAAAACGCACCATAGTATTTTGGGAAAATGTTGAGGGAGTATTAACAGATAAAACGAACGCATTTGGCTGTCTCATTTCTTCTTTGGCAGGCTTAAGCGAGGTAATCGAATGTGGTAAATGGCCTAACGCAGGAATTGTTAGAGGTCCGAAGAGAAATGTTGCTTGGCGTGTATTAGATGCAAAGTATTTTGGATTACCACAACAAAGACGTCGTCTGTATTTATTAGCAGGGGGAACTGATTTCTATCCCGAAAATGTCTTGTTTGAACAACATACCCATCTTACATTGGAATATCCTAAATATCCTTTGCGTTTTATCAAAGACGGACATGAGTTCGAAGTTTTTAGAGAATACACGGATTGCTTGTATTCTGCATACGGTACAAAATGGAATGGTAACGCTGCCGCAAACAATGGTTCGTTATTTGTGGTGCAAGATAAGCGTATTCGTCGATTGTCTCCCTTAGAATGCGAGAGATTGATGGGATTCCCTGACAACTATACCGATTTGCCAGGTGCGAAAAAAACAAACAGATACCAAGCGATAGGAAATTCATGGGCAGTTCCGGTTGTTCGTTGGATTGGTGAAAGGTTGGTAGATGCTCAGCATGAAACGAGCAGCATTATAGATGATGGCGATGGATGTTGCTACTTTATCAAATGGCAAACACCTGAAGGTCATTTTTATGACTTTGGCAAGGACATTGTGAGCGTCGGTTTTGGAGTAAGAATAAATTGTACGGCAATACCCGAGGAATGCGTGTTCGGGAATATGATGAACATTGTTTCTTCGGAGGCTCCCGAAGATATTTACATCTCTCCCACAGGATGCTTTGGTATTGTGCGCCGTAGCCGTGAACGTAATCTTTCGATAAATGAACGCCTCAAGGAAGTTTTGTTGTCAATTTCTTCCGAGTGGAGTGAAGATGACATTGAAAAACGTTCCAGAGTTCAAAAGCGCGGCAGGTTTGCTTCTGAAAATACCCAAACAATAAATTCCAAAGATTCGCAAAACACACAATTAAGTGTATTCGATGTCATTGTGTAGCAAATCAAGCGAACCAAAAGAATAAGAGTCAGAGTACTCCTCCGAAAAATATGCATAATTTGACATTTTGACTATCCGAAAATATGCATTTTTTTGATTTTTGAGTATCCTAAAATATGCATAGGGTTTTAAGGGGGAAGCACCTCGTCACAATTATTATACGGTTTATGTGACAAAATCTACTTGAAAAGATCCCGATTTCATGCTATAATATCTGCATAAAAACGAACGAAAGCTCCTGTCACGCGGCGACAGGAGCTACACAAACGACTACCCATTTCTAAAACGATTTCTAAAAATTTTTTGGACAAATTTTTAGACACGGGGATGCTTTACGGCACGGGAATTTTTCGAGGTTCGAACAAAAAAGAGCCGAAAACCCTTGTAAACACTGGGGTTTCAGCGTCTTTCATCGTCTGATATCTTCCTCTAAAATTCTCTAATTTCCGAGTGCTTGATGTGCCTTGAAAACCGTTTGGGGGCAACCCCACGGGGGTTCGAATCCCTCTGCCTCCGCCAAAACGAAAACCCATCACAAAAAGTGATGGGTTTTCGTTTTGGCGAGGTAGTCGGTCAAGAGAATTCCTACTCCAAATCCGCTTGCGGATTTGTGAAAAGGTTCGAATCCCTAATTTAATCATTATCGGCACCACAATGTGAATCTTTTGTTTATAGGGGGAAATTCGTCTATTCTTTCTTCCCCACCCCGTCTATAAATCCGATCATCTGACCCGAAAGAAGGACGGTCAGCAATGAATAAAGAATGTCAGCCAACGGAATATACGTAAGCGACAGAGCAAGCACCGAAAGGTCTGTCGCAAGATACACCCACTTTATATTGATCTTTGCGCGGTGGGAAATACTCATAGCCAGAGCATCGTCGCCGCATGGCGCGCCACCATAGCGCACGCAAAGTCCGACGCCAACGCCCACGAAAATCGCACCGACTACGGCGGCAATAAGTCTGTGATCTGCTATTTGAGGATAGACAGGTCCTATAAGCTCACATATCAGATAAAAAATCGAAAAAGATATACAACAAACCGCGCTGTAAGCTATAAAATCCTTGCCGAGAGTACGCCAGCCGATAAAATAGCAGATAGCGTTTAGTATCAGCGATGAGAGCGCGGGGGAGATATTAAACCAACGGTCAAGCAGCAAGGTAAGTCCCAGAGTGCCGCCCTCGGTCACACAGGAAAAAGAATGAACGTTAAAAAGCCCGAAAGCAAGAATAAAGCTGCCAAGTAATAAAAATATGCAATTTTTAAGTTTTATTTGCGGCAAAAATTTCTCGAAATTTTTCACGATTCCACTCCCTTCTCTTGTTTTTCACACAATTATAGCACGGAAGGCATTTTTTGTCAACCAAAACAAAAATCAAGAAATTTTCCCTTGCAATTATCAAAAATATGTGTTATACTGAATATAACGCAAAAATTCAACGGAGGACGAGATGCACATTCAGGAATCGGGCGAGATGTATCTTGAAACGATACACGTTTTATATAAAAAACACGGTGCGGTGCGAGCTATCGACGTAAGCGAGTATATGGGATACAGTAAACCAAGTGTCAGTCGAGCTATGGGAATACTCAAAGGCGCGGGGTACATCGAGGTCGACCGCCACGGATACATAACTCTCACCGACAGCGGTCTTGAGGTGGCAAACCGAATGTACGAACGCCATACCTTGCTCACAAATCTTCTCACTTCTCTCGGTGTCGACGAGGAGACCGCCGCAGACGACGCTTGTAAGATCGAGCATCATATAAGCGAGCAGAGCTTCGAAGCAATAAAAAGATTTATTGAAAAAAACAAATAAAAAAACGGGAAAGCCTTTTGGGGTTTTCCCTTTAAATTAAAATTAAATTTGAGAGGAAATAATATGAAATTTTCGAAATTTTTAAATTCAAAAAGAGAAGATTGCCGCGAGTTGGTTTCTGCTCTCTCTGATCGTTTTGAATACGTCAGCATTTTGGGAAGCGACGTAAAAAGCACCGCGGTCAGCGTAAACAGACGCACCTCAAGCATCGGAGAAGGCAATCTTTCCGAGTGCGGATTCGTAATCAAAATGCACGATGGAAAGGCTTTTTACGAATATTCTCTTGATGATGTCACAGGAGACAAAAAAGAACTTGCGGCAAAGATAATCGAAAGTCTCAACATTGACCAAAGCCTTGAAAACGACACGGTTTCGGTTCCCTGCCCCAAGGACGAACCTATGGTGAGATCCTTCTCTCGCGAAAGCGATGACGGAGACGTTGCCGACACGGAGATCCTTGCATTCTGCGAAAAAATGAGAGATAAAGCTCTCTCGGCAGAGGAAAGGCTCGTCAATTGCGCGGTTTCCGCATCCTCTTTCACGGTATCAAAGCTCTTTATCACGAAAAACCGTGAGCTTGATCAGTGCTATTCATGGGTAAATATGACGTCATATCTCATCCTCCGCGACGGAGAAAGAATGGCGGAGACCTACGGCGGCTCTTACGGTCACCTTTGGTCTATAGCTATGGCAGACTTCCCCACGGTTCTCGACTCTCTCGTCGAAAAGGTCGGGAAGCTTGCTAAGGCAAAGCCCATCACCCCGGGAGTTTACGACGTAATCACCGACCCTTCGATCAGCGGTCTTATCGCCCACGAGGCGTTCGGTCACGGCGTTGAGATGGATCAATTCGTCAAGGACAGAGCACTGGCTAAGGACTACGTCGGCAAGTACGTAGCATCCCCCATCTGCAATATGCGCGACGGTGCGGCATCCGCCCTCTCCACTGCGTCCTATTTCTTTGACGACGACGGCGTTTTGGCTCATGATACGCAGATAATCAAAGACGGAATCCTCGTTTCGGGTATTTCAGACCTTGTTTCCGCGTCGGTTCTCGGAACCGAGCCTACGGGCAATGGCAGACGCGAGTCCTATAAGAGAAAGGCATATTCCCGTATGACCAACACCTTCTTCGATGCGGGACAGGATAAGCTCGAGGATATGATAGCGTCCGTAAAGCATGGATATATGCTCTTCCAGACCAACAACGGCATGGAAGACCCCAAGAACTGGCAGATACAGTGCACCGCAGAGTACGGCATTGAGATCGTAGACGGAAAGCTGACCGACAACTACGTTTCCCCCGTAGTTATGAGCGGATACGTTCCCGACGTGCTGAAATCCATATCTATGATCTCCGACGACTTTAAGGTCATCGGCAGCGGCGGATGCGGCAAGGGATATAAGGAATGGGTGCGCGTCTCCGACGGCGGCCCTGCATTAAAGCTCCGTTGCAAGCTGGCTTAAGAAAGAGAAGGTACAGTTATGATAAATATTGAAAAGCTTTTAAACGAATCTTCCGCCCGCGAGTGGAAGATAAACTCCACCAAGACCGAGTCTTACGAGCTGTTTTTCGTTCACAGCAAGCTTGAGACCGTAAGAAGCACCGACACTCAAACTTCCGCGGTCACGGTATATCTCGACCACGACGGCAAAAAGGGTCAGGCGTCATTCAAGCTCTATGCCTCCACCACCGAGGACGAGGCGAAGGCTAAGATCGACTCCGCGCTTGAAAAAGCCGCGCTTATTTCCAACGAATATTACGCTCTTCCCGAGGGCGAGACCCTTG
This sequence comes from Eubacteriales bacterium, assembly GCA_045585895.1. GTDB lineage: Bacteria > Bacillota > Clostridia > Oscillospirales > CAG-272 > SVTX01. Next base: position 18,559 of record JAZMZI010000014.1, read on the forward strand.
ACGGAGCTATAGAATCCAATTTCACAGAGCACGAGCCGAAACAGGTTGCGGCAAAGATAGCCGACGCGGTCTTCTCCTCGGATATGTTGGGAAACGGCTCTGTCAACGCTCTCGAAATATTCATCAACAAGTACACCGTCACAGTTAAGAACAGCCGCGGAATGGACAAGCGCGAGGTAAAATACAGCGCGATGATCGAGGCGATCCCCACGTGGAACGAGGGTGAAAGCGTTGAACTGTACGAGGCTATCCGCACCGCAGAATTCGATTATAACAAGATAAAGAACGAAATCGAGGCAAAGATGCGCGAAGTCAGAGACCGAGGATCGGCAAAAGCACCCGAAAGCAAGCTTGAGTGTCCCGTAGTCCTCCCCGCAGAGGAGCTTTCACAGCTTTTCGGCGAATTGGCGCATACCTTAAACTTTGCGGCGGTTTACACCAAGCAAAATCCCTTCTCCGAGGGTGACGCTATCCAAAAAGCTCCCACGGGCGACAAGATAACGGTTACGATGAAGGGCACGATCCGAGGAAGCACCGCTTCTGCCCTCTTTGACGGTGACGGAACTACTCTCACCGATGCAAAGGTCATCGAAAATGGCACAGCTGCCTCTTATTTCGGCGGTTCTCGCTTCGCTCAGTATCTTGGCAGACAGGCAACCGGTGAACTGGCTTGCTATGAAGTCGAATGCGGCACTCTCACTGACGAAGAGCTGAACAGCGCTCCCTATTTTGAGTGCGTTTCGATGTCGGGACTTCAGCTTGACATCTACAACGACTATATCGGCGGAGAGGTTCGTCTTGCATATTACTTTGACGGAGAAAAAAAGATCCCCGTCACGGGAATTTCCATATCGGGCAAGCTTTCCGATGCGCTGAATTCGATAAAGCTTTCTGCCGAAAGCAAGCAGACGGGAAGATATCTCGGACCCAAGCTTGCAAGATTTGACGGTATTGAAATAGTTTAAGTAAAAAACGTCTCGGAGCAATTCCGAGACGCTTTTTGCATATTCAATTAACCGATTATATTCCAAGGAACGCCGCGCCTACGATACCCGCGTCGTTTCCCAGCTCTGCTATGCGGATCTCGGTCTTTTTATCGATGAAATCACCGCCATATCTTTCTTTATCCACAAAGGGAAACAGGAGATCGATAAGGAACTGTCCCTCTCCTGAAATTCCGCCGCCGATAGAAAGCACCTTGGGCTGGAAAATATTAATCATGCTGGTAATGCCGCTTGCAAGGTACTCGATATAGGTATCAATGACCTCTTTAGCCGCCTCATCGCCTGCTCTGTAGCCGTCAAACGCTACTCTGCCGTTGACCTTGCCGTATTTCTCGGCGATCGCAACCATAGCGGTCTCTCTGCCGTTCTTCTCACACTCGGCAATCTTCTCTTTCGTCATATTGATAAGACCCGTTGCAGAGCTATATGCCTCCCAGCAACCTCGTCTGCCACAGCCGCACTGTCTGCCGCCAACCTCGATAACGATGTGACCAAGCTCTGTTCCTGCATAGTTGAAGCCCGAGAAAACCTGACCGTCGATGATAACACCGCCGCCAACACCGGTTCCGAGAGTTATCATAACCGAATTTTTGGTTCCTCTTGCCGCGCCTGCAACTGCCTCGCCCCATGCAGCCGCGTTTGCGTCGTTTTCAACGTGGATATTGTTAAGACCAAGTCTTTTTCCAAGCTCCGCGCATATGGGGAATTTACGGAAAGGCAGATTGCAGGAATATACCACAATACCGTCGGTGTGATTTGCTACTCCGGGGGATGCAATACCGATAGCCTCGATCTCCGAAAAGTCGATGCCTGCCTCGGCACAAACGCTTCTGCAAAGAGCCGCCATATCGTCCATAATAAGGCTTGCATCTCTTTCCGCTCCCGTGGGAACGCTCAGTTTCTTCACTATTTTAAATTCATTATTTACTATTGCCGCGGCAATATTGGTGCCGCCAAGATCAATACCAATGCGATACATAATTCAACCTCTTTTACGCTGATTTTCTAAGCATAACGCTCAATTTAATTATAAGAAAATTTTCACCCTCTGTCAAGCATTTATTCGTTTTTTATCATACAGAAAGTGAATTTTATCATCAGATATCAATTTCAAGTCCGTCATATGCCACCAAAACGTCCATCTCCTTCATTATCTCGACAGTTTCGTCATGAGGCTTGTGGAGAGAGGGGGCAATGTGGGTTATATATGTGGCGGTTTCATCGCCGATAATTCCCCATTTTTTAAAGGATGGGAGCATAAGACGGATCATAGGTATGTTGTTGTGCTCACCTATGCGGTATTCGCCCTCGTAGTCACCACAGGTACAGTCGAGAACAAGAGCATCAAGCTTTGCGTTTTTCAGATGATAATACGTCGAATTCAATATCCACGCGCCGTCGGTTGCGTATAGTATCTTCTTGCCATCGATTTCAAAAAGCAGATACTGCGGTGCCGCGCCCTCATCGTGGTTTGTGTGAAGTCCCGTAACGAAAACTCCATTGTCAACGTCGATTTTTGCCTGCTTTGGCATTCTGATTATAACAGTGTTCTCTATCTTGGGAAGCTTGGCATCGTTAGCTACCCAAACGCGAAGAATATCACTCTTTGCTGCCGCGATCTTCTTAAGATTCGACGCTTGGAAATGGTCACCGTGGAGGTGAGTAAAAAACACATCGGTTATATTCTCAAGAGGAATACCCGCGATACGGAGCGAATCAATGGTATGAACACCGCAATCGATAAGATATTTGCCATTGATTATCGCTGCAGATGACCGCCTTGCATTTTTGTCAAAGCAATCAACAAAATCTGTCTTAAGCTTGGGCGAAAAATCTGCCGCGCAGGTGCCTAAAAATTGAAATTTAATACTCATATATATTTTCCTTTCTCATTTTTCAAATTTTGATTTGTCGAACTGTTTGGCGTTGTCTGTTTGGAAGTTTTGCTCGAGCTTTTCCAAAAGCCCCTCGCTTGGCGATGTTTTCGCAGAAAACTCGCGGCTTCGGGCAATGCCCGAAGTGACACGTCGCGATCGGCGGTCGCGCTCGCATTATCAAGAAGGAGGGTGGCAAGCCGGGTATATACACCGCTACAGCCTCTTCACTGC
>JAZMZI010000015.1:0-7050 GCA_045585895.1 Eubacteriales bacterium
CATCCCCTTGAAAGGGTGTTAAACCCAGCCTTATTAGTTTTATTTAAACCTAAATATCTTTAAGTTTAAATAAGATTTCATTTCGAGTCGTCGGCGGAGCCGACAGGGGTTGGGATCCTTAAGGGAGGGGATGTCGTGACGAATAAAAATGCGGCTTGCTGCTTTTTTATTCGTGAGACCCCCTACCCTTAAGCGGCGTTTCTTTTGTAACTTTTCTTGCCGCTGATGGCAAGAAAAGTTAATATAGCCTAACCGATAAATCAAAATTTGAACTCTACAAGGAGAACACAATGTCCGACATCATCTACCTTGACAACGCCGCCACCACGTTTCCAAAACCCGAAAGCGTAATTATGGATTCCGTGGAATGTATGAAAACCTATTGCGGAAATCCCGGACGCGGTTCACACTATATCGCACTGAAAAGCGCCGAAAAGGTCTTTGAAACAAGAGAAGCAATAGCCTCTCTTTTCGGCGCTTCACCCGAAAACGTAATCTTTACCCTCAACACTACCTACGCGCTCAATATGGCAATCAAGGGAGTTATGAAGGACGGTGGACACTTGCTGATCAGCAATATGGAGCACAACAGCGTTCTTCGCCCCGCGGCACAGCTCGCAAAGGACGACGTCCTGCGCTACGACGTATTCAAAGCTTACGACAAGGACAGAAAACTTACCACTCACGAAATAATTGAAAACATAGTCAAAAGGCTCCGTCCGTCCACAAAAATGCTGACCTGCATTCACTCCTCCAATATCTGCTCCTACACGCTCCCCATCCGTGAGATCGGAAGGCTCTGCCGCCGCTTGGGTATTATTTTCTGCGTGGACGCCGCACAGTCTGCAGGGCACACGCCTATAAATATGAAAGACGATTTTATAGATATTCTCTGTCTCCCCGCTCACAAGGGGCTTTATTCGCCCCAAGGACTTGGCATAATGATACTGGGCGATGACGCGCCCCGCCTTTCAACTCTACTTGAAGGAGGAAACGGCGTAAACTCTCTTGAGTTATCAATGGGAGAGCTTTCCCCCGAGCGATACGAAAGCGGAACTCTCTGCACTCCCGCAATAGCGGGGCTTTGTGCGGGGATAGAATTTATAAAAAGTCTTGGAACGGACAGCATCGCTCAAAGGGAGCGCTTTTTATGGGAAAAGGCATTCGACCGCCTTTCATCCCTGCGTCGAATCAAGATCTACGACGAAAGCTCAGGTAGCGTTTTATTGTTCAACGTAGAAGGAATGGCGGCAGACACTGTAGGCGAGATCCTCTCAAAAGACGGCTTTTGTCTGCGCACGGGATACCATTGTTCGCCCTTGGCGCACCGAGCGCTCGGCACCCCCGAGGGCGGTGCGATCAGAGTGGGACTGGGTATCTTTAACACCGAACGCGATCTTGATCTGCTTCGAGCAAAGCTTGCGGAAATAGTTTCGGACTATTCATAGGCCTAAGTCAAAAGGAATTCGGAGAATAAACGAGAATTTCAATGATTTTCGGAGAAAAAGCTAAAATAGTCGCACTTTTTAACATCTGACGCAGAAAAACATAAAAAAATCCTCAAAAAATCCCGAATTTTCGGGATTTTTTTTAAAACCCCTTGCAATTGGGATAAATTTATGTTACAATGTAAAATGTTATACTGTCCTCATTGCGTTCTGAACGCAATAGGCGGTATCTGTCGTTCTAAGACGGAAACGGCAAGGCAAAACCTGTGCGCCACAAATTGTCGGAAAACGCATCAAAAATTTCGGCGAAACTCATAGGATTTAATACCTTTGGGGAACGCTAATCTCGGCTTTTGAAAGGAGTTTTTATGTGTAATGGAAAAGGAAGTAATTATTAATCTGACCGATGTGTCAAAAGCATTTGACGGAGAAACCGTACTCGATCACATCAATTTACAGATACACGACAAAGAATTCGTGACTCTTCTCGGCCCCTCGGGCTGCGGCAAGACCACCACTCTGCGTATTATAGGCGGATTTGAGACCCCCGACACGGGCGAAGTGGAGTTTGACGGGAAAAGCGTCAAGGACGTTCCTCCTCACAAAAGACCCGTAAATACCGTATTTCAGCGCTACGCTCTCTTTCCTCACCTTAACGTGTTCGAAAACGTGGCTTTCGGTCTCCGTTTGAAGAAAACGCCCGAGGACGTTATAAGAACGAGAGTCAAAGAAATGCTCTCCTTGGTAAACCTTAAAGGCTTTGAAAGAAGACGCGTAAGCACTCTTTCGGGCGGTCAGCAGCAGAGAGTGGCAATTGCCCGCGCTCTCGTAAACGAGCCAAAAGTTCTGCTTCTCGACGAGCCTCTCGGCGCGCTCGACCTCAAGCTCCGCAAGGATATGCAGAACGAGCTTAAAAAGATACAGAAGGCTACGGGAATCACCTTTATATACGTTACTCACGATCAGGAGGAGGCTCTCTCCATGTCCGACACGGTAGTCGTTATGGCCAATGGTCAGATTCAGCAGATAGGCTCTCCCACTGACATCTACAACGAGCCCGAAAACGCTTTCGTTGCCGACTTTATCGGTGAATCCAACATAGTCGACGGCATTATGCTCGACGACTTCAAGGTTCGCTTCTCGGGTCAGACCTTCGAATGCGTTGACAAGGGATTTGATAAAAATCAGAAGGTTGACGTAGTCGTTCGTCCCGAGGACGTTGACGTTGTAGCCCCCGACAAGGGTATGCTTAAGGGTCTCGTTACCTCCGTGACCTTCAAGGGCGTTCACTGGGAGATAATAGTCGACATCGGCGGCTTCAAGTGGATGATCCAGACCACCGACTTCGTGGCAGAGGGTGAGCATATCGGTCTCTTTATCGAGCCTGAAGCTATACATATAATGAACAAATCCGAGTTCTCGGGAATGTTCGGTGACTATTCCTCCTTCTCGGACGAGCTTGATCAGCTATCCGATCCCACCGAGCCTTCGGATGAGGAGGATGGCGAGGAATGAAAAGAAACTCTCTCTTTCAGAGATTAGCGGCGGCGCCCCATATCGTATGGATGATCCTTTTCATCGTGGCGCCGATGCTTTTCGTTCTGTATTTCGCATTTACGGATGCTGACGGCAACTTTTCGCTTTCCAACATCTCGTCGCTTTCGCAATACGGAAACGTATTCGTTCTGTCCATAGCATTTGCGCTGATAGCTACCGTGGTATGTCTGCTCATCGGCTACCCCTTGGCGTATTTTATGTCCAAGAGCAGTCCCAAAATGCAAAAGATACTTATGGTACTTATAATGCTCCCTATGTGGTGCAACCTGCTTATCCGAACCTATGCGCTTATGGCTCTGCTTGATAACGGAGGGCTTCTCAATTCTTTCCTTGAAAGCATTGGTCTCAATAAGATATACATAGTCGGCTCCGATGCGGGCGTTATCTTAGGTATGGTCTACGACTTCCTTCCCTATATGGTATTGCCGATCTTCACCACTATGACTAAGCTTGACAAGCGCTATATCGAGGCGGCGCACGATCTTGGATGCAACAGTCTTCAGACGATGACCAAGGTAATATTCCCCCTTACCATATCGGGCGTTATCTCTGGTATCACCATGGTATTCGTGCCCTCGATCAGCACCTTCTATATTTCGCAGAAGCTCGGTGCGGGCAAGATCGACCTTATAGGCGACACTATCGAGCGTCTCTTCCAGAATACCTGCACCTACAACGTTGGTGCGGTGATCTCCCTCGTTATGATGATACTTATTCTCATTTCCGTTTGGATAATGAATAAATTTTCCGACGACGAAGGAGGTATCATTATATGATGAAATTCCTTCAAAGAGCTTATATTTTTATAATATTTGCCCTGCTTTATGCCCCTATTCTGGTGCTTATCGTCTTCTCATTTAACGACGGCGGCAGCCTCAGCGAGTTTACGGAGGTATCGTTAAAATGGTACGGTGAGCTTTTTCACGACGACGCGGCGCTGACCGCGCTCCAAAACTCCCTCATCTTGGCAGTCTGCTCCTCTTTTATTGCTACGGGTATCGCCACCTTTGCTGCTCTCGGTCTTCACCACATGAAGAAAAAATATATCAAGAGCGCCATCACGTCTATCACAAACATCCCTATGATGAATCCCGATATCGTAACCGGCGTTTCGATGATGCTGCTTTTCGTTGCGGTAGTCGGCTCTTTAAAGACCGTTGCGGGCATATCCGACGCAGACAAGCTTTTCGGCTTCTGGACGATGCTTATTGCCCACACCACCTTCAACCTTCCCTACGCGCTCCTCTCCATAACTCCGAGATTCAACCAGCTTGACAAATCTCTCTCCGAGGCAGCGCAGGATCTGGGATGCACTCCCGCAAAAGCCTTCTTTTCGGTAGAGCTTCCCGAAATAGTCCCGGGAATAGTCTCGGCACTTATGATGAGCTTTACCCTGTCGCTTGACGACTTCGTCATCAGCCATTTCGTAAGCTCACCCAATTTCCAGACGCTTCCCCTTTACGTTTACAACCAGACCGTACATAACGTCAAATTCAGTATGTACGCGCTCTGTGCGCTTATCGTGGCGATCATTCTCGTCATTTTGCTGGCGGTCAACTTCACCGGATCGGTAAAAGGCAAGAAAAAAAGCAAAGGGGGGATCAAATGATGAAACTTTCTAAAAGGATCTTCTCTATAATCCTCGCTCTTATACTTATCGCTCTCCCCATCTCGTTCTTCTCCGCCTGTGACGACTCGGTTGGCGGAGGCACTACCACCCTTTACGTCTACAACTGGGGTGAGTATATGTCTGACGGCAGCGATGGCACTCTCGACTCAAACCGCGCATTTGAGCTTTGGTACGAATACACCTACGGAGAAAAGGTCGACGTAGTCTATTCCACCTATTCTTCAAACGAGGATATGTACGCCAAGCTTTCGGGCGGCGCGGTAAGCTACGATATCATAGTCCCCTCGGACTATATGATAGAACGTCTCATAAGCGGCGGTGAAAACGGCGAAAGCCTGCTTCATCCATTGAATTACGACAACATTCCCCACGCCAAGGCCAATCTTTCAAGCGACTTTTTCGGCAATGATGCAAGATACGATTACTACGACGAAGGAAACGTTTACTCCGTTCCCTACTTCTACGGTATGATAGGTATCATCTACAACACGTCAATGGTAGATGAAGCCGATATTGGCTCGTGGGACCTTATGTGGAACGAAAAATATCAAGGCAACATTTTGCAGTTCAACAATTCCAGAGACGCTCTCGGCACTGCCCAGTACAAGCTCGGCATCGACGTCAATACCGACGACGAATCAGAGTGGAGAGCGGCGCTTGGCGAGCTTAAAACCCAGAAGGGTATCGTTCAGGGCTACGTTATGGATGAGATCTTCAACAAAATGGAAGGCGGCAGCGCGGCAATATCCGCGTACTACGCAGGAGATTTCCTGACGATGTACGAACACAATCAAGATCTTGAATTTTTCTACCCCGAGGAAGGCACGAACCTTTACGTTGACGCTATGTGCATTCCGAAGTCAAGCCAAAACAAGCTTGTAGCCGAGAGATACATCGACTTTATGCTTATGGTCGACTCCGACTTTGAAGAAGGCTTTCTTGAGTATTATATGGAGAACATCGGTGAAGAATTTTATTCTCCCGCCGTTGCCAACGCCGAGTACACCTACTACGCATCCCCCAACCAAAAGGTAGTGGATGATGAAGGATACCGCAATACAATGAGCGAGATCAAGGACGACGCGTTTGAAAAAATGTACTCTCTTGACACGGTAAACGCGACCTATTATAAGAATCTGACTCCTCAAAAGCTTACGCTTATCAACCGGCTTTGGGAGGAGTTGAAATCGGACATCGACGTAAGTCCCATAATAATTATTATTTGCGTCGTTATCGTCGGCACTCTTTCCGCAGGAGGTATCTTCCTCGGATTCAGAAAGAAATACAGAAACAATTATTAATAAATCATAACCACCCGTCAAACGGGTGGTTTGCACAAGGGCTAAAAGCCCAAAGCTACCGGCCAGCGACTCAAGTCGCTGGCTTTCACTTTGTTCAAGCCTATTGCCTTTGCCACTTTTGCCGCCCTTGAAAGGGCGTTCGTATTACTTGCTACCCTTAAAAGGGTCTTCGTATTCTTTTACTGATAATTTATCTAACGCAATATCGTGCTTCTCTTGATCTTCGATGTACTTCCTTATTGTAGCCTCGTTCAGTCCTACTGTAGATACATAGTACCCTTCTGCCCAAAAGTGTCTATTGCCAAATTTGTATTTCAAATTTGCATGCTTATCGAACATCATTAATGCACTTTTTCCTTTTAAATATCCCATAAAACTTGACACGCTTATTTTTGGTGGTATACTTAATAGTAGGTGCACATGGTCTGGCATCATATGTCCTTCAAGTATCTCTACCCCTTTATACTTGCACAGAGTTCGGATTATTTCTTGCAAGTCTGCTCGATACTGATTGTATATGACCTTTCTTCTGTATTTCGGAATGAACACTATGTGGTACTTGCACATCCATTTCGTATGTGCCAAACTGCTTGTCTGGTTTGCCATAAAATCTCCTTTCATTGTAGCAATAGGCTTGACATCTTATTCTACCATGTTTGGAGGTTTTTTGGTATAACCTTTGTTACCCACCCGCACAGCGGGTGGTTGTCTGTTTCGCACTTCGTGCTCAACCTGCCTAAAGGCGTAATGCAAAAAGGAAGATGCAAGCATCTTCCTTTTCGTTTATAAATTGCAGTTTAGCGGCGAGGGGACGCGAGGGAAGCGGTGCCTCCGGTCAACATTGCGCTACGCGCAAGTTGGGTCGCTTTTTGAAAAAAAGCTCCGCAAAAACTCTTAAAGCTTTGGGGCGCTCTAGTAGTGACGCAGGATTTTTCGCTCCTTCGGAGCTAAAAAAATCCCCCACTGTCTCTTACCCTTGAAAGGGTGTTAAACCCAGCCTTCACAGTTTTATTTAAACCTAAATATCTTTAAGTTTAAATAAGATTTCATTTCGAGTCGTCGGCGAAGCCGACAGGGGTTGGGATCCTTAAGGGAGGGGATGTCGTGACGAATA
>JAZMZI010000016.1:0-2907 GCA_045585895.1 Eubacteriales bacterium
ATCCGGGGAGATTGAAAATACGCTAAAGGGATTTGTCCCGTTAACAATAAGTGTTCTTATGGCGGCAACGGGCAACCGTTGCCGCTAAAACTATCTATGCAAAAAATGACGAAAAATAGGAGAAAGAAAAAGCAATGAGATGCTGGCAGTAACAAATTTGATTTGGTGTTATATCCCGAGGACATATCGGATATAATAAAAAGGTGGAAGTCGAAAATTGTTTTTATAGATTATAGTCGATAAAGATATATATTAAGTATTGACTTTCGATTATAATTGTGGTATAATGCTCTCATCTAAGTGGAAAGGGGCGAGTGCTACTATGATTAAGAGAGAAAGCTACTTGTCACAGATCAGACCTTTTATTGATAAAAGCGAGCTTATTAAAGTGATCGTTGGCGTAAGACGTAGCGGAAAGTCCATTATGTTGGAGCTTATCAAGGAAGAACTGCTTGATAAAAACGTGCCGCAAGATCAGATGATATCTATCAACTTTGAGGATATGAATTATTCAAGTCTTACCACAGCGGCATCTCTGCACGATTACTTGAAAACCAAGATCGAGGAAATAGAAGGTCGGGCATATATCTTCCTTGATGAGATACAGGAAGTGAAGGATTGGGAAAAGTGTGTGAATTCACTGCGCGTCAATTCGGATGCAGATATCTATATTACCGGCTCTAACGCGAAGATGCTTTCGGGAGAATATGCAACCTTGCTGTCGGGAAGGTACGTGGAATTTACGGTATATCCATTTTCCTTTTCGGAGTATTGCGAGGCAAGACGCGCCGACGGTGATAACAAGAGTGTGAGCGAGTATTTTATGGAGTACGTAAAATACGGCGGATTGCCTTTTCTTGCAACAACACCGCTTGACGAGCGAGCAAAGGCGCAGTATCTCAAGGATATTTATGCTTCCGTTGTTATTAAGGATATCGTAAAAAGAAACAAGCTCCGCGACGTGGATCTGCTTGAACGTATCATAGCATATGTTGCAGCAAATATCGGTCGTACATTTTCAGCAAACAGCATTGCGGCATATTTCAAAAGTGAAAAGCGTACCGTAGCGGTAGATACCATTATCAATTATCTGAAATCTTGTGAAAAGGCGTTTTTATTCCACAAGATCAGACGCATGGATCTTGAGGGCAAAGAGATTTTGCAGATCAATGAGAAATACTATCTCGCTGACCACGGGCTCAGACAGGCTACCTACGGCAATAATCAGCGGGATATAGAATTGATCCTTGAAAATATCGTGTGCCTTGAGTTACTCCGTCTTGGATACAAGGTTACAATAGGCAAGAACGGAACAAAAGAGATAGACTTTGTTTGTGATAAGGACGGCAAGCGTATTTACGTACAAGTATGCTATCTTTTATCTTCCGAAAAAGCCGAAGAACGCGAATTCGGCGCATATGAGGATATTAAAGACAATTATCCTAAATACGTTATTTCATTGGACGAGTTTGATATGAGCCGAAACGGCATTATCCATATGAATATCCGCGACTTCCTCTTGAACTTTCAAAACAAATAACATTTATGAAAAAAGCGATTCAAGCCAAAAAACTTGAGTCGCTTTCTTTTTTTATTAAGAAATTGTAAATATACACACTTTACCCTTGACAAAAGTGGTTTCATTCACATTTTGTTGTCAACAGCGTGAGCTGTGAAAACGGATATAAATATCATTCGGACAACGAAAATATAGAACGGCTCCGAGCAGAATCGGACAAGCTGTGCCTGCAATACGGACTGTCGGTTCTTTCACCGAAGGAGCAGTCGCAGAAGGTCAAGCAGATGTCCTCAAGAGAGTACCGCGCCGCCGAGCGCGGGGAAAGCTGGAAGATGCAACTGATCGTTACGATTGAAGATGCCATGGCGATAGCGCGGTCAAGAGAACATTTTATTCGCTTGATGGAGGCAGAGGGCTACGAGGTGAAGTGGACTCGTGACAGAAAGAGCATCACCTACACCATGCCCGACGGAAAACGGTGCAGAGATAATAAGCTGCACGAAGAAAAATTTTTGAAGGAGAATATGGAATATGAGTTCAGAATACGGAACGAAATCGAAAGAGGAATTGAAAGGTACGGCGAGAGCGCATATGAAGAAAGCGGAAACCGCCGTCCCCTGTACAGCAGTGATGGACGTGAACTGGAAGGCTCTGATCGCCGCGATGAATACGCAGATCGATATGCTCTCAGCGATACAGAAATCGCTGACCGAGCTGGCAACCAAAGAGGAACTCACCTCGTATATGGAACGGCAGATCGAGATACTGACCGAGTACGCCGAGAGCTGCCGGGAACTGACCGAACAGTTCACAGAAATGATGGAACGGACGGTAACAGCATCTACCGAGAGGATGAGTACGGCAACCGAGAGTATGTGTTCACAGGTTGGGAAAGCGAGCGAACAGTTTTCACAGAGTCTCTCTTCGGAACGGGAAACGGTGAGAACGTTTACGAAACGGAGTATATGGATCTCGCTGATCCCGACGGCGGTGCTGATCATCTGGGAACTGATACGGCATATCTTTTTGCTGACCTGACCAACATCATCGACGAGGATGCTCCCGTGGAGGACTGTACCACCATGCGTCAGCCGCAACACCGTAAGAAGAATAACGGCCCCGTGATGGACGGTATGTAAAAAATATTGTGAAAGCCGGTAACGGCAGAAAGGAGTTCAATGAACGAATACAAAGAATATCTTGAAACAGGAATACTCGGCAGCTACAAGCCCGAGAGTGCAATTATTAAAAAATCCGACAGCGGTGCATCGGTGGCAGTCTTCCGTGATTCAACCTACACGCTTACCGATGACACCTGCACCCGTGAGCGTGAAATGCTGATCAAGGGAAAACGGTTTATTATTTCCTCCGTGTTTCCTTTGGATGCC